>CANBDZ010000084.1 GCA_947367375.1 uncultured Bacteroidales bacterium | reverse complement strand
GCCGTCGGCGAAGACGGCGCGGCAGGTGCCAACGGCACCGACGGAGCGCCCGGCAAAGACGGCCAGTCATTCTTCCAAAGCGTAGACACAACGAACCCGAACCACATCATCCTGACCCTGGCTGACGGATCACAGATAAAGATCCCGACTTGGAAAGCGTTCGAAGAACTGCAGATCAAAGTCAACCAAATGAATACCAACCTGGCTGCGCTCCAGACAATTCTGGAGGCAATCCAGAACAGTGATTATGTGACAGAGATCACCACTGCTACAGAGAATGGCAAAGAGGTCGGCTATACTATTCATTTCTCCCAAAGTCAGCCTGTAACCATCTATCACGGTAAAGACGGAGCCAACGGAGCCCCAGGGCAGGACGGCGAAGACGGCAAGGACGGAGTGGACAGCAAAGACGGTCACACACCGGTAATCGGCATCAGGAAAGCGACTGATGAAGACTGGTCTCTCGACTCCGGATGGCTCGGAGATCCTACAATCGGCTACTATTGGACAATTGATGGAGAATGGCTCCTCGACTCAGAAGGCAACAAGATCCCTGCGAATGGCCAGCACGGCACATCCCCACTTCTAAAAATAGAAGACGGAATATGGTATGTATCTATAGATGGCGGAAAGACCTGGCAGGCGAACGGCCCTGCCACAGGTAACGGTATCGAAAGCATATTCTCGGACATATCATATAATTCCGAATATCTCTACCTCACCCTCGCCACCGGCGAGACCATCTCTCTATCCAGACATAAAGAGAAGCTTTCAATCGCATGTAGTATCGAGCCAACAGAAATCACTGACAGAAAGGTCACTTTCACAGGCCACCTTGATGTTCAAGCAGATGTTCTCCCATATAGTCAGATAACCTTATACTACTCTGATGCTGAAGTATTTAACATATACACAGCTGAGAGCATTTCTACTTCAGTCTTTGACTACAACAACTGCTTTGAATTCATAATAAACAAGTTGGAGCCAGAGACTCAGTACAGCTATTGCATATGTGCAAAAGTGCAGCAAGACGAAATGTACAGCCCTATCAAAACATTTCAGACAGACACAGAGAGAATTCCCGGATATGGTGGAGACGGCACTATTGTAGAACTGACAAAATTGGAAACCAGAAACGGAATTACTTACATAAACCCCAATGACAGTTATGTCAATTGGGGCGTAGCAGGAACCGGTACATCCAGCAAATATCTTGTTCCTGCTTTAACAGGTGTTACAATTGAAGTGAATCCTACAGGCAGTTATGGATTTGTGTTGGCGGATGAAAACGGATTGATACTGGAAAGTGTTAAGTCATCTGACATTGTCAGTGGAGAATATACCTTTCAGTCTCATAAGAAAGAAACCTATCTCTACACATCGGATTTCAAACTAACAAACATATACGGTTCTCTTACACGCAATGCCGGTTACTCATTGATTGCAAGAAAACAGGGTACTTTGGTATCTCCCACACAGATCATCGGGACTCCTGTACAATTCGGCACACAATCTTACCACGATATTTATCTGATTCCGGCAGGAATGGAAATTACTATTACTATCGCCTATCACGGACACTACGGATTTGCGTTAACCGACTTGAATGGCATCGTGATCGACTACACAGGAACCGAGCACACAGGTACAGAGAACAAAATGTACACATTTGAAATCCAAGCAAATGACAGTTACCTCTATGTTTCTCCTGTCAAACTGTTAAATATGGTTGCTGTCTACTATTAAAAGTACTTCAGGACCAAACTAGGTTTGGGCGGGAGAAAGCAAGAAGGAATGTTTGATGTGAATTATGTATATTTGCAACCTTTTTTAAGATCACTTCCGACATGAAAGTCATCAAGTTACTGCTCATATTTTTATGCACACTCACATACAGTTGTCAGAACTATGACGACTCAGCTCTCTGGGATGAGCTTGAAGCTCATGCAGAGAGGATTGCTGCATTGGAGGCGATATGCCAGAAGAGGAACAGCAACATCTCTGCATTGGAGGACATTGTAGACGCTCTGCAGGCAAATGACTATGTGACTGACATTTCACCGTTGGCAACGGAGGACGGAACCAGCCTCGGCTACAAGATAAGTTTCTCTAAAAGTGGAACAATCACCATTTACCACGGCAAGGACGGAGCGGACGGTGCTCCGGGACAGGGCGGGCTGCTGGGCCAGGATGGAGTTGACGGCAAAGACGGCCACACGCCGGTGATCGGAGTGCGCAAGGATACGGACGGAGTCTACTATTGGACCTTGGACGGAGAGTGGATCACAGACGCAGAGGGCAACAAGATACCTACCACAGGAAAAGACGGTGAAGATGGAGAAGATGGCGAAGACGGCAAGCCTGGCACGCCAGGTCAGGATGGAGAAGACGGTGCTGACGGCGAGCAGGGCAAACCAGGCCAGAACGGCAAGGACGGCGTCACCCCACTTTTGAAAATCGAAGACGAATTCTGGTACATCTCATATGACAACGGCAAGAGCTGGCAGCAACTCTACAAGGCCGTCGGCGAAGACGGCGCGGCAGGTGCCAACGGCACCGACGGAGCGCCCGGCAAAGACGGCCAGTCATTCTTCCAGAGCGTAGACACAACTGATCCGAACTACATCATACTGACACTTGCAGACGGAACGACCATCAAGATTCCGACATGGAAAGCATTCGAAGAGCTGCAGATCAAGGTCAATAAGCTCAACACTAACCTCACTGCACTCCAGGCAATTATCGAAGCACTCGAGAGCAATGTGTATATAACTGAGATCTCCCCTATTATGGAAGATGGTAAAGAGGCCGGTTACATCATATATTTGTCTGATGGCAAATTCATCTCTATATACCACGGCAAGGACGGCTCCAACGGAGCCCCAGGCCAGAACGGCGAAGACGGCAAGGACGGAGCAGACGGAGCGGTCGGCAAAGACGGCTACACTCCGAACATCAGTGTAAAGCAGGGCGAAGACGGCAACTACTACTGGACTGTCGACGGAGAATGGATGGACGGAAGCACCGGAGAAGGCAACTGGGTAATTGACGGCGGATGGCTGACAGACGGCCAGGGCAACAAGATCCCTGCAACCGGAAAAGACGGTATCACTCCGACATTGAAAATCGTCAACGGCTATTGGTACATTTCCTACGACAACGGCAAGACCTGGAGCAGCGAACCCCTCGGTCCGGCCACGGCGAACGCCGACGGCGGTATATTCAAGGATATAGCCTACGACGACGAAGGTCTATATATCACCTTATCCAATGGTGAGACGATCGTTATCTCGCGACACGAGCAGAACCTGATTGACCTTTGCAAGATTACTCCGAGCGACATAACAGACAGAGGTGTGACTTTCATTGGCTATCTTGACATCCCTCAGGAAGACCTTGTCTATAGCCAAGTAACCGTATATTACTCAGATGCAGAAACATTTAGCGTCTTTGAATCAGAAAGTGTAACTACTACATTCTTTGATTACAACAGTTCTTTTTCAGTCCGCATCTCAGGGCTCAAAGCTGGTACAAATTACTCTTATTGTATCTGTATAAAGATTAGAGGACAGGAGGTCTATGGAGAAATAGGCCATTTCCAGACTGAGACAAAGCCGAATTTAAAAATCTCTTTTGAGACCGGAAAAGTCATTCCAGGCAAAGGATACTACGATGCCGGTTATTTTGTTAATGGCTTTGCTCTCCCACTTCTGAAATCTGATATCCCTGAAAAGATCGATTATGTGCGCTTCTACTTGAGAGGAATGAATGATGGTGACATTAAGAATATTACATCTGAGGTCGGCTATTTTACAGATCCGGAAGCGACATCATTTATCCCTATTAAATCTGTCACGATTCCAGTAACGTTATATACCGACTTCACCTTAACTGATTTCCCGATAGAATGTACGAAAAAGGAAATTGAGACAGCGATGAGTACACATCCTGAGGCTGCATATTGGGGTGTATCGTATTATTTATCATCAGAGGAAGAGGAAGAGGAAACCGATATCGTTGGCGAAGGATATAATTATTCAATCGGCGCTGCCTGCTGCAGTTCAGAATCCTACTCATCAATGGGATCGTTAGGTTTGTTCTATCATAAGAACAAGTGGACCAAAAGAGCAGTAAGTTGGGTTCTATACACAGGTACAGTCACCGTTGTCCCGCCATCCAATTCAGAATCCGATAATCTTGCAGACATCGATCTGATGAAAACCCGCTACAATGGTGGCTGCTACCTGGCCGGAAACGCCAAGTGGAGTTCAGTAAGTTCGTTCTCTTCCACTAACCTCATCCCAATATCAAGAGGCAAGGGAAATGAGTTGTATATTTATTACTCATCATCGAATCCATCCTACCATCTGACCTGGTATAGTGCTGATGCGGTTGAGGAACCACCGATTGAAAACGAAGTCGGTACCGGAAACATCTTCCCTCAAGGAGGATTCGTGGTAAAAGACGGCATGGTAGCAGGCGGAGGAGGAGTTACATGCACAAAAGGCACTGACGCGAACGGCAATGTGTATATAAAATTGTTCGTCAGCGACACTTACAACTCATCCGCAGCATATATAAGATTAGGCGTATCGCACGGAGGTATCCTCTCCAACTTAGATAACTTCTACATCTTCGGAGGTCAAAGATAAGCATCTCATTTCAGTTATCTCATCTCATCCGAAACCTTAGGCCACGCTGATGTGGCTCTGGGTGCATATATGAACGATTAGCGTAGCTTAAGGTGCACAGCAATTGACCTTAGGCCACGCCTATATGGCTTTAAGAGACCTGAGAGACTGTTTAGCGTGGCCTAAGGTTTGGGTGGGAGGCAAAAAAGGACCGCAAGTCAAGTTCGAGACACTAAACCGGAATTGCAAAGATGCGTCAAAGAAGTTTAAGGAGAATTGTGTATATTTGCGGTCTTGTTTCGAGGGAATCTTCCGACATGAAAATCATCCGATTACTGCTCATCATATTGTGCACACTGACATTCAGTTGCAACCGGTACGACGACTCTCCTATCTGGTCCGAACTTCAGGACCTGAAGGACAGGGTTGCCAGACTGGAGGCATTGTGCGAGACGATGAACAGCAATATCTCTGCGCTGGAGGGCATTGTGGAGGCGCTGCAGCAGAATGACTATGTCACAGGGGTCACTGACATCTCCGCTGAGGACGGCACCCGACTTGGCTACAAGATCAGTTTCTCAAAGAGTGGAACGATCTCCATATACCACGGCAAGGACGGAAAGCCGGGACAGGACGGGGTGCCTGGCCAGGATGGCGTTGATGGCGCCGACGGCAAGGACGGGCACACACCGGTGATCGGAGTGCGCAAGGATGCGGATGGAGTCTACTATTGGACTCTGGACGGAGAATGGATTACGGACTCTGAGGGTAATAATATACCGACTACTGGAAAGGATGGAGAAGACGGACAGCCAGGTGCACCGGGAGCCGATGGTGCTCCGGGCCAGGACGGCGCGGACGGCGCAGACGGCGAGCCGGGCAAGCCAGGCCAGGACGGTGCGGACGGCATAACTCCCCTTCTAAAAATCGAAGACGAGTACTGGTATATATCATATGACAACGGCTCTACCTGGGAGAAACTCTACAAAGCAGTCGGAGAAAACGGAAAAGACGGTCAGAACGGCGTTCCAGGCAAAGATGGTCAGGACGGGACATCGTTCTTCCAGAGCGTAGACACGACTAATCCGAACTACATCATCCTCACATTGGCTGACGGATCACAGATCAAGATCCCAACCTGGAAAGCATTTGAAGAACTGCAGGCCGAAGTCAATAAACTCAACACAAATCTCTCAGCCCTTCAAACTATCATCGAAGCCTTAGAGAGCAACTGTTTCGTGACTGAGATTTCTCCTATCATGGAAGCCAACAAAGAAGTTGGTTACACGATCTACTTCTCTAACGGACAGTTCGTTACCATTTACCACGGCAAAGACGGAGCCAACGGAGCCCCAGGCCAGGACGGTGCCCCAGGTCAGAATGGAGCAGACGGCAAGGATGGTTACACTCCAGTAATCAGTGTAAAGCAAGGTGAAGACGGAAACTACTACTGGACCATAGACGGAGAATGGATGGACGGAAGCGCAGGAGAAGGCAACTGGGTAATCGACGGCGGATGGCTGACAGACGGCAACGGCAACAAGATTCCTGCAACAGGAAGGGAGGGTCAAACGCCTGTCCTCAAGATTGTAGACGGCTATTGGTACATATCCTACGACGACGGTAAGACCTGGAGCCCTGAGCCCCTTGGGCCGGCGACAGCTGGAGCCGAAGGCGGTATATTCTCAGACATAAGTTACGACGACGAAGGTCTTTATATTACCTTATCCAACGGCGAGACGATCACCTTGTCCCGTCGCGAGCAGAGCCTCATCGAACTTTGCGAGATCTCTCCGATCGATATAACCGACAGAGGAGCCACCTTCGTCGGAAGCCTAAACATTCCAGAAAAGGATCTTCCATATAGTCAGATAACAATCTACTATTCTGATGCAGAGTGGTTTACCATTCTTGACGCAGAAAGCATCACCACATCATTCTTTGACTACAACTGCAGTTTTTCGATTGTGCTTTCCGGCTTGAAGGCAGGCACTGTGTATTCGTATTGCATGTGCGTAAAGGTTAGAGGAGAGGAGGTTTATGGCGAGATCAGCAAATTCAGGACTGAAGACAATCCGACCCTAAAGGTGTCGTTTGAGAACGGAACCGCACTGATCAACTCCGGCTACTATCACGAAACTGTCCACATCAACGGTTTTGCACTCCCTCTTATGAAAGAGGACATCCCGGAAAAGATCGACTATGTCCGCTTCTTCCTGAGAGGAATGAATGACGGAGACGTCAGAGATGTAACCGCTGAGATCGGCTACTTCACAGACGCTGAAGCAAAATCCTATGTCCCTATCAAGTCTGTGACTATGCCTGTGACTTTGTCTACGCAGTTCACATTGACTGACTTCCCTCTGGAATGCACAAAGAAAGAGATCGAGGCTGCGATGAACGCCTGTCCGGGCGCTATGTATTGGGCTACCGCCTACCACCTGTCATCCGACTATCCGCCAAGCGACTTCGCAGGTGAAGGCTACAGCTATTCAATCGGAGTCGCAAACGGCAAGGCAGATAAATATGCCCAGATAGGCAAGCTTGGAATGTACTATTACAAGAACCAATGGTGCATAAGGAATTCCACCAACACATTGTACACAGCCACAGTGACCGTAGTCTCACCAGGCCAAGGAGATGACAACGATGGTAATGACGGCAGCAGTTTCATTGTGACCAAGACTTTTGAAAACAAAGGATATGTGAGACAGTCAGACGGTGCTTTGGTGCCAAGCGACACGTGGATTCATAGCGACTTCATACCAATAGACAAGCTATGTAACGGCAGTGACGACAAATGTGCACGTACATTCATCGGCCACGGCACAGTAGCCGCCGTAGCATTCTACTCGCAACCGGATGACTTCAGTTCCTATACTGAGGGATATATTCTTGGTGAGACTAAAGCTCGCACCTCAGCACAGGATGTATCTGAGATACTCAGCAACATCACCAAGGAAACTTCCAAATATGTCGTTTTCTCGACAGACGGCAGCAAAGCCAAACTGCAAGTAACAGGTACATTTGACGAATAATCGTCTCATCCCAAACCTTAGGCCACGGCAATATGGCTTTGAGATGCCTGGGAGGCAGTTTGGCGTGGCTTAAGGTTTGGGGAAAGCTGCGAAAAGAAAAGCACAAGACAAGTTGGGACATGAAAAACTTGTACAGCACTAATGCCGAAGGGAAGTATAAGGAGAATTGTGTATATTTGCGGTCTTGTTTCGAAGGAATCTTCCGACATGAAAATCATCAGGTTACTGCTCATCATATTATGCACACTGACATTCAGCTGCAACAGGTATGACGACTCCCCTATCTGGTCCGAACTGGAGGACCTGAAGGACAGGGTCGCCAAACTGGAGGCATTGTGCGAAACGATGAACAGCAACATCTCGGCATTGGAGAGCATTGTGACTGCCCTGCAACAGAACGACTATGTGACAGGGCTTACAGACATCACAACTGAAGAAGGTACCAGAGTCGGTTACAAGATAAGTTTCTCTAAAAGCGGAACCATCACCATCTACCACGGCAAGGACGGAGCGGACGGTGCTCCAGGACAGGGCGGACTGCCGGGCCAGGATGGAGTTGACGGCAAAAACGGCCACACACCGGTTATCGGAGTGCGAAAGGATGCAGACGGAGTCTATTACTGGACTCTGGACGGAGAATGGCTCAGAGACACTGAAGGCAACAAGATCCCAACTACTGGAAAAGACGGAGCAAACGGCGAACCAGGCACACCTGGAGCGGATGGGCAGCCAGGAGCCCCAGGGGCAGACGGCGAAGACGGGGAGCAGGGCCAGCCAGGCGAGGACGGCGAGGACGGCATTACTCCCCTCCTGAAAATCGAAGATGACTACTGGTATATATCATACGACAACGGAAAGACCTGGCAGCAGCTCTACAAGTCCGTCGGCAAAGACGGCGCAGCCGGTGCCAACGGCACAGACGGAGCGCCCGGCAAAGACGGCCAGTCATTCTTCCAAAGCGTAGACACGACTAACCCGAACTATATCATCCTGACACTCGCAGACGGAACGGCCATCAAGATCCCAACGTGGAAAGCGCTTGAAGAACTGCAAACCAAAGTCAACCAGATGAATACCAACCTGGCTGCACTCCAGGTCATCATAGATGCATTACAGAACAAAGATTACGTCACTGACATCACCACAGCAATAGAGAATGGCATAGAAGTAGGTTACACAATCTATTTCTCTAAGAGTCAGCCTATTACCATCTACTACGGTAAAGATGGCGAAGATGGAGCAAATGGAGAAAACGGTACCCCAGGAGCAGATGGAACAGACGGCAAAGACGGTCACACACCGGTAATCGGCATCAGGAAAGCGACTGATGAAGATTGGGCTCTCGACTCCGGATGGATCGGAGATCCTGCAACCGACTACTATTGGACAATTGACGGCGAATGGCTCCTCGACTCAAACGGCAACAAGATCCCTGCAACAGGCCATAACGGTACAACCCCGCTCTTAAAGATCGAGGACGGTATCTGGTATATATCCACCGACGGTGGAAAGACCTGGCAGGCCGAAGGCCCAGCCACAGGCAGCAACGTCGAAAGCATATTCACTGATATATCATATACTTCTGAATATATCTACATCACTCTCGCCACCGGCGAGACAATCTCTATACCTTGTGATGAAGGTTCGCTTCTGGACCACCTTGAGATGGAAATTACAGAAGTGACCAATTGGTCAGCCACCTTTGTCGGCTCCCTCAATGTACCGGCTGAAGACCTCGCTTACAGCCAGGTAACATTATATTACTCTGACGACGAAACTTTTAACATCTACACAGCTGAAAGCTTAACATCATCAGTATTTGATTACAATCAGAGTTTCTCCATACTTCTGACTGGTTTGAATCCTGACACAGAATACAAGTATTGCATGTATGTACGAGTCCGGACCATTGACGCATATAGCAGTATCAATACTTTCACAACTAAGGAAAGCGGCCCAGAAAATAACTTTGACAGATATGACTTTACGAAAGCTAAATTCTTGAATTCAAAACATATCAATTCAGAAACAGGAGGTATCGGTGCAGCAGGAGTAGTAAATACCTATATAGCCTGCGAAGACTATATTCCTGTCAAAGAGAATACAACATACATAATGACACTCAGCGGGGTAGCAATGCCGATGAGACTGTTTGCATGGTACGACTCTGAAAAAAGGTTCCTAAGTGGACGAAAAGATAAAGTCCAGGAACTCGTCGCACCAGAAGGAGCAGCATATTTAAGAATCACACTGGACCCTAACCTTGGATGGTACGTCATAGGTGAACAACTTTTCGATGAAAACAAGCATCTGATAAACCCTGATCCTGCGACATTCAAGTTAATGGAATACAGCGAAATGAATATAATCTGGTCAAAAGGCTATTATATCGCTCGCGGTAAGGAGGGCAGTTCCGGTGCATTTGACGGTGAGATAAAGGCGATTGCATCCAATTGGGCAACAACAGATTATATAGACGTATCCAAATACAAGACATTGAAATATAATGGATATATACCGGTCGCAGGAGCAAACACAGTCCACGCATTATACGGTTATGACAAAGACAAGAAGCCTGTCACTCCTCTGCTGACGCCTACAATAGGATATGACAATTACTATACAGATGAGATCATAGAGATAACAAACCAGGAAATCGCGTATGTTGTAGGTTGTACATACACAAAAGATTGCGAATACTCTCTTGAATTTGTATTCTAATGCCCTGACCTCAAAACATTCATCTAACTTTGTGAACATGACCAAATCAGACAAATACCAAGAACTATACAAAACGATCGAGAGCGTGATCAGCGGAGAAAGTGACCAGATTGCCAATATGGCAAACACAGCTGCGCTTCTGCACGAGGCGTTTGGGTTCTGGTGGACAGGGTTCTATATCATCCAGGACGAGCAGCTCGTTTTAGGGCCATTTCAGGGGCCTGTAGCATGCACCCGCATCGGCTTTGGCAAAGGCGTCTGTGGTTCGTCATGGGAAAGACGCGAGACCATCGTTGTGCCGGACGTGCACAAGTTCCCAGGCCACATCGCCTGCAGCAGTCTCTCACAGAGCGAAATCGTAGTTCCTATGTTCCATAACGGAGAAATCTATGCAGTCCTGGACATCGACAGCAAGGACCTCGCAACCTTCGACGAAGTCGACAAAGAGTGGCTGGAAAAGATTGTCAGATTACTATAATATCACCATTACGGAAACCTTAGGCCACGCTGATGTGGCTCTGAGGGCATATATGAACGATTGGCGTGGCTTAAGGTCGGTAAGCTGTGACCTTAGGCCACGCTGATTTGGTTCTGAGGCACCTGAGAGGTCGGTTGGCGTGGCTTAAGGTTTCGGCGGGAAGCGAAAGGATGAGCTTGAGACAGTATTTAGTCCGGGATAGAAAACACCAAGTAAATAAAAGAAGCCAGATAATCGAGTAGGAGGTAAACGAAAGTAATGGAGTTTATCTCCTACTTTCGTTTACCGACCTCTCACACCACCGTACAT
>CANBDZ010000083.1 GCA_947367375.1 uncultured Bacteroidales bacterium | reverse complement strand
CCGTCAAGATCTTCACGTGGCGTGAACCGTTTATTTTCATAAACTGCCTGTATTAAAGATGGACTCTCATATTCCGGATCAGCCAATGTCCAACCGGAGTCTTCGAATTCACGACCATCTGCCACGTTTTTAAGATGATATATAGTCTTTTTGAATTTCATGTTTTTAGTAAAATTAGGATTACATAGGTTTGATCTTACGGGCAAGCATCGCACACAGTCCAGGGAAGAAACGCTTGATATACACCATCAGGAGCTCCTTTCTTCCGACCAGAACTTCCTTCTTCTCCTTTGTTATCGCTCTTGTGATGACGCGTGCAGCTGCTTCTGCCGTCATTCCGTCTGCCTGACCGGGGTCCATCACTCCGTGAGGCTTTCCTCCCTTGTCAAGCGCATATCTGGATATGTTGGTCTGTACACGACCTGGGCATATGATTGTCACTCTTATGCCAGCGTCGTAGTATTCAGCCTGCAGGGTCTCGAAAAATCCGTACAATGCGAATTTTGATGAACTATAGCCGCATCTGAGAGGGAATCCGAAACGTCCTGCTATAGATGTAGTCACAGCAATCTTTCCACCTCCAGCCGACAGCATCCTTGGAAGCAGGTCTTTGGCGATTGCAACTGGAGCGAAATAGTTCACTTCCATTATCTTACGCACCATCTCCATAGAGGTATCCTCTACGTTAGTACGCTGGCTGATACCAGCATTGAGCATTACGATGTCAATCCCTTCAGTTGCATTCCAAGCAGATTGAACAAGGGCTTCTATGTCATCATTGCTGCTGAAGTCGTATGGGAGCACCACCACTTGAGTGGCGCCCGCCGCACGACATTTTTCTGCAACCTTTTCAAGCCGCTCAGCTGATGAAGATGTGAGGATCAGCCTCGCTCCTTGAGCAGCATATCTGTAAGCGCATGCCTCCCCTATGCCGGAAGATGCACCAGTAATCCAGACGGATAACATATCTTACTTTATAAGGGCCATATTGGGCATTTCCTTATCGAATTCGCCGCGGTCAAGGCGTTCCTTCATGTCCTTAAATGCAGCAAGTGTCCTCTCTACATCTTCCATTGTGTGAGCAGCTGTAGGAATGATTCGGAAAATCACCATTCCCGGAGGAATAACTGGATAGATTACCACTGAGCAGAAGATATGATACTCCTCACGTAGTGCTACAGCAATGTTCGCTGCAGAATTTACACCCGCTTTCACAAGAACCGGCGTAACGCAGGCCTCAGCCGGTCCGATATCGAATCCTAACTCACGGAAACCTTCCTGAAGGCGCCTTGTCACCTTCCAAAGCTGAGCGCGGAGTGCGTCACCTTCCGGGCTGTCAATGATATCGAGTCTTTTCAGACATCCCTCGACGATAGGCATCGGAAGTGATTTTGCGTATATCTGCGACCTCATGTTATACTTGAGATAATCAATGATGTCCTTGTCAGCAGCGACAAAGCCTCCAATTATTGCCATAGATTTTGCGTATGCTCCGATGTAGATATCGATCTCGTCCATCACTCCGAAATGCTCTGAAGTTCCGCGTCCATGCTCTCCCATCACTCCGAATCCATGCGCGTCATCAATCATGATGCGGAACTGATATTTCTTCTTAAGAGCAGCAATCTGGTCAAGGATTCCAAGGGCGCCTGTCATACCGAAGACTCCTTCAGTGATAAGAAGCACACCGCCGCCCTTCTTTTCTGCCTCTTCGCAAGCCTTTGCAATTACTCTCTCACAGTCATTGATATCATTGTGACGGAACTTATACTTGCTTCCAACATGGAGACGGATGCCGTCAAGAAGGCATGCGTGATCTTCTGCGTCATAGACAATCACATCATGACGTCCGACCAATGCATCGATTGTAGATACGATACCCTGATATCCGAAGTTGAATTCAAATGCAGCCTCCTTTTTCTCAAATGCGGCAAGGCGGCGTTCGAGTTCTTCATGCAGATGTGTCTGACCTGTCATCATGCGGCTGCCCATAGGATAAGCAAGTCCCCAACGGGCTGCTGCCTCTGCGTCAGCCTTACGGATTTCCGGATGATTTGCCAGACCAAGATAGTTATTCAGGCTCCAGCAGAGCACGTCCTGGCCGTTAAATCTCATGTTAGGTCCTAATTCTCCTTCTAGCTTTGGAAACGCAAAATATCCTTCTGCCTTTTCACGATACTGGCCAATAGGACCACCTGTTGATTTTCTGATTCTTTCAAAAATGTCTGTGTACATATCAGTTAAGATTTTATAGTTTGTTATCTGATTTTCTCTCTTGAAACAAGTCCCATCATCTTGAACAGGAATTTAGGAAGCGGTTTCTTCGGATCTCTTTTCTTCATATCGATGAACCAGCCAAGTTTCTTAATGATCGGAACTTTATGCGTTTCTACAAATTCTATCAATGTTCCATCCGGATCCTCTATATATGTAAAGTGCCCTGAAGCATCACCCATATCGAACTGTTCCCCATCAGGGCAACTATCCACAGTGAAAGGATGTCCCTTCTCAGCGCAGAACTTTCCGAGAGCCTTCATATTGCTGACATCAAAACATATCTGAATGAACCCTGGATCTCCCCAGTAGCGTCCTTCATAAATCTTGCGAGGTTTTCTCTCGAGAGCTTGGACGAGTTCAATGGTCGAATCGCCGAACAGCTCTGCGAATGCACCCTTACGCTTTTGGGCAGCCAGAATCACGCGACGGTATTGCTTGTCGGATTCGGGCATGAGATTGTGCTCGCTGAATCTGCAGACTGTATCGCATTTAATGACACTGTAGCCTAGCACCTCACTGTAGAATTTAACTGATCTGTCCATATCGGTCACGCCGATTACAGCTCCAACCATTCCGCCGGTCAACTTATCCTCATTTATAAAGATGCTCTTGTCTTCAATCAACTGAAAACAATTTCCATAAAGATCGTTCATGTAGAAACATGGAGTCCCATCAGGAAGCTTTTCTGGTGGTGTGCACGATTTCCAAGTTGTTGAAACTTTTTTATAGAATGCAGCGACATCGCTACATTTAAGTTTAGCAGCAAAAATTCCCAGGTCTCCTACGGCAATCTTAAACGGGCAAACTGAAGGCTTGCGTTTTGAGTACTGCCAGATCTCGAATCCACCGCCACCCTGCAGATTCACAGCTATGCATGCATGCCTTTGGTGAGGTTTGCCTCCGGTATACGGAAGCATTCTTTCTGCAACGGTATCATCCTCAAGGATCTTTATGTCAGCGCCAAAATAGCCGATGAACCAATTCCATGATTTTCTGAAATCTATGGTTCCGACACCGATCTGTTGTATTCCTGCTATATTAAATTCACTCATTTCGTTGTTAATTAACAATTTAGTATCCGCTTATATAGTAAAAGGTTTTACTTTCAGTGCGCAAAGGTAGAAATTATTTGCAAAAATTCGCAAGAAATTAGCCATTTTCAAAATCCGCCAACAGGTATCAAGATGCGCCTATAAGACCTGAGAGAATATTCTTGCAGCGGATTCCTTAGCCTTGTCCAGAAGTGGACGTTTATCCCATTCGAGCGGATCTATCAGTTCCGCATCCTTTTGGTCTTCGATAAATAGATCATGCTGCTGTCTCGCCAGATTTTCATCATACATGAAGGCATTGATCTCGAAGTCCTGTTCAAAACCTCTGAAGTCTATGTTGGTAGAACCAATTGTCACAAGACTGTCATCAATGACCAGAGTCTTGGCGTGCATATAACCTTTCCTATACAGGTACATCCTTATACCGGCGTTCAATGCTTCTTTGATATATGAACGTGAAGCCCATGGCGGAAGCACACCCTTATCTCCACGATACGGGATCATTACCCTTACATCCACACCGCTGAGGGCTGCATTCTGGAGGACTTTCATGATAGGTTCAGGCGGTATGAAATACGGAGATTGCAGATATGCATAACTTCGTGCAGAGACGATGGCGGTCATATATGCCTGCATCATTGCATTCCATTTGTCCATCGGGCCACCTGTGACAATCTGCATAAGCGTGTTTCCACAAGGAGCATTGTATGGATACATTAAGTCAAGATCCGGCTCGTCTCCTTTCGTGAATTTCCAGTCTGTCAGAAATGATGTCTGCAACTCGGACACTGCCGGCCCCGTGATTCTCATATGAGTGTCTCTCCATATTCCCCATTTCAATCCTTCAGCATATCTTTGGGCGATGTTCATGCCTCCCATATATCCCACTCTGCCGTCTATCACGACGACCTTGCGGTGGTTACGTGAATTATAGTCACGTGATAGTATCGGCAGGAATATCCTTATGAATCCTCTCACCTGAATGCCGTGTTTGCGAAGCTTTCTATAGAACCTCCTCGGTACCATGAGATTGCCCGCATCATCATATATAAGCCTGACCAGAACTCCTTCTTCTGATTTCCGTATCAAGGCGTCTGCAATCCGCCTTCCGACTTCATCATCTTCGAACTTGAAGAAAAGCATATTGATATGCTGACGGGCACTTCCTATATCAGCAATAAGTCTGTCAGACATTGTCTGAAAGTCTGTTATGATTTCCACATTGTTGCCACTCAAAGGATATGCCCGGTTCATTTTATGAAGCATACCAGCCAATGGTTTATACTGTGCAGGAATATCGGATGAAATATCCTCGCCCTGAATTATCTCAGTAATTCCTTTCAGACGGCTAAGATCGTCTTCCTTTATGAGCCTCCTGTGCCTGTTGTCCATTCCGAAAAGTATATATAGAAGAAGTCCGATTACTGGCATGAAAGCCAGGACCACACACCACGCAATGGTCTTCACGGGATTCCTGTTCTCAAAGATTATCACAAGGATGGTCCCGAATATTACAGTTGCAATGACGATATTCTTAATTGCAAAATCCATCAGATTGTCTTTTTCTTTTTGAATATCAGCAGATTGTTAATCGCAAAGTTGATTATTCCTGAGAAGCACATAGCCACGAGATTGCAGATGACCACATCCCATCCAGTGAATCTTTCTATCAACAGCAGTATTCCCAATCTGAACAGGAATACCGCTGAATTTGATAGGTTATATGCTCCATATAGCTTGAAGAACCTTCTTGCAGAAGCATCGGGTCGTTTTCTGGTCCTGTCCTTCCATACATGGAAGTATGAGATCGTATAATTGACAGTGACAGCACATTGGAACGAAATCAGCGGGGATATGATATATTCTCCCCAATATCCTCTGGTAAATACCAGGTCAGATAGCAGCCACAGCACAAGCGTGTCCACTACCGAACCGAATGCGCTTGTGCCTGCAAACTTTGCGTATCTTACCAGAAACTTAGTCATCTGTTATTTTCTTCCAGGCATAGGATCGATTTCCGCATAGCCCTTTATGTCATTACGGACAGTCGTAAGGTGCATCATGGCCAATATAATGACTATCGCTATACCGATGTAGTCAAGAGCCTTGAAGGTGAATTCGCTGCCAAATATCACGAAACTATGTGAGAATTCCCTCAAAGGACTGATTGTGGCAAACAGAGTATTTATGAGGATCATTATTATTCTGAACTCAGTCGGTCCCATGCTGGCATAAGTCAGCTTGAACTCTTTCTTCAGATGTGCGTTGATGCTGACATTGATAGTCATCAACAGGTACATGACCAAGGCCAGCAGTGCAATCTCCAGATGCATCAGTTCGGATAGGCCGACCCCAACAAAGATCATTACTTCATTGATGGCATCCACCGTATGGTCAAGATAATATCCGTAAATCGGACGCTGTGTATTTCGAACTCTTGCCATTGTTCCGTCCAGCGAATCTCCATACCAGTTGATGATGAAGCCCAATGAACTCAGCCATAGGAAATTGATGTTATGTGAAGCAAGGATATATCCGGCAGCTATCACAACTGCTCCTAATACACCTATATACGTCAGCATATCTGACGTCACCCATCTTGGCTGCCGCTGCGCCAGCCATACCAACACCTTCTTTTCAAGCGCATTAAGGACTGATGTCTGTATCCTTACTGCATCTACCTTGTTGTTTTCCATCTCAATGTTGATTATAAACCTTATTCCTTAAAAAATCTCTGAACTGGTCGATGTCAGTAAATTCAGACTGCTGTTCAGGCGTAATGACAGGGCCAAGAGCTATCCTTGTCCTTTTATTCCTTTTGTTAAACACCTCCGACGGCAGTCTCAGCAGACGGACTCTCCAGTCTATCAGCCCCAGCATATAATAGAAGTCAGAATTCCTGTCGAGGAAATGTACAGGAACTATCGGAACGTTCAGCTTCTTGATCAGCCGAATGACAGGCTCCTGCCATTCTCTGTCCCTGATGCATCTGTCTTTCAGACTCAGGTCAGAAATCGCTCCAGAAGGGAACATCCCTAAAGGATGTCCGGACCTGACATGTGCGACAGCATCCCTGATGCCCTGTACGCTGTCTTTAGTTGGGGCTGTCCTTTCAGCTAACGTCGGGGTGACGCAGATGAAGTTCTCCCCAAGAGTTTCGATCCTGCCAAGAAACTTATTGACCATGACCTTGAAGTCCGGTCTGATGTGCCCGAAAAGGTCTACGAGCATCACTCCATCTATATGTCCGTACGGATGGTTGCTGATTGTGATGAAAGGACCATCTGGAAGCTGTCCTAAAACGTCTGCATTAAGTATTTCATATTCCACACCGATATCTTTCAGAACGGCAGAAGCGAACTCAGGGCCTCTGAATCCTGAATTTCTATCATACAGATCGTTGACCTTATCAACGGCCAGCATACGCATCAAACCCTTGCAGAAAGCGTTTCCACACTTTCCGAGAAACAGAGGCGTCGCCTTCTCCAGTTCAGTTATTGTCAGAAGGGGCATGTCCAGATTTTCTACAAAAATTACGAATTACGATACTCCGTAGGCGTCATTCCTGTGTGTTTCTTGAAGAACTTGTAGAATACTGTCTGATTTGAGAAACTTAGCCTGTATACAATCTCCTTGATCGGCATTGTGGAATATTTCAGAAGATTCTTGGCGTCCAGCATTATATAGGCATCAATCCATTCGGGAGCTGATTTTCCGGAAATCTCTTTACATAATCTTGACAGATATTTCGGACTTATGCATAGTCTGTCTGCATAGTAAATAACCTGATGCTCCTTTGAATAGTTTTCATGAATCAGTTTCATGAACTGCTGGAATACCAGTCTCTTGTGGTCGCTTCTCAAGTTTGTGGACACAAGACTTCTGCTTTTAATCTTGTCAACACTGGCAAGCCATTGACCTGCAGCAATGGAGGCCATGGAAGATACCAATGAACGCACGGCATCCTGATTCATCCTCAGTCCGCTGTCGGTAATTCTTGCAATGAGTTTCAGATAATCCGTAAACACCTCCTGCAGCTCATTGTCCAGATTTATTACAGGAGTTTCAATCAAAGTAAGGCCTTCACTGAGTATTTTTCTGAAATCGATCTTCAGGTCTGAAAAAAAGTTCTGCGACATTGCTATCATTATAAAGTGCAGTTCATGAGGTTCCTGACTATATATCCTTTCGACCTTTACAATATCTTGTGCGGTTACTATTACCAGGCTACCCTCTACTATATCAAATTCGTTCAGGTTGATTGACATTCGTATCGATCCCCTTACACAGAACAGAATGATATTGCCTTCCAGCCTGAGTGGTCTAGAGAATTTTTTCTCCATATCTGTGTCGTATCTTACATCAAATATGCAGAAATCCTCGCCAAGCCCCACTTGAGATGACATTGGGAAACTTTCCTTAAGCGTCTTGATATTGAAATCCTTCAAATCTCTCATATTATTCATGATAATCTACCTTTTGACATACAAATTTCAATCCTTTAATCACAAATACAGCATTCAGGGAATGTTTGAGATAATACTGTTACCCTTTGGGACAATGTCTTAAATCCAAGAAATCACCAATATTCCATTCGATATCCGAAAGTTCAACGGCAATATCCCAAAGGTTCATTCATGGCACATATGGCAAATGAATTGCTGATTCGCCTCCGACACCAAAAATGTTGACATGAAGAAACAAATGACACTTGAAACTGACAAAAGGAAAGCGAAAGAGGGTGAATATATTGACATCAGATGGGATTGCCCGGTGTGCCCGGATTCGTTGATTCTGATCTTTGATTCAGGTCATAAGACTGACAAGATCGTGGTCTCAGATTCCGGTTCAACACGGATAGCGGTACCAAATTGCAATGGCAAGTTCATTATCAGGCTTGTGGCCGGTATCGGAGGAAAGAAAGCGACTCAGGAGATCAAAGTACGCGTGGCAAACAACAGGAAAGTCTCACCAGCTGCGCAAAGAAACAGGCTAAGGCTGTGGGTAGAGAAAATTCATGCAGGCTGGTGCGTTTTCAGGGCGCAGATGAAGTACTGGTGGCTCTCCCAAAAGAAATGGCAGAAAGCCTTATGGATCGCGATTCTGGCATTATGGCTTGGACTTTTACTGTTTTCCATCGTGAAACCTGACCCTATCATCTCATCTTCATGCAACAATCAGACAGCATATATAACAGAATACAAATAATGGCAAAACTTACAATCAAGGAATTCGGACGAAACTGGTGGACACGTCACACCAGGCGTGACATTTACATCAACGGCAAACATTCTGGGACTCTGGCTGGGGATGAAATGGAGATAGATGTGGAATCGGGACACTGCAAGGTAACGGTCCAGAACATATTCCCACATTTCACATCGACAGCATACATCAATGTAGAAGAGAAAGCGGAGAACTATGTGACATTCAGAGATACCAAATGGTTCCTGAACTTTCTCATGGCACTGAATGTAGGTTTGATATTTCTCAGAGGACTTGTTCCGATGCCCCGCATCATGAGACAGATCAGCAACTTATATGCATACCTGTGGCTTATGTTCAGCCTTTTCAACCGTAACGGTTACTTTAAGACATTCGCATACTCCAAGGTTGCAATTGATGCCCCAACTTATTCATAGACCAAACAATCATCAAACAATATAAATATGGACAGATATTTCGAAGACATGCTGCCGGCAGAAGAGCTGGAACAGCTGAAATTCATTCCGACAATTCCGGAATTCGTAACCTGGATCGAACAGAAATGGCATGACCAGCCTGCTCTGTCTGACACGGAGAGTACATGTACATATGCGAAGATGTGTAACGATATAGCACACAAAAGAGCATTGTTAAATTCTCTCGGCCTAGAAAAGGGGGACAAGGTTGCAATCCTGGACAATACGACACCAGAGGCTGTCGAGATTTTTCTCGCAGTTACCTCTGCAGGTTATGTAGCTATCAACCTTCCGTCACAGCTTCCTGAACAGGCTGTCATCGGTTGCTGCATGAAATTCAATGTAAAGGTGCTTGCATATGGGGAAGCGTTCAGCAATGTGGCGGAACTTGTTCCATGCAAGACATTGAAGATCGCAGAATTGGGTAACGAGACTGCTCCGGCAGCATCTGTCAGCCCCGATGATCCTGCTGCGATTTTCTTCACAGGAGGAACCACTGGTGCACCTAAGGGAGCGGTTCTTCCTCATAGAGCGATCATGCGTGGCTCTCTGAACGGATGCTACGGTCCGGGAAAGCAGCTCGCATGTCACAGATATGCAAATGTGCTGCCGTTGAGTCACGTTTTCGGTCTTATCAGGGGTACGATGTCAGTATTATACACCGGTGGTCTGTGGGTATCTGGAGCGAATGTGAAGGAGACTCTTGGAAAGATACCTGCAATCAGACCTACCTGCCTTGTTGCCGTACCAGGCATTTGCGAGATCCTGATGGGGCTTATCAAGATGTACGGAAAGGATTTCCTTGGTGGAGAGCTCCGTTTCATAATTGCTGGTGCAGCCAATGTGCCGCCTAAGCTCATAAATGAATTCGATGCTATCGGCATCAGCCTGTTTGCAGGATACGGCATGACCGAAGGCGGTAATCTTACCTCCGGAAATGTGGATGTCAAGGAGAAACCGACATCTGTCGGCAAGATATACCCTGGTCAGGAAGTCAAGGTCGTTGACGGAGAGCTGTGGATGAGAGGAGACAACGTGTTCCTTGGATATTATGGCGATCTGGAGAAGACTGCGGAAGTACTTACTGAGGACGGCTGGCTCAAGACAGGTGATCTTGTCCGTTTTGATGACGAGGGATATATGTACATCACAGGACGCATCAAGAATCTCATCATCCTTTCAAACGGCGAGAATGTAAGTCCGGAGAGTCTTGAAGAACCGTTCTACAAATGTGACAAGCTTCGAGACTGTCTTGTCAAGGAGGAAGACGGGGTAATAGCCATCGAAATCCTGCCTCGTATGGAAGAGTTTACGGGAGCAGAATGGGAAGAAGTGGAGAATTATTTCAAGAATGTCCTTGCACAGGTGAATGCCACTCTGCCTTCAACCCACAGGATAGCAAAACTTACTGTCCGTAAGGAAGACTTCAAGCGAACAGGAACCCTGAAAGTATCACGAAACTAACCTTTTACACTATGACCCAGGAATACATACTGAATGAACTGAAGACCATTTTCAAACAGATCAATCCCAATCTTGACGTGGATGCAGTCACTCTCGATACCAGGCTTGTGGAAGATTTAGGACTTGACTCACTTACAATTCTTCTGATGAGTTTTGCTATAGAGAAAAATTTTGAAATCAAGTTCAGCGGAGCACCCAAATTCGCTGCTGTCGGTGAGGTTGTTGAATACATTGAAATACTTACAGCATGAAAATAGGTACAGAAGCCGTAGAAAAGACGACTTCTGCACTTGTACGCCTGCTTCTTCGCCCCAAGCCATATTTCCTTGAGGTAGAGAAGCAGGCTGACAAGTTGCGTGAACCGTCCATACTCGTAATCAATCATACAAGCCATCTCGACGGCCCGATAGTCAATACCGTTTTCCGTAAGGACCGCATTCATAATCTTGCGGCCAAGGACAGGTTCGAGCAGAAAGGATTCGGATTCTTTCTGCGCCATACAAGATGCATACCTATCGACCGAAACAATCCGGACCTCTCATGGGTGCACGAGTCCTTGAGGGTGCTGCATGAAGAGAAAGAGAGCGTGGCAATCTTTCCGGAAGGAGCGCACGGAAAGCATCGCGAACAGCTGCCGTTCCATTCAGGAGTGGTCCTGCTTGCCGCACTTGCCAATGTTCCGATTGTAATGGTATATATCGATGG
>CANBDZ010000082.1 GCA_947367375.1 uncultured Bacteroidales bacterium | reverse complement strand
CAGTCATCAAGGACGGCTATCTTCTGTCCAATGTACTGGCCAGTCAGGACGTGCATAAGGCGTATGGTGGAGTTATCCCGGAGCTGGCTTCAAGAGCACATCAGGTGAATATCGTACCTGTTGTAAGTGAGGCGATTACGCGTGCCGGAATCAAGCCGGAAGACATTACTGCAATTGCCTTTACCCGTGGTCCCGGCCTCCTCGGATCCCTTCTTGTGGGAACATCCTTTGCCAAAGGTCTTGCCATGTCTCTCGACAAGCCGCTTGTTGAGGTGAACCATCTTCAGGGACATATCCTCGCCAACTTCATCAAGCAGTACGACAGCGACAACCGTCAGCCGGAGTTCCCATACCTGTGTCTCCTTGTTTCAGGAGGTAATTCACAGATCGTGAAGGTGAACAGCCCTCTCGAGTACGAGATCCTCGGACAGACCATAGATGACGCTGTGGGTGAGGCATTTGACAAGTGCTCTAAGATGATGGGACTCGGCTATCCGGGTGGCCCGATCGTGGACCGTCTTGCCAAGGATGGCGACCCTCTGAAGTACAAGTTCTCCAAGCCGCACATTCCGGGATATGACTACAGCTTCAGCGGCATCAAGACTTCGCTCCTTTACTTCGTACGCGACCAGATGGCAGAGGATCCGGACTTCATGGAAAAGAACAAGGCGGACATATGCGCAAGCTTCCAGAAAGCCCTCATAGACATCCTGATGGACAAGCTCATCAAGGCAGCTAAAGACACAGGAATCAAGCAGATAACCATCGGTGGAGGCGTTTCTGCCAACAGCGGACTCAGAGCCCGCATAGTAGAAGAGGGAAAGAAGCGTGGCTGGACAACCTTCCTGCCTGAATTCAAGTTCACGACAGACAACGCCGCAATGATCGCCATCGCAGGATGGTTCCACTACAAGAACGGCACAAGAACCTCACTCGACGTGGCACCTGTAAGCCGCCTCGCAGAGTTTTAAAGAGTATATATATGAAAGAAATCGAGATTACCTGTAAGCTCGGCCTCGAGCTTTCTGCAGACGAGATACAGACCGCCGCGGTGAAGGCTCTTGGCGTCTCACCAAAGATCAAGTCACAGCTTAAGTACCGCATCGTAAGACGTTCGATCGACGCGCGCAACGACATCCTCTACCGCTACAAGGTGGAGGTGTACAAGCCTGAGGAGGTGATGGAGGAATATGTTCTTCCTGAATATAACGACGTCTCCTCAGCGGAGCCGATCGTAATCGTCGGTGCCGGCCCTGCCGGTATGTTCGCAGGTCTCCGCCTTCTGATGAAAGGCTTGAAGCCTGTCATCCTCGAAAGAGGAAAGGACGTGCATGCCAGAAAGTATGACATGGCGAAGCTCTCAAGGGAAGGCGTTGTAAATGAGGACTCTAACTACTGCTTCGGTGAAGGAGGCGCAGGTACATTCTCAGACGGAAAGCTCTACACACGCTCTTCAAAGAGGGGAGACATCCGTGAAGTTCTGCACCAGCTTGTGCGCTTCGGAGCCAATCCTTCTATCTTGATTGATGCCCATCCTCATATCGGAAGCGACAAGCTCCCTACAGTAGTAGAGAACATCCGCAAGTGCATCGTCGAGCATGGTGGTGAGTACCATTTCGACTCTCACGTGACTGACATCGTCAAGAGAGGAGACGGAGCTTTCGACGTGACAGTTGCGGACGGAACGATCTACACTTCACGCAAGGTCATCCTTGCCACAGGTCACTCTGCGCGCGACATCTACGAGATGTTCGACAGAAAAGGCTGGGAGATCCAGGCAAAGGGATTTGCCCTCGGTGTACGCGTGGAGCATCCTCAGTCTCTTATCAACAAGATACAGTATCACGGTAAGTATCAGCCATATATGCCTACAGCCGAGTACTCGTTCGTGACTCAGGTCCTTGACAGGGGAGTGTTCTCTTTCTGTATGTGTCCGGGCGGTATCCTTGTACCTGCGGCGACAGCTTCAGGTGAGCTCGTCCTTAACGGAATGTCTAACTCCCAGCGTAACTCGAAGTGGGCTAACTCTGGTGTAGTTGTGTCTATCGAACCGGAAGATTTCCCTGAATATGCCAAATATGGCCCTCTTGCCCTCCTTCAGTTCCAGAAGGATGTCGAGAAGTCAATGTTTGAATACACTGGCTCGCTCAAGGCTCCAGCCCAGAGAATGATGGACTTCTGCCGCAGAATCCCTTCTCAGGGACTTCCGCAGACCTCTTATCATCCGGGTGCAGTGAATGCTCCGCTTCATGAGCTCCTTCCAGAGCACGTGTCGCTCAGACTCAAGTACGCATTCCCAGAGATCGGCAACAAGAAGATGCACGGCTACTACACCAATGACGCTCTCCTTCTTGGAGTAGAGTCACGTACCTCATCTCCTGTCCGCATTCCACGTGATCCGGAAACATTCGAGCACACCCAGATAGCAGGCCTCTACCCATGCGGTGAAGGTGCAGGCTATGCAGGTGGAATCGTGTCGTCGGCTCTCGACGGAATCAATTGTGCAGCAAGAGTTTAACGTAATGCCCTCAGGGCGTCAGAATATTTCCGTATGAATAAAATATTTGCCACCCTTCTGACCATCTTCCTGTCGTTGAGCCTCTTCGCTCAGGACAAGACACTCAGAGTTGATTATATATTTTCGGGAACCGCTAAAAGTCAGGTCATATCCCTTGACGAGATGTCATGCTACGACGGCTGGGCCGGACGCAGTGTAAATCTGGACAGTGTCCCGGTCAGAGGTAATGGCCAGATAGCGCTGACAGATGCGGAGACTGGTAAAGTCCTCTATCGTCAGAGCTTCTCGACCCTTTTCCAGGAGTGGCAGACTACAGAGGAAGCGACAAGGATAAACAAGGCATTCGAGAATGTCTTCCTGCTCCCGATGCCGACAGAAAAGGCATATTTATATATTGAATTATATGACGTCAAAGGCAATGTTGCTTCATCCCACAGACATCTCGTTGATCCTGCTGATGTCCTGATCCGCCGCGTCACTCCGACTCCGGCGCCGCATCAATATATCCTTAAAAGCGGAGATGTCAATGAAAAGATTGATGTCGCTATTGTAGCTGAGGGATATACGGCTGAAGAAGCTGAACTTTTCTATGAAGATGCCCGCAAAGCTGTCAATGCCATTCTTTCTCATGAGCCTTTCGGAACCTATAAGGACTGCTTCAACTTTGTCGCGATCGCGCTTCCGTCACAGGACAGCGGAGTGAGTGTGCCGTACGAGGGAGAGTGGAAGGACACTGCTGTGAAATCGCACTTCAGTACCTTCTACATGGATCGCTACCTTACAACCCTCCGTCTGAAAAATCTTCACGACAAGTTGGCAGGCGTTCCGTATGAGCATATTGTAATCCTAGCAAACACAGACACTTACGGTGGAGGTGGCATTCTGAATTCATACACTCTCACCACTGCGCATCATCCGTCATTTGAGCCTGTTGTAGTGCACGAATTCGGGCACAGCTTTGCCGGTCTTGGAGACGAGTACTACTATGATGATCAGTATTCAGAGTACTACTATCCTGACTGCGAACCGTGGGAACAGAACATCACAACCCTCTTCGACTTCCAGTCAAAATGGGATGATATGCTTCCAAGAACCATCTCTATCCCGACAGCTCCTGTGGAAAATGTATGGAAGGAAATCAAGGAAGGAAAGACTCCGGAATCTTTTATAGGAGTCTATGAAGGTGGTGGCTACCAATCAAAAGGAGTTTATCGTCCGTACCCGGACTGCAGAATGAAGACCAACGCCGCTCCAACTTTCTGTCCAGTCTGCCAGAGGGCAATCGCCCGTGTCATCGAGCACTATACCAGATAGGTATATATACGAAAAAAGGGAAAGCTTGATACATCGCACCGCTACGACCTCCTACCCTTGCTGCGGTCAAGCCCTGGGGGGATTCAGAGGGAGCTGGTCGTGTATGACTTTCCCGGATGCAAAGGTACGCTTTTTTTTATTTGTTGCAAAAAAAAGTGTACCGGATGAGTCTAAATGCTGTCAAAGATCAGAGGGAGGAGTGATTCTACATTTGAGAATCTCAGGATCTTGTCCGCTCCTACAAGAATGATTGCAAGAGGTCTGCCACCTTTCTTCTGGTACTCTGCCATTACCTGTCTGCAGGCTCCGCAAGGAGACACCGGAGAAGGACAAATAATGCCGTTCTGGCTGGCAACCACTGCGATGGCTGTCATGGCTTTGTCTCCATAGTTTGCTCCTGCATAGAACATTGCTGTTCTTTCTGCACAGATTCCAGACGGATAGGCTGCATTCTCCTGATTGGAGCCCTTGACGATCATTCCGTCTTCGAGTCTTATGGCTGCTCCTACGTTGAATTTTGAATATGGTGCGTAAGATGTCTTGGTTGCTTCAATAGCTGCCTCGACGAGCTCCTTGTCGACCTGCTCAAGCTGGTCAACCGAGTCGTACTCTGTGTAGGCAATTTTTAGTTCTTTGTTTGTCATAACAAATGAATTGAGTTATCTTTGCAATCTTGACAAATATAATGCTTTTTGCGAAATATCATATAGATTATGGCAGGAAATGGCGAAATTAAGGTGTGTATAGGCTTGTCTGGCGGCGTTGACTCGAGCGTTGCTGCTCTTTTGCTCAAACAGCAGGGCTACGATGTCTTTGCACTGTTCATGCAGAACTGGCACGATGCGTCGACTACTCTTCACGGCGACTGTGAATGGGAAGAAGACAGATTCGTGGCTGAGATGGTAGCCAGAAAGATAGGCATTCCATTCTACTTTGTGGATCTCAGCAAGGAGTACCGTCAGAGGGTGGTGGACTATATGTTCGATGAATATGAAAAAGGCCGCACGCCAAATCCAGACGTACTCTGCAACAGAGAGATCAAGTTCGACGCCTTCCTCAAATGCGCAAAGAAGCTCGGTGCTGACTATGTGGCGACAGGTCACTACTGCCAGAAGACTGAAGCATTGAATGAAGCAGGTGAGCCTCTCCTTGATGAAGAGGGTAAGAAGATATACAGGATCCTTGCTGGAAGTGACCCGAACAAGGATCAGAGCTATTTCCTCTGTCAGCTTACTCAGGAGCAGCTTTCTCAGGCTATGTTCCCGATAGGGGACATCATCAAGCCTGAGGTAAGGCGACTTGCCCACGAGGCAGATCTGCCTTCGGCAGACAAGAAGGACTCCCAGGGTATATGCTTTGTCGGAAAGGTCGACCTGCCTACTTTTCTTCAGCAGAAACTGAAGCCGTGCGAAGGTGATGTGGTCGAGGTGTATGATGCGTATTATACTGAAAACGAGCAGTATATATATATGAAGAATACGCTCGCATCCCTCCTCGCTGACGAGTCGGAGAACGTGAAGATGATTACCGACTATGTCTCTGAGGACAAGGCTTCGCAGGCAGTATCTGCTGGTTGTCCTTTCTCTGCAGAGAAGATAGCTGCCCTTTCTGATGACGAGCTTCTCAGACTTTCAGAGCCCGTCAAGTATGAAATCGAGTTCAAGACAGAGACCTATCGAAGCGGCAAGAAGCACATCAAGAAGACCCGCTACAAGGAGAATCCGTTCGGAAAGATAGTCGGAAAGCACGACGGTGCTCAGTTCTACACCATCGGCCAGCGCAAGGGACTCAACATCGGCGGTCACAAGGACTCGATCTTTGTGATTGAAACAGACATTCCTAAGAATATAATATATGTAGGAGAGGGCCACACTCATAAGGGCCTTTCACGCAGCTGCCTCCGCGTGGCTCCGTCTGAGATCCATTGGATACGCCGCGATCTGGCGATGGCGCCCGGCGATATCCGCCGCTATCGCGTACGCATCCGCTACAGACAGCCTCTGCAGGATGCGACAGTGATAATGCGTGAGAACGGAATGTACATCCTTTTCGACACTCCGCAAAGAGGCATCACACCAGGACAGTTCGCTGTCTGGTATGACGGAGAAGAGATGATGGGATCAGGAGTTATTTAAGACTTTTCGCAGCGGAAATACCAGCGAGGTAGCCTGTGGAGAATGCTGTCTGGAGGTTGTAGCCACCTGTGTCAGCGTCAAGATCCAGAACTTCTCCTGCAAAATACAGCCCTGGGGTCAGTTTTGATTCCAGGGTTTTTGCTGTCAGTTCGTCAAGTGACACACCTCCTGCTGTTACGACGCATCTTTCATAACCAACGTAGCCGACGATCTCCATCTTCCAGGCTTTCAACGCTTTAGGAAGTGTCTTGTGGTCTACATCCGGTGATGTTCTTGTGAAAGCAGGGATAAGAGACATTGGGAGAACCTTTGTGAGAAGGATCTTGAAGCGGTCTTTGTAGAGCTTGTTTGCGCTTCTCTTGTCCTTGGAGATCTCGTTCCAGAGTGTGTTGATGCGCACTGTCAGGTCTTCGATCTCTACTGCCGGCTTAAGGTCTATTTCGGCGCGGACCTTTGAACCGTTTATGATGGAATTCACGCATTTACGGCTGACTTTGAAGCCGATAGGGCCTTCAATGCCACCATCCGTGAAGTCAAGGTCTCCGAATTCGCTTGCTGCAAGGTTTCCGTCGATGTGGATGTTAAGACCGACATTCTTCAGCTGGTTGCCGCACAGAGCCTCTCCGATTTCAGAGAGGGGAGTGCTCCTTTCAATGTGGCCCTTTTCCTGAGTGGTGGTCTTGTAGCCTTTCGGAACGATGGCTGTAAGCGATGGGAAAAGTGATTTTACTGTGTGTCCGAGAGTCTTTGCCCATTCATAGCCGTCACCTGTAGATCCTGTCTTAGGATAAGACAGACCTCCTGTTGCGATGATGAGCTTGCAGGCTGTGTATGCCGAGCCGTCAGAGCATTTGACAGAATAGGTTTCTTCTTCGTGAACGATGGATGTAACTTCTTTATTGCAAAGCACTTCCGCACCATTATGCTGTGCTGCTCTTAAGAGTGCGTCTACAACGTCAGATGCAAGGTGCGATGTCGGAAATGCCCTGTCACCACGCTCTACCACAGCTTCCATTCCGTTGTCTTCCAGGAATTCGATCATCTTTTCCGGATTGAGATTGTAGAATGACGGTTTCAGGAAGTTGGGCTTTGGATAGACGTGGCCGGAGAACTCGTTCCAAGGCTTTACATTGGTGAAATTGCAGCGTCCTTTGCCGGTGATCATTATCTTCCTGCCAGGTCTGCCCATCTTTTCGAGAACGATGACTCTGCCTGTCTCTCCCAATATATTTCCAGCACCTGCAGCGGCCATAAGGCCAGCCGCGCCACCTCCGATGATGATAATGTCTGCCGATGTCTGCATATTAATCCTTTTACGTTTACGATATCTCGGCAAATTTAGCAAAATATCCTATATTTGTGACCTTTTAACCGTGTCTTGTCATATTGACATTGATGAGACCTACGGTTTGTCATGCCGAGCTTGACGAGGCATCTGAATCATATATATGGAAATTAAACCGATAGCACACATCCGTACTGACTTCCCGGAGAAGTTCGGAATCCCTCGCCAGAGCGGGCTTTCGCCCGAACTGACGGGATATGTCGTGTTTGAGGAAGAATTCCGTGTCCCGGCAGCTGTGGAAGGTCTTGATGGTTTTTCGCATATATGGCTCCTCTGGGAGTTCTCTGCGAACAGGCGTTCGTCTGGCTGGCAGCCGACTGTACGTCCGCCAAGGCTCGGCGGCAACAGCTATATGGGTGTATTTGCGACGAGGTCGCCATATCGCCCGAACCCGCTCGGACTTTCATGCGTGCAGCTTGAAAAGGTCATCCCGGACGGTCCCGAAGGGCCAGTTCTGGTGGTTCGAGGTGCCGATCTTATGGACGGCACACCTATATATGATATTAAGCCATATATAAAATATGCCGATTCCCATCCTGAAGCTGTCTGCGGCTATGTGGACTCACTTCCGGAAAGGACGGTGAAGGTGGTGGTACCCGAAGAGGTCCGTTCTGAATTTGAGGACCAGCAGTTCTTCAAGTCGCTGATCGATACCCTCAGCCTTGACCCGCGTCCTTCCTACCACGATGACCCTACAAGAGTCTATGGAATGTCCTATGCGGCTCATAATGTGAAATTTACAGTAGCCGAAGGTGTTCTGACAGTAGTCGCAATAGAACCGTCTACTTGTCATGCCGAGCGAAGTCGAGGCATCTGTAAATAAGAATATTTGTATAACAATAAGATATATTCATATATGATTAAAATATTACGATCTTCAATTTTCGCCGGTATATACATCGGTGTCGCCGGCTTCGGCTTCCTCGCTTCAGGCATACAGAGCGAGACTTACGGTTCTCTCGTAGGTGCCGTGCTTTTCTGCCTCGGGCTTATGGCGGTTGTCGGATATAGACTCAAGCTTTACACCGGCACAGCCGGATATATCAATAAGAACGAGGTCGGAGACCTCTTCCTCATCCTCCTCGGAAACATCATCGGATGCTTCCTGGTTGGACTCTTTTCGCGCGTTTCACCGATGGACATCCAGGCTGCTGCTCAGAATATCGTCGAGCTCCGTCTCCGTACCGGCGCACTCCGTTGCGGCCTCCTCGGAATCGGCTGCGGCCTTCTTATGACCACTGCAGTGACTTTTGCAAAGGAGAAGAACATCCTTCCTCTGCTTTTCGCGGTGCCGCTCTTCATCGTATGCGGCTTCACCCACTGCGTGGCCGACGCCTTCTACTACCTCGCGACACCGCTCGCTTTCTGGAAGGTACACGCGTTTGAAATCCTAGGAGTTTATGTCTGCACAGTGCTCGGCAACCTCATCGGATGCAATCTTTATAGAATCGTTCTTGAAAAATCACAATATACGCGTGAATAAAGTCCGACGAGGCGATTTTTTCACTATATTTGTGTTTTACACTAATTGATAACAGAATCATCACATATGGGAAAAGTAATATTGACAGGAGACCGTCCAACCGGTAAGCTTCATCTTGGACATTATGTAGGTTCGCTCAGAAGAAGAGTGGAACTTCAGAATTCAGGCGAGTTTGAGAAGATCTTTATCATGATCGCTGACGCTCAGGCGCTTACAGACAATGCGGACAATCCTGAAAAGATTCGTCAGAACATTATTGAGGTGGCATTGGACTACCTTTCTGCAGGTCTTGATCCGGAGAAGGTGACTATCTTCATCCAGTCACAGGTGCCGGAGCTCTGCGAGCTTGCATTCTATTATATGAACCTTGTGACAGTGCAGCGTCTCCAGAGAAACCCTACTGTAAAGCAGGAAATCCAGCTCAGAGGCTTCTCTGACAATGAGGATGAAGATCAGAACAAGAAGGGTACTCCTGTGGGATTCTTCACTTACCCTATCAGCCAGGCTTCGGACATCACTGCTTTCAAGGCTACAACTGTTCCTGTAGGCGTTGACCAGGCTCCTATGATCGAGCAGACAAGAGAGATCGTGCACAAGTTCAATTCAGTTTACGGACCTACTCTCGTTATGCCTGAGATGATGCTTCCTGAGAACTCAGTATGCTGCCGTCTCCCAGGTACTGACGGAAAGGCCAAGATGAGTAAGTCACTCGGTAACTGCGTGTATCTTTCAAGCACACCGAAGGAGCTCAAGAAGGCTGTGAACAGTATGTTTACTGACCCTAACCATCTTCAGATCGAGGATCCGGGTACAGTTGAGGGCAATGTAGTCTTCACTTACCTTGATGCATTCTGCAAGGATGAGCACTTTGCTAAGTATCTTCCTGAGTATGAGAACCTTGAAGCAATGAAGGCTCACTACCGCAGAGGTGGTCTCGGAGACGGAACCTGCAAGAAGTTCCTTCTCAACATTCTCGAGGAGATGCTCCAGCCTATGCGTGAGATCCGACACAAGTATGAGCAGGACATCCCTGGCGTGTATGAGATTCTCCGCAAGGGATCTGAGAAGGCACGCGCTGAGGCAGCAAAGACTCTCAACGAGGTCCGCAAGGCTATGAGGATCGACTATTTCGGTGATGCAGCCCTTATCGAGGAGCACACAAAGAAGTACAGCTCGAAGTAGGGTTGCGTATGGACAAGAATCAGAACATTGAGGAAAGGATCCTGTGGGTCGCTGAAAGACTTTTTCTTGAAAAGGGCTTCAGCGGCACTTCCACTACGGAGATAGCAAAGGCTGTGGGATGTAACCAGGCTTTGATCCACTATTATTTCCGCACTAAGGAGAAGCTGTTCTGGGATGTGTTCACACCAAAGATGGACCACATCCTGGACTACCTCGATGCCCCTTTCCAGGAGACAGGCGATTTCTTTGAGAAAGTCCACAACGTAATAGATTTCTATTTCAGTATTCTTGAACTTGACAGCCGTCTGGCTCCGTTCATCGTGAACGAACTGATCATGCATCCGACCAGATGGTCGCACTTCCGAGACCGTTTCCTTCGTGATGAGCGCAGAAGCGGAGCCTTCAGGAAGTTTGAAAAGTCAGTGGAGGATGAGATCGACAAAGGAACGATAAGAGAGATCCAGGCGATAGACCTTCTGATGGACATAATGTCTCTCACTGTCTGTTCGTTCATTGTTGCTCCAAGAGGATATGCCTTGAACGAATGTGATTCTGACGAAAGAAACAAGTACCTTCAGCGCCGCAAGGCGGACGTCATCGGACTTGTTGTGAATGGAATCAGGAAATAGACATTCAGACTGAATAAGGATATAAATAAAAGAACGACATTGAATTTTCAAAGTCGTTCTTTTTCGTCTCGGGGGTTATCCGATTACCTTTCGTACTCAACTTTTGCTCTGATTTCAGCAATAGTCTTTACGTATTCTATCACGTTATCCCTCATGGTGTCTGCCTTATAAGCTGCAAGTGCCTCCCAGTTCTCGAAGTCAGCGATCATGACAGCGTCATATGAAGTCTTTCCGTCATTGCGGTTGATGCCGATTTCAATGTTTGTGAGTCCTGGAACGAGTCCCATGAGGGACTGATACCTTTCTTTGACATCTTCAGCGAGTTCCTTTGGAGTCTTACCATCTGATGGTTTGAACTTCCACATTACACAATAGCGTACCATATCTGTTCAGTGTTTAGTGTTAAAAATCAATTTGACCACTAAATTAAGCAGAATAGTTTAGATAAGCAAATATTAATTGAAATATATTTTCAACAAAAGATATCTCGGCAGGTTCGAGATGACAGTTTTGATTTACGACGTCGCGAAGTGGAGATTTTCGTAGAAAATGTTATCTTTGTAGGATTATGGGAGCACATTCGGAAAATAGCAGGCGTATTGTGAAGAACACCC
>CANBDZ010000081.1 GCA_947367375.1 uncultured Bacteroidales bacterium | reverse complement strand
CCCCCCCCCCCCCCCCCCCCCCCCCCCCCCCCCCCCCCCCCCCCCCCCCCCCCCTTTTTCACGCAGAAGACGGCATACGCGATGTCTTAGGGTCTCGTGGGCTCGGAGATGTGTATAAGAGACAGTATTTGGCCAGGGTTGGGGAGATAAGGTAAAATATATGAATGATATTGTACAAAAGATATGAGTCAGAAAGACATTATAAGCACAGCTAATTACTACAAGAATATACATATTCTTGATCGTCAATACAAAGCTGCCGTTCTTATAGAAGATATGGATGATTTGTGGTTTTGGGACTGTCTCTTAACTCAAAATACATCAGAAAAGTATAAATTCATCGGACATTCAAGAAGTAATAATATTACTGGAGGATGCACAGAATGTCTCAGATATAAAGATTATTTTACTGAACATTTCTTCGCATGTATAGATTCTGATTTAAGGCTCTTAAAGCAAGAGTCTGGAATAGATATTTCACATTATATCTGCCAGACATATACATATTCTTGGGAAAATCATTGTTGCGAGGCTGCTAATTTACAACATCGGTATAACAATTTTGTGTCCGACCCCGAAAGACGCTTTGACTTTGAGCAATTCCTTTCAAAACTATCAGAAATTGTATATGTGCCATTGATTATTCTGGTAAACGAAATTCGAAATAATACTAATAGGATAACATTAAAAGAATTTAGACATTGCATTCCTAATCAATGTTCTAAAGTTGAAATGAAGAATAACGGAGAAAAACTTTTAGAAAGGATTTCGTTAAATTTAAGTACTCTAATAACAAGTGATATACTCTCTTCCTATGATTTAGCAGCGGAGAAAACAAAATATGAATCAATAGGACTAAATAAAGATAACGCATATTTACATATAAGAGGACATGAAATATATGATCTTGTTAAATATATTGGAATGAGACATTGTCCAGATCCGAATATAAAATTCAAGGATCATATACTTAACTCTATAAACCTTGAATTTACCTATCCGGAAATGTCATCAATCATCCAAGATCTTAAATGTCTCTAATATCTCCACACACCTCCAAATAGTGCGAAAAACGGTTGATTTTTGGGGAACTTTTGGGGAATTATACAAGAAAAGAGGCTTACAGATATCTGTAAGCCTCTTTTCTGCGGTGAGAGGGGGATTCGAACCCCCGGTACGGTTACCCGTACGTCAGTTTAGCAAACTGGTGGTTTCAGCCACTCACCCATCTCACCAAACTACCTTTCGACGGGAAAGGACTGCAAATATAGGTTATTTTTAATGATTCACCAAATAAAAGTTAAAAAACCGTTTTTGATTTCGTTTTGAACGAGTTGATAATTGCATTAAAGTTGTATATTTGTCTCTGAAATGAGACTATTTCTGAAATATCTGCTTCCTGTTATTGTTGCTGCTTTTTTCTGGAACTGTACGGACAATCGTGTGTCTGAGGTTTCGGATGATGTTTTTGCGGCCGTGGAGCTCTGTGAGGTTACTCACGACACGGGTATTTCGGCGTCTGATTCGGAATTTTCTGTTCCGAGACAGGTTAGCTTTGCAAGTTCTCAGACCGTGCAGCGTTCTGCGAGAAACGGCAATGGATCGCACAGAAGAAACATTGAGTTTGCCAAGTCCGGCAAGGTCATCAATGCCGGTGTCTTATATTTCATTCAGCGAAATACAATAATCGTTAAATCTTCCCGTATTGAGCCGTCCAACAGACTTCTCTGTCTGGGCCGTCTTATCATTTAGAATCAGTTGTAACTATTTCATCGCGACATTTTCCATATCCGGAAGATGCCGTGCTTAATGCTATATGATATATTACAAACAACTGATTTACAAATAAATATGGAAAAGACATTCATCAGAGTACGCTCTGCAAAAGATATCGTTACATCTTCATCACTCATCATCATCGGCGCAGCTTTGCTTGCCCTTCCTACAGGTGCCGGAATAAACATTGCGGGCCTTTGCCTGATCTTCGCCGGAATAATCCTGGCATTCACCCTCAAGTCTGATTATATGGAGACAGAGACAGGGGAGAGATACAGAAAGAAGGAACATTACTTCCAGCAGGCGATGAACCCGGTTATAGCATCTGCACTTGTGTCTAGTCCTGAATCCATTGATCTGCGTGAGGCAGACAAAGGCAGCTCCGTCAAGTTAGACATCTACTACAGCAAGCCTTCAGGAAAGGCTTATCTTCAGCTTTTTGAATACATCCCGCACAACTATGAGCCTTGTTCAAAGCAGTATGAACACGAAATATGCAAAGTTGAAAAGCTTATAAAATAATATATGGGAATACTACAGATTTTTACTCTCTTGGGAGCTTTGGGAATGTTCCTTTACGGAATGAACCTGATGAGCTCCGGACTTCAGAAGGCAGCCGGTGACAAACTTCGCGGACTGCTTTCGGCTATGACATCAAATCCCTTCAAGGGTGTCCTTACAGGACTTGGTATCACTACTGTAATCCAGTCATCATCAGCGACTACCGTTATGGTGGTGAGCTTTGTGAATGCCGGACTTCTGACTCTCTCTCAGGCTATCGGAGTCATAATGGGTGCCAACATCGGTACTACTGTGACTGCCTGGATGGTGTCCTGGCTCGGATTCAAGGCTGACATCTCGCTTCTGGCTGTGCCTTTGATGCTGGTCGGTTTCCTTTGCTCGAATTCGAAGAAGAGCCAGAGACGCAACATCGGTGAGCTTGTGGTGGGATTCTCCCTCCTCTTCCTTGGACTTTCGTTTATGAAGGAGTCGGTTCCAAACCTTAATGAAACCCCTCAGGTGCTTGAATTTGTCAAGGCCTGGTCGGGACACGGATTCGGATCGGTACTTATATTCCTTCTTTTCGGTACAGTCCTGACCCTTGTCCTTCAGTCTTCGTCAGCGACTATGGCCATTACCCTCATCATGCTCAGTATGGGCTGGATACCATTCAATATGGGCTGTGCTATGGTGTTGGGTGAGAATATAGGAACAACCATCACTGCGAATATAGCGGCGTCGGTCGGAAACACCCAGGCGAAAAGGGCGGCGATGTCACACACTATATTCAATGTCTTTGGTGTGATCTGGGCGTTGATATTCTTCAAGCCTTTCCTCGGACTTGTGGGCAGTGTCATAGAACTCTTTGGCCTTCCTAATCCAGCAGCCGAGGGTTTTGCCGTAAGTGCGCAGAATTCTCCTGATGCGACAGCTGCTTTGTACGGACTTTCTATGCTCCACACCCTCTTCAATACATTTAATACATTGATTCTGATCTGGTTTACAAAGCTTATAGAAAAGGCGGTGATCTGGATTGTGAAAGCACCGAAGAATCAGGAACAGGAGGTTTTCAGACTCAAATATATTTCTGCAGGTCCTCTTGCAACTCCAGAGCTTGCAACCGAGCAGGCCTTCGACGAGATCATCCACTTCGCTCAGATCTCGAAAAACGGCCTTGCATATGCGGGAGCGGCAATCCAGGAATCAGATCCGGACAAGTTCGAGGAGCTTCGCGGAAAGTTGGTGAAATATGAGGAAATATCCGACCGTATCGAATATGAGATAGCAACTTTCCTTAATTCTGTGTCTGCCGGAGATATAAGCGAAGAGACATCCGACAAGATCAAGGCTATGTACAAGATCATCGGTGAACTCGAATCGCTCGGAGACTCAGGAGAGTCGATCAGCCGTATCCTTTCACGCAAGAACATCCACAAGAAGGCTTTCGACCAGGATACACTGAAGAAGCTTAATGAGATGGTTTCATCAGTAAATGACGCTTATGAGGCCATGATTTTCAACCTGAAGGCCGCTCATAAGGGTGATCTTGAAGAAATCTCCAATGCATACAATGCAGAAGACCGCATAAACAGCCTCAGAAACAACTTGAGGGAAGCTGAGATCGAAGACATTGAAAGCAACGGAAAGAACTATCAGACAAGCGTTTACTATATGGATATCGTAAGTGAACTTGAGAAGATGGGAGACTTTATGATCAACATCTCTCAGGCACTTGAAAAATCGTTCCTGAAGATCTGAGATTGACAGATTAATTCAGAAACTGATTATATTTGCACATCCTAATAACGGAATAGGAGGAAAACAGCTGTTTCCCTCCTATTCCATATCTATAATTCAATATATCTCCGTCTATGGGAAAGATTTATGAAAGCATTTCGGCTTGGCTTCTTCAACTTGGTATGTCTGAGGGACTTACAATGATTCTGCTTAGGGCAGGAGCAGTCTTGGCCATATTGGCAGTGGCTTTTATAATAGACGGAATCTGCAGAAAACTGATTGTGCCCATTGTCCGTAAAATCACTCTCAAAACTGAATCAAAGTGGGATGATTACCTTCTGAATGACGCGATGTTGAACGACATCTGCCGTCTTATTGTGCCTGTTGCTGCCTATTCATTGATCCCTTTACTGCTGCCGGATGATTTTCTTCTTGGGATAATGCTCAAGTTGTGCAGCATCTACATCATTATAGTCTTTGTGAAGCTTATATGCACCTTCATCTCTTCTCTATATTCGTTGGCAAGTGAACATGAGAAGACAAAGGATCATTCGATGAAGGGCTTTTACCAGATGCTCAAGCTGGTGGTGATTTGCTTCGGTGCAATCATTGTCATAAGCACAATAGTCGGAAAGAATCCGCTTACCATACTTACCGGACTTGGTGCGGGAACAGCCATACTAATGCTTGTCTTTCAGGATACAATCAAGGGATTTGTTGCTGGTATTCAGTTGATTGCAAATGATATGCTCCGTCCTGGTGATTGGATTACAATGCCTAAATACGGTGCGGACGGAGATGTTATTGAGGTGACTCTTACGACTGTAAAGGTGCAGAATTGGGACAAGACCATAGTAACGGTACCACCATATGCCTTGGTGAATGATTCCTTCCAGAACTGGCGCGGAATGTTCGATTTCGGCGGCCGCCGAATTAAAAGGTCAATAAATATAGACATGAATACAGTCCGCTTCTGCACAGCAGAGGAACTGGCCGGATTCAGGCAGCAGCCTTGGATGGAGGGTTTTCAGGAGACAGGAAAGGAGGAGGTCAACCTTTATGTGTTCCGTCACTATGTGGAGTATTATCTCCGCCATCATCCGAAGGTGAATGCAGACATGATAATGACTGTACGTCAGCTTCAGCCTACGGCTCAGGGTCTTCCTGTAGAGCTGTACTTCTTCTCCGCAGACACAGCATGGCTGAAGTATGAGCGTCTTCAGGCAGAGGTCTTCGACCATGTGCTGGCTATGCTTAATGAGTTTGGTCTGAAAGTCTTCCAAACTCCTACCGGAATGGATCTTCAGGCATCGAGAATCTCATAAAATTTCATATCTTTGCGCCCTCAAATCGGATATGGGACGCAACAGGACACATAAGGCATTGATTCTCTTGGTGATATTCTGCAGCTATTTTGCAGGTATCAACCTGTTTTCGCACACCCACATCGCCAACGGATCATCCATTGTCCACTCTCATCTTGGAGGAACCACAGAACATAACCACAGCGACTCTCAGTATGCTGTGATCGACATGCTTTCGAATTTCCAGTCGGAAACAGCTGTCGAGCCGGTTTATGTCGGTACATCTTCCTTTAAGTTATCTGAATCAGTCATCGGATATGAAGCACCTTCCACTCTGGTTGAGGTGCTGCCGGTGCATACTCTTCGCGGCCCGCCTGTAGCGTAGAGATCCCCGATCAGGTCGGGGATGACGAGGATTCATGATCTGCCTCGTCACGTCATTGCCGGCTGTGACCGGCAATCTATTCAGATAACCATTAATTCAAACCAAAAAGATGAAAAGAATATTTTCAGCTTTGGTGGCGGCATTGTGTATTGTGCTGTCCGCTGAAGCTCGTGACACAGATGCGCATATCCACGGCCATATAATCGATAAAAACACAGGCGAGCACCTTCCATATATGGTGGTCGTGCTCAAAGGAACCACTATAGGTGTAACTACCGAAAGCACAGGACATTATATGATCCGAAACGTACCGGAAGGACGTTTTACCGTTGAGGTGTCCGCTGTCGGTTACAAGACTCAGTCATACGAAGTCGACATCAAAAGAGGAAGGTCTTATGAGGTGAACTTCGTTCTTGAGGAAGACCTTGTGCAGATAGACGGAGTAATCGTCTCTGCAACTCGAAGTGAGACCACAAGAAAGATGTCTCCGACCCTTGTGAATGTGGTGGGAATGGATGTCTACAATAAGACAAACAGCACTACAGTTGCTCAGGGACTGGCTTTTCAGCCTGGTGTCAGAGTAGAGAACAACTGTCAGAACTGCGGTTTCCAGCAGGTCAGAATCAATGGTCTTGACGGTCAGTACACTCAGATCCTGATAGACTCTCGTCCTATTTTCAGCGCTCTAGCCGGAGTTTACGGCATTGAGCAGCTTCCGGCCAATATGGTGGACAGAGTAGAGGTGATGAGAGGCGGCGGATCTGCACTCTTCGGCTCGTCTGCTATCGCCGGAACAATCAATATCATTACAAAGGAGCCTGTAAGAAACTCAGCCTCAGTGTCTCACACTACAACCTCCATCGGAGGAACTTCAGCGATGCATAACACGACAGACATCAACGCTTCTATCGTGTCTGAGGATAACAAACTCGGCATAGCCGTGTTCGGTCAGAACACAGAAAAGGATGCTTGGGATGCAAATGGTGACGGGTTTACTGAACTTTCGAGAATCTCAGGTCAGACCATCGGCTTCCGTGGCTACGTGAAGACAGGACTCTACTCTAAGGTTACAGCAGAGTACCACCATCTCCAGGAATACCGCCGTGGAGGTGACAACCTTCACCTTCCTCCTCACGAAGCTATGATTGCAGAGCAGACTGAGCATGGAATCAACACCGGAGGAGTGAAGTTCGATGTGTTCTCAAAAGATAACAAACACAGATTCAACGCTTTCACTTCGATCCAGCATATCGCTCGCGACAGCTACTACGGTGCGGGAATGGATCCGAACGCCTACGGAAAGACAGACGATCTCACATGGGTCGGAGGTGCTCAATATATATATAGAATGGCCGAGTGCATCTTTATGCCGTCAGACCTTACGGTCGGCCTGGAATATAATGAAGATTACCTTCAAGATAATATGTGGGGATATGACAGGGTAACCGACCAGACTGTCAGAATCGTGAGTGCATACGCTCAAAACGAATGGAAAAACTCACGCTGGGGATTGCTCGTCGGCGGTCGTCTGGACAAGCATAACCTTATAAAAAGGGTGATATTCAGTCCTCGAGCTAATCTTAGATTCAATCCTACGGAGAACATAAACCTTCGTGCAAGCTATTCCTACGGTTTCCGTGCTCCACAGGCTTTTGATGAGGACCTTCATATCGATAATGTCGGTGGAACCGTGTCTATGATCAGACTTGCAGATGACCTTCAGGTGGAGAAATCACAGAGTATCAGCGTTTCTGCTGACATCTACCACAGCTGGGGTGACTGGCAGGGAAATGTCCTCGTAGAGGGCTTCTTTACAGACCTTGACGATGTCTTTGCACTGAAGGAACTCGGTTTCGAGAACGGAGTGCTTATAAAGGAAAGACATAATGAGTCCGGAGCCAGAGTCTTCGGAGCAAACCTTGAAGGAAAAATCGCCTGGAGGAATGTGTTCCAGCTTCAGGCAGGACTTACAAGGCAGAGTTCGAACTACAAGGAGGCGAGATCGTGGAGCGATGATGTGGAGGCAACAAGGAAAATGTTCCGCACGCCGGATCTTCACGGTTATATGACAGCGTCGTATAATCCTTTGAAAGACTTGACATTATCTCTTACTGGTACTTACACTGGCAGCATGCTTATCGAGCACCATGCCGGAATGATAGAGAAGAATCTCACTGTAGAGACTCCAGGTTTCTGGGATATGGGATTCAAGTCAGCCTACGACCTTAAGATGCACGGAAACGTCTCCCTGCAGCTTAATGCGGGAGTGCAGAATATATTCAACTCATTCCAGGATGATTTCGATTCGGGCGCAGACCGTGATTCAGGATATATCTACGGTCCGACCCTGCCGCGTACCTTCTTCTTCGGTGTGAAGCTTATTTATTAAAGGAATCGATGTACCTGTCGTACTTTTCCTTATAGATGTCTGCGATTGTTATGATCATGGCTGTGTCATAGCAATCGCCGAAGTCTGGGTCAAAGGTGGTACCGAAGGTCTTCATTGTCTCGGAAAGTCCGATGTATGAGTGGATGAGAGGCGGAATAGTGTCTCCCATTGACTTCACATAGTTGTTGAGGATCTGGTAGTCTTCCTTGTAGCTTGCACCGATAAACATTTCCTCAAACATCTCAGCCTGCTCCTCAGTCCAGGTTTCAGGATTCTTGGAGGTTATCAGGCCTTCCCTGTCTCCGAAATGCTTGTCCAGATAGTACACCATAGCCTTGCGGCTGAGCTCTGGGCTTGAACTGTAGATTGTAACCTTACCTGAAAGGTATTTTACAGTAGGGTCGGTAGCAACAAGTCCTCCGATGCCGTCCCAAAGGTTGTCAAGGGCGAAAAGAGCCTTTCTTCCCATCTGTGCAGACTGGTATTTCGGCTGTACGAAAGCACGTGCCATCTCGATGCAATAAGGGAAGTACTCGTCGATGAATTTCTGAGAAAAATCAAAGAGGTGTTCTGTGTTCACATACGGCTGGCCGTTTTCGTGGAAAGAAGCCATTGACCAGCGTGTAAATCTGTAGCCACCGATGATTTCATCAGCCTCCGGATTCCATACTACAAGCTGGAAACAGGCCTTGTCCTCGAGGTCGAAATGGTCCAGGTCGCAAGGAGTTCCGCTGCCACCGCCCACGGCTCTGAAAGAGACCTCGCGAAGGCGGCCGATCTCCTTCAGGACATTCGGTGCGCACTCATTATTGACTACATAGATCTCGTTGTTACCTCTGTTTGTGTTGCGGAGGAAGGTTTTTTCGTTAAGTTCGCTCTTGAGGAGAGCCACATCGATGGGGTCAATGATCGGTGGTATCATAGGTTTACATATTAGGTGTACATCCGTTGTCAAGAGAAAGTTCTCGGACGGTGTTCTTCATCTCTTCAGCCCACTGAAGGTCTGTTTTTGTCTTGTCAAAAGTAGTGTATGGAACAGGTTTGCCAAATGTAATGACAAATTCATTTCCTGCCTGCTTGAACAGCTCATCTACAAGGTAGAGCATTCCGATGTTTGTCTTGAGCCTGAGTGTCCTGCTCAGCCAGCTGAGGAAGAAATACCATTTGGAATTGTGTCCTGAGATGTGTACAGGAACAATATCTCTCTCGTATTTGCGTGCCTGAGATATGAACATCTTCTTCCACGGCATCTCTGTAATCTTGCCATTGAATGTTCTTGCACACAGACCTGCAGGGAACACAAGTGACTGACAGTCAGAATTGAACATCTCTGCCATTCTTTCCACTATTTCACGGTCCTGTTTGCCTCCACTGAGTACTCTTACCGGTACGAAGAATTCCCTGAGCGGCTTGAGGTTGTAAAGGAACTGATTCGAAGGGACCTTGAATCCTTTTCCATATAACCTTTTGAAAATAGAACCGATGATCAGGGCTTCTGCTCCTCCGAGAGGATGGTTGCTGACGAATATATATCTTTTTGAGAGGTCTATATTCTCCTCTCCTCGGATTCTGTAGCTGATATCCAGGAACTTCAGCGCATCGTCGAAGAACTCTACTCCGTTGTAGTGTTCTGCCGTCATTATGAAGTTGTTTATCTGATCTACATGCAGACGTCTTTTCAGGAACCATTTGACGATGCCGGGTGCTTTCTTCGCCGCCTTAGGTCCCAGAACTTCATCTATGTTCAGGAGATAATCAGTTCTGTCCTTTAACATAACTTTTGCGGATTATGAAATAGAATGCGACACCGATGGCTATCCATACAAGGAGCACTACGCGGCTCTGGAACGACAGGTAACCAGGCATTCCAGGGATGACAAGAAGAGACAGGAAGAACAGTGAGAAGAGGCAGCCTATGATGCCTATCACAGTGTTTTTTATGTTTCCGTTCCTCTTTCCTATGATTGCTGCTGATGCAGTAGTGTATGCGAAGACGATAGCAGCTCCCACGCTTGTCATATCCACAATCCAGATGAGGATTTCTCTTCCGAACCAAGGTGCGAAGAGGCTCATAACCATTGTGAACAGGATTGCATTGGTCGGTGTTCCGTATTTGCGTGAAAGTTTTTCAAACCATTTAGGAAGGCTTCCTTCTTTGGCCATAGCGTACATAAGTCTCGATGTTGAGATGTAGAATGCGTTCATTCCTGAGATTACCGCACAGAACATCGCAATTCCCAACACAATGATACCTGCAAGGCCTATAGTGTTTCTCACTACAAAACCGGTAGGCCAGTTGTTTCGTCTTGCCAGGAGGTCCTGCCAAGGCTCTACGCCCACGGCTGTTACGGCACAGACGCCGATGTACAGGATTGCAGCCACGAGAATGGCTGATATCATGATGAAAGTCGATTTCTTATGGCTGAAATTGTACTCTTCCGCACTCTGAGGGATACAGTCGAAGCCGATGAATGCCCAAGGTGCCATTGCCACAATGCTGAATACGCCCTTCCACCATCTTCTTCCGTCAGGGAATCCTGGAGAAAGATTGCTCCAGTCTGATTTACAGAAGACAAGGAACACAATGATAAGGATACATCCTACAAGAGTAAGGGCGATGGCTGTCTGCATCCATGCAGCCTGCTTTATGCCTCTGATGTTGATCAGAGCCATGATTATGATGGCTGCTGATGCTAAGATAACTTCTCCCGCATAGACATCCCATCCGGCTATTTCGTAAAGGAATCCCTGTTGTACGATTCCAGGGAAGAGATAACGGCTGATAAGTGCCAGCGCTGTTGCATTGAGCGGGATAAGGCTCCAATAGGCCAGAATCATAGCCCAGCCGCAGACAAAGGCATTTCTTTTGCCGATGGCTTCCTTGGTGTAGACGAATTCGCCGCCGCTTATAGGGTAGTTCTTTATCAGATAGCCGTAGCTGATTGCGATCACGATGATCAGCAGGGCTCCGATCAGCATACCTACTGCTGTTCCGGCAGGTCCTGCCCTGTCTCTTATACACATCTACGAGCCCACGAGACCCTAAGACATCTCGTATGCCGTCTTCTGCTTGAAAGAGGGGGGGGGGGGGGGGGGGGGGGGGGGGGGGGGGGGGGGGGGGGGGGGGGGG
>CANBDZ010000080.1 GCA_947367375.1 uncultured Bacteroidales bacterium | reverse complement strand
CAGACCTGGGTTGTGAACTGTACCTCTCTGACGAACGAGGATGTTACCAGCCTTTACAGCCTGATCACCGAATTTCTTGATACCGAGTCGTTTGCTATGTGACTCACGACCGTTCTTAGAACTACCGACGCCTTTTTTATGTGCCATTTCTTGTTCCTCCTAAATTAATTAAGCGATCGCATTGATCTGAAGTTTTGTAAAATACTGACGGTGTCCGTTAAGCTTCTGATAGCCCTTACGACGCTTCTTCTTGAATACGAGAACCTTGTCTCCCTTCATTCCGTCGTTAACACCTCTCTCTGCTCTACCGAGAACAGTTGCTGTTACCTTTGCTCCCTCTACGTAAGGTGCACCTACTTTCACTGCACCATCAGCGTCGATAAGGAGAACCTTGTCGAATTCTACTGAAGCACCCTTCTCATCCGCAAGGCGGTTTACGAAGATCTCCATACCAGCCTCTACTTTGAACTGCTGGCCTGCAATTTCTACGATTGCGTACATAAAAACTTAAAAAATATTAAAAGTTTTAGACTGCAAGCGGTCGCTCTGCGACTCTTAAACCCAATAGCTTGACAATCTCTACTAAATTATCTTCTGATAAAAAATTACTGCTCGTCCTGGAGCTGCATCTGCTGAACGTAGATAGCCTTCTGCATCTGCATTCTCTTCTTTACTGACGGCTTAACGAAGTTCTTTCTTGCGCGAAGCTCACGGATTGCACCTGTCTTCTCGAATTTTCTCTTGAACTTCTTAAGAGCCTTCTCGATGCTCTCTCCATCCTTAACTGGAACTATAATCATGCTAAAATCACCTCCTTTTCATTATAGGGCTGCAAAGATAAGCATATTATTTTGATTTCAAAATATTTTTGAACACTTCCATACCATTGGTAGCCACATCTTTAATATGTGTCACGCGGCCGTCGCGGACTGGCACATCCTTCGGATCTATTATATATATAGGTGAAGATGATTTTGCGTATCTATATAGGCCTGCGGCCGGATAGACCTGAAGTGACGTACCTACGATAAGAAGGATATCCGCCGCCTCTACGGCGTCGATTGCCTTCTCGATTTTCGGCACAGCCTCCCCGAACCATACGATGTGAGGTCTGAGCTGGGCTCCGTTAGGGGCGAGATCACCTATATTTATACGGTCTGTACCTATGTCAAAGACTGTCTCTTCAGAATAGCCGTCCCTGTCGTTGCAGCAGTTCTCAGGACGCACCTTGGTCAATTCGCCGTGAAGGTGGATGATCTTTGTGCTTCCTGCTCTTTCGTGAAGGTTATCCACATTCTGGGTCACCACTGTCACATCGTAGTCCTGCTCAAGCGAAGCTATCGCGATGTGTGCAGAATTCGGCTTCACCTCAGCAAGCTGAGCTCGACGGGCATTGTAAAACTCCAACACTAATGCAGGATCCCTGTACCAGCCTTCAATTGAAGCCACATCTTCCACCTTGTAGTTCTCCCACAAGCCATTGCTGTCGCGGAATGTTGTGACTCCGCTCTCCGCGCTGACACCGGCTCCGGTCAGCACGACAATCTTTGTCTTCTTCATCGCTTGATCTTAAAATAGAATGTACTTACCCAATACTCGAACAAAGGATCAAGAATCACAGGCTCATCCTTCTCATTGAATGTGAGGACCTCCTTCTTCTTGAGCGCATCCTTCACTCTGCGGACATTTGCAGAAGAGTTGAGGTGGTACTTCTCGATCACATCAGATGCACTGAACTTTACCACTCCGTCAAGCACCGCTCTGAGCAGGCTCAGCTGGTGGTCGGTCAGATCGTTCACAATCGAGATGAAACGCGGCTCGTGTACTGATATCATCGAATTGAGTGCCTCTGTCATCATCGCCTCTGTCACGAATCCCTTGGAAAGGGCGTCACAGATGGCTGCAAGATGGTTCACATACCAGAGGTTGGACTTGAAAAGCTCGCACGCGCCCATTGCAAGATTACGGTCGAAAGATTTTCCTGTCATATTGAGGAAGCCCTTTACGATATGCTCTACAATCTCCCTTTCATCCACCTTTGTCAAGGCTATATGATTGGCCTGGCGGTAGAAGAAGCGCTTCTCCTCGAAGATGTACTTCATTGCGTTCACCATTCCTCCGGACATCACAAATGTAGCCGTGTAAGGTTCTTCTCTCAGCGCAAACTGAGCCTCAAGAATCTTGAGAACCTTCTCTCCTTCCGGAGCATTGAGAATGTTATGGAACTCATTGAGGATCATGATGTATGGGATGCTCTTCTCCTTGGCCATCTCCACCGGAAGCCTCATCATCTTCTCCACATCATTGAGATCCGGCGTCCAGTTCAGGGACACCAGCTCCTCATCCATCGAGTAGCGCATATGGTCGAATACAAAGTGAGTGTCCGCAAGGTGGGTCTTCACTATTCTTGAGTATTCCTCCGGAGTAGAAGCCGAAGCCTTAAGCACAGATGTTCCAAAAGCGATCAGGAAGTCACTCAAAGTCCTGACACTCAGCATATCCACAAAGGGAGCGACAAACTGTACGCCCATGCTTCTCATGTTGATCAGAGTCTGGCGGATGAGAGACATCTTTCCTGTCTTAGGCGGCTCGTACAACGAGACATGCTCGCGGGCAGCGAGCAGATTGGCCATTACCGAGCATTCCTTCTTGCGACCGAGGAAATACTTTCCTGTTATATATTTATCATATACAAACGGAGTTTCCATATATTACCTTTATATATATATTCATCTTAAAAACATGCAAATTTATATGTAATGGAAGTCCCGTGCAACAAAAATGTTATATTGATATTAACACACGATTGTTAATAAAAAATCGCTATATTTGTATGTTTAGGATATATGGGTAAAAGAGTAAATATGAAAGAAGATATAAACAAGAAGACAAGACCGTCAACAAAGATTCTGAAGGTCTTGCTGTGGATTGCAGGCATATGGCTGGCAATACTTTTGGCGCTTCAGGTGCTGGTCTCGCCGAAGGTGCTTTCAGGTATCGTAGATAAGTTCGCGGCTGAATATATTGACGGCGACCTTTCATTCAACAAGGTACGTCTGAGAATGTTCCGTCACTTCCCTAACGTCGGCATCTCCATTGAGGACTGTGCCCTGACCTATCCTGCTGAACGTTTTGACTCACTTGAAGCTGCAGGGCCTCAGGCCAGACTTGTCTTCCAGGGAACAGGCGAGACAGCTGACACACTCATATCTGTAAAAAGATTCTCTGCAGGTATCAACGCCGGCGCCCTCCTCTTCGGAAAGGTCAGCATACCTCACATCATAGTCTCACAGCCTCGCGTATTTGCCCATTCTTACGATTCGCTCAATGCCAACTGGAACATATTCAAGATAGCTTCTGACGACACGACCGAAACAGATCTTCCTGACATTGCAATAGGAAGGGTGCGACTTCTCAGACGCCCTCATTTTGTGTACACAGACAGTCAGGACAGCATCTTTGCAATGGCAAATGTCAGAAGAATGTCCTTCGACGGAAAGTACAAACTGAATGACATCGAGAACAACAAGATCTCACTTTCAGTCGACAGCATGCTTGTGGCTGGCCGCATAGGCTCCGACACTCTCAGCCTCAGGCTCAACAGCCTCAAGATGGACGAGCATGAGGACCACATGGATGTCAGTGCAGCGGCAAGGGCTCGACTGGCAACAAGATCTTTCGGAAGAATGCTCATTCCGATCGAACTCTCTGGCACCGTAGGACTTCCGAAAGACTCCACACAGACATTCGAGTTCCACAAGTTCAAGGCAGACATAGCTCACATTCCTATCACTCTCAACGCCGATCTCACATTGGGAGGAGAAGTTCCGTACATAAAGGGGGACTTTGGAATCAACGGGTGGAAGGTCAAAGACTTTATCGACGACTTTGCGCAAAACATTGTTCCGGAGGCTAAAGACATAAAGACAGACGCTTCAATCTCTCTCAAAGGAGAATTCGATGGCTCCTTGGGTGGCGACAGACTGCCTGCCATAAAAGCTTCGCTGAGCGTTCCTCAGTCAAAGAGCAGCCACAAGGCTATCGCCCACGACATCAGCATATCCCTGGATGCAGTCGCTCAGACCGACGATAAGGGCAAACTTAATGCTACAATATCTAATGCTGACATCAGCACTTACGGCCTTTCATTCAAGGCCAACATGACAGCGGATGACCTTTTGGGAGAAGACCCTGAGTTCGGAATCGAAGCCTTCCTCAAAGCAGCGGTAGACTCCCTTGCCACCTTCTTGCCTGACACAAGGGGCATGACAGCGGAAGGCACATTGTCAGCCGATCTGAAGGGAAGAATGAAGATATCGCAGGCGGACATATATAACTTCGCGCAGGCCGACCTCAACGGCAGCATAGTCAGCGACAAGATACACTTCAACTCACCTGCTGACAGCATAGACATTGTTCTTGACACGTTGAACATAAAGATTGCTCCTGAAACAATCACATCCAGAAGAGGAACAGGCAGAAGCTTTAAGGTCTTGGGAATCACAGGTATGCTTGCAAACGCCTCAGTAAATCTGCAGGATGCAATGTCGTTCAGCGGCAAGGGTATGGAGATTTCCGCAATGAACTCCATCGACGCACTTCTGGACGAGGACACCACACGTGTCCACCCTCTTTCTGGAAAGTTCCAGGCAGGTTCACTCTCACTTAAGGACAGCGAGGGAACCAGCATCATACTCAGAAACACAGCAAACACTTTCCGTATGTCGCCTAAGCGCGGACAACCGGAAATCCCTGTGATAACAGTGTCGAGCGAGAACAGAAACATCCTCTACAGAGATCTTCACAACCGTGTAATCATGTCAGACGCTTCATTCTCAGGCAAGGCAGCAATGAACACAGCGGACAGACGCGCACGAAGGAAGAACACGCTTGACTCTCTTGCACGCGTCTATCCTGACGTGCCTTATGACTCACTTATGTCACATTGGAGAAGCACTAGGCAGGCAAGAGAGATTCCTGAGTGGATGCAGGAAGAGGACTTCAGGGCAAAGGATATCAAGGTAAGCTTGGATCAGACTGCTGCGAAGTATTTCAGAGAATGGGATGTGGACGGAAGTCTTGGAATACGCTCCGGCATGCTCATCACACCATATTTCCCTGCAAGAAACACACTTCGAGGAGCATCCATGCACATCACCAATAACGAGATAACTCTCGACAGTCTCAAGATCACTTCAGGAAAATCCGAGATTGCAGCCAAAGGATCTCTCTCAGGACTGAGGCGTGCGCTCTTGGGAAGGGGCAACTACGAACTTGATCTCGAGATCTCGTCAGACAGAATGGAAGCAGATGCTCTGTTGGCTGCATTTGAAGCCGGAAGTCGATTCAATCCTGAAGCCAGCTCTGAAGACATGAGCGACGTCAGCGACGAAGAGTACCTTGAAATGGTAGTCGCCGACACCCTGAGCACATCTGATTCAGAGTCCCTTATCATCGTGCCGGCAAACCTTGAGGCAAGCATAAGGATTGACGGAAGGAACATCACATATTCAAGTCTTGCCATCGACAGGATCACCTCGAAACTCACAATGAAGGAGAGGTGTATCCAGATTCTTGACACAAGAGCCTCTACCAACATGGGAAAGGCTGAGCTTGACGCATTCTACTCAACAAGGACCAAGAAGGACATCAGTACAGGCTTCAACTTCAACCTGCTCGATGTAACTTCAGAGAAAGTGATAGACATGCTTCCGGCAATCGACACATTAATGCCGCTTCTGAAGTCATTCAAAGGTCTGATAAACTGCGAGCTTGCAGCGACTGCAAACCTTGACACATGCATGAACATCATCATGCCGACCCTGAACGGAGTTGCAAGAATCGGTGGCAACAACCTGACCATTTCTGAAAACAAGATGTTCAGTGACCTTGCGAAGAAGCTCAAGTTCAAGGACAGCAAAGAGGCTGAAATCAGCAAGATGACAGTGGAAGGAGTGATCAAGGACAGCAGGATCGAGGTCTTCCCATTCATAGTGGAAGTAGACCGTTACACATTGGCATTGAGCGGTCTTCACAACTTCGACATGTCGTATAGGTACCACGCATCCATCATACGTTCTCCTATGGTATTCAAAGTTGGAGTCGACCTTTACGGTCCTGACTTCGACAGCATGAAGTTCAAGATCGGAAAGGCGAAATACAAGAACAAGAAACTCCCTGTATTCACCGCAGTGATTGACGAAACAAAGATCAACCTTGTGGAGTCAATCAGGAACATCTACGAAAGAGGTGTGGACATAGCCATCAGGCAGAACGAAGAGCAGGCAGCCATCGAAAACCTCAAGAAGGAGATCGGCTATGTCAATGCAGCAGAACAGAACATGGAAGAGCTGTCAGCTGAAGAGCAGGAGCAGCTTGAAGAAGGCACAGACGACAGTGCTGAGGCCGACACCACAGAAGAAATAAAAGTAGAACCAACAGATACACTGAAAAATGAATAGTCAGGAATATATCGAGGTAGCGATCAAGATCGCCCCTTACAGCGAGGAAAATGCTGAGATCGTGACAGCGGAAGTAAGCGAGCTTCCATACGAATCATTCTCAATGGAGGATCCTTTCCTTAAATGTTACATACAGAAGGATCTCTATGACGCACAGGCGCTTAAAGTACTCCTGAGCGGACTTGAAGGTATGGGATTCGATGTAGAATTCACAGCCAACCTCATGCCTGCAGTAAATTGGAACGCAGTCTGGGAAAGCCAGTTCCCTCCTATCGTAGTAGACGGCAAGTGCACCATCAAGGCATCATTCCACGAAGGCCTCAAACGCACACGTTTCAACATCACCATCGACCCTAAGATGGCGTTCGGAACAGGACACCACCAGACCACATATATGATGTGCCGTGCGTTGCTCGAAAACGAAGAGGCAGTACGCGGCAAGGTGGTGATGGATATGGGATGCGGCACAGCGGTGCTCGCAATTCTCGCGGCAAAGATGAAGGCAGCGAAGGTATATGGCATCGACATCGACGCAGTCGCAGCCATCTCGGCATATGACAACGCACGCCTCAACAGAGTCGGCAAGGTAATGGAGACATATTGCGGAGACGCTTCGCTCCTCCAGAGAAACACCTACGACGTGCTCTTGGCCAACATCAACCGCAACATCCTTCTCCAGGACATCCCGACATACGCCCTCTCACTTCACAGAGGAGGTCTTCTGTTTGTCAGCGGATTCTATGTAGAGGACATGCCTATGCTAATCGGCACTGCAACAGCGGCAGGACTGGAATACGTAAGCCACGACAGCATTGATGGCTGGTGCTGCATCAAGTTCTCAAAACAGGCATAACGGTTATGGAAAACGGATTTTCATTCAAGACACTTGCTCCGTCAGCTGACCCGATGGGAGCAGCGATAGCGGAATACTTCAAGACAGGAAAGGCGGCAAAACTCAGAGTGATGTCAGAGATGTTCGACGAGGACGAAATCCCTGTAAAGACACTCTTCAGGACACACGCCCAGATGTCGGAGATTGAGAAACTGGCTTTGGAGAAGGCCCAGGGCCGCATCCTCGACGTAGGAGCAGGAAGCGGCTGCCATTCACTCGTGCTGCAGGACATGGGCAAGGAAGTCTGCGCAATTGACATCTCCCCTCTTTCAGTCGAGACAATGAAGGCACGCGGAGTAAAGGACGTTGCAGAAGTCAACCTCTTCTCCCCTATGCTTGACAGGAAGTTCGACACCATCCTCATGCTGATGAACGGCTCAGGCATCATAGGCAAGATAGAAAACCTGCCTGCATTCTTCCGCAGAATGGACTCACTCCTCGCAGAAGGCGGCCAGATCCTGATGGACTCAAGCGACCTCATATATTTATATGAAGAGGAGGACGGAAGCGTAAGCATCGACCTCGCAGGTGCATATTATGGAGAGGTCGACTACAGAATGCAGTACAGAAACATCAAAGGCGAAACCTTCGACTGGCTCTACATCGACCCCGAAACTCTCACAATGTACGCAGCCGGCTGCGGCTACAAGACAGAAATCCTCTACAAAGGCGACTCCTACGACTTCCTCGCCCGCCTCACAAAGTAGCTGGCTGCCTATTCCACAAAGGCGCCATTTTCCCAGCTGCCGAGAATGACTACCGGCGGAGCTGAAGGCTCGATCTCCACCAGGGATCTGGTGGAGACAAAATCTCCTGAGGAGCGGACTGCCGTCAAGCCCGAATCGAAGCTTAGGAATCCAGCAAGAGAACTCTCGAATGTATTACCTACATTCATCCCGGTCAGTCGCATAAGTCTGTACCATATAGCCCAACGGGAGATTGAATTGAAGAATTGTCCTTTATCACTGAACTGGTCGTTCATTATGCTGTTCGGGGTAGAGCGGCAATAGAAATTGCTGTAGGTGTTTGCTCCTTCATATACACCTGTTTCTTCAGAAGCATATATATCAATAAGACTCTTCCAATATACATTAGATGCCGTTGTCACCTCGACGGCATTTTCCTTTATAGTACCTCCCCATACCATATTGGCCGTCCCAGGATAAGCGGTTCCCCAATATTTATCTATATTTCTTCCTACACCCAGATTTCTTGTCTGAATGAAATTATCCCACAATCCCGTATCAAACGTAACGAACTGATAGACAACATATTCATCCAGAAGCTTACCAAATCCGTGTCCTCCTGCCTCGTGAATCATAGTCCATTTTCTCATATCGTCTGAAGAGTTGACAGCAGAATATGCCACAGAATAGGAGTTTCCATAATCCTCCGTGTAGGTACTTCTGAGATAGCAGGTACCTGCGTGACAAGGCACATTTACCATAACGATAATCAGAGCCTTATGTGCTCTATTGTAGACCTCGTACTCATCAGTACAAGGATTCCCGCCAGGACCTCCTTTTGATCTGATAGCCTGCATTGCATACAGAACGGCAGCTTCATCATTGCCTGAAATATGCGTTGTATTCTCGGTAAACTGCGTATTGAACACCGTCACAGCATCACCCTGCACAGCACCGTTTCCACTGAAATGCGGCTGAGCATCGTGTTCTTCAGGCGACACGGCATTGATATAATATACATTGAAATAATCCTTGAGGCTTGCAAACGGTTCTACGCTGAAGAAATCGGCATAGGCCTGCTTCATAACCATCTCATACACACTTCCCTTGCCGACAGATCCCTCGCTGTATCCGTCACCCATAATGATTATATCCGTTCCGTTGCCTAAGGTCTTTTCGTGAAGCACAGTCACGCCATTTGCCGGATCAACCATTCCGTCCTTGTCACTGACCTTTGTCCAGGATGTACAGGTAATCGTATTCAGTTCTCCACCGGAAAGAGTCGCATCAGCATTGATAAGCTTATCACAATAGCATCTGCCTCCATCATCCTCCACAACGGTAACCCTGAACTTTCCTCCCTCCTTCACTTTCACATCGGCATTTGACATCATCATATAGGCTGTAATCTCTGTAGTCCTCTCGAAATCCTCCAACTTAAGACATACACTGGAATTCAGTTCCTGAACCGGAGCGAAGGCTCCATAATAATAGTTTAGGATATTATAGGTGTAAAAACAATCTTCAATCTGACCGTCCGGATTGATATATTCCAGGTAAATGGCAGCAGGTACCATCGGGTCCAGGCCGCTCAGATTGAATTTCATACACCCCGACTGCTGGACATTGCCTCCAGAGAAATCGACAGAGGTCATCTCATTTATATTTACAGGCACCACATCTTCGGACCGGAGATATCTTACGGAATGATATTCCTTCAGATGGCTCAAATCCGAATTGCCTTTCTGAACCTGACCCTTATATGAGAATTTAAGAAAATCCGATTCCTCCCTTATGCGGTCGCCAGGAAAATACAACGCCCACACATAACTGTTGATCGAGTATGTACCGGACAGCCTGAAAGTACCCACATTTGTACCTGCACCAGAATCAAGTACCAGGGGATATGAATAATTTGAAGTCGAAGGCTGGCCGTTAAGATAGATAACATCGTCTTCTTCCCATTTTGTCTTTATCATAGACCGACTGTCATTATAAGTCAATCTGGTAGCCACCTCAGAATCATTCAATCCTATTCTGAAATACAGATCACCAGACGACACTGCAGCTTCCGGATCTGCAACCGGATCTGCGACGATATGGTCTGAAACACTCTTCGAGCAACTGAAAAACATTGCTGATGCCATCACCGCAAACAGCAACGAGAACTTATGTACAGCTTTCATAAACACACAATTAAAAGTCATCTCCCAGATCAAAATCCGGAGTGTTTCCTGCTCCAGATGAGGCTAAGATCTGCTCAACCTCCATCTCAATAACCTCAACAAAAGGAGGCTCATAAAACTTCTTGATTTCATCCATAGGGCTGCTGATTAGGTAATTAGCGACTTGAGCGACTAATTTATAAAAAAACTTCTGTATAGAAAAGTTTATCAAGTTTTATTATTAGCTTCACACGCATAAACCACAAGTTATGAGACGATTCATTACAGCCTTAGTACTCTTCTGTGCTTCCTTCTTGGGAATCAATGAAGCACATTCTTCTTCATCGACTTTGACTATTCGCCGAAAGCCAGCGGAGCATATTGGGAAATCTCCCGCGAACTGAATTTCTGGCAGGATTCAGATGTGAACTGGCTGTCAGTCCACCTGGAATACAACGGCGGACTCAGCGTCGGAACTTCATTCAACAATTCTTTCCTCTGCGGTCTGACATATTCCGGACACTCAGACGATTTCACAAAGACGTGGTCAATCTCCGCTATGTACAAGGCAATTCCCGGCACATTGGACGCACTGGAAAGATGTCAGATGCACAATTTCCAGATCACCGGCGTATGGGGAATCGAGTTTGCAGGTGGCTGGTGCACATTCAGCGGCTTTGCTGATTTCTGGAGAGAACTGCAACCTTGGCAGGGAACAGAATTCATATTTATGACAGAGCCTCAGTTCTGGATTAACCTCAACAAGGTCAAAGGCTGGGAAGACATAAATCTAAGTGTAGGCGGAGAGCTTGAGCTTTCAGCTAACTTTGTTGCGAAAGGATTCCACGCAATGCCTGCCGTAGGTGCAAAATGGACATTCTAAATTGAAACGATATGCAACAAATTAATATAAGCGAAGCGAAGGCGCTTCAGCGCCGCGGCACTCTCGTGCGAGATGTTCGCAGGACATCGAGCCGAGATGACGCCCGACCCGACCAAAGGGAGTGGTCGGTATGCCCCTAATAGGGGCTGTCAGCGCAGCTGACTGGGGTTGAGAGGTGTCTCCGCAAACGGTAAAAGGTTCAGCCGCAGCTGAACCTTTTGCCGTTTGTGGAGATGGGCGGACTCGAACCGCCGTCCAAACACCGCACCAGGCGG
>CANBDZ010000079.1 GCA_947367375.1 uncultured Bacteroidales bacterium | reverse complement strand
GACAGTCGAGAGACGGTCCGCCACTATTTTTATATATATTTTTTGACCTTCCTGTGAACAATGAGAAAGAAGTTTTATAACTTTAAGGTTTCGTTTCCAAACGTATAAGAGCAATTCTAACTATTTTAATTTTTTGAAGGTTATGCAGAACCAGTATCAGGCACAGATGGATAGGGATATGGATGATCTCTATCGTCACATCAGGAACAGGATGTCTGATGAAGATATGACCCGCATCAAGCAGTCATATGAGTTTGCGGCGTTGGCACACTCAGGACAGACCCGCAAGTCAGGAGCACCTTACATCGTGCATCCTATCGCAGTGGCTAAGATTGTCGCCGAAGAGCTTGAACTCGATGCGAACACCATCATCGCAGCTTTCCTGCACGATGTGGTTGAGGACACAGATTACACTGTAGAAGACATACGTGAACGTTTCGGTGACGATGTCGCCTTTCTGGTAGCTACAGTAACCAAGCAGAAGAAGCAGAAGTACAATCATTCGAAGCAGATCGACAACTTCCATCAGATGCTTGCTTCTGTACATTACGATGTGCGTGCTCTGCTCATCAAACTGGCCGACCGCCTGCACAATATGCGTACTCTCAGCAGCATGCGTCCTGACAAGCAGATGAAGATCGCAGGAGAGACTGACTACTTCTATGCGCCTCTTGCAAACCGTCTTGGTATGTACCAGATCAAGCGTGAGCTTGAGAATCTCTCGTTCCAGTACCGCTGTCCTAAGGATTACGAGTTTATCTCAGGGCAGATGGAGCTCTATCGTCAGGAAAACGAAGAAAAGATCTGGGAGATGGCCCGCAAGTACATCGAATGTCTTGCCGGATACGGCCTGAAGGTGCGTGCAGAAATCCGCTACCGTACTCCGTACAGCATCTGGCGCAAAATGAAGACCAACGGCTCAGACTTCAATCACATCGACATAAAGCATATTATCCGACTCATATATGATGTGGACGGTCAGGAGAACGAATTCCGCAAGGAGAAGGCTACTACCCTGCAGATATATTCAGCCTTGACCGACAATTTCAAGGAACGTCCTGGCAGTGTTGTGAACTTCATAGACACACCGAAGGAGAATGGCTATCAGAGCTTCCACGTCACCCTCCTTACCGACAGAGGTACTTGGCAGGAGGTCCATATTTCTTCGGAAAGAATGGTGCGTCACGCATGCCTTGGCTGCACTGCAGATCAGGATAAGGAGACAAGCCACGTATGGCTTGAGAAGCTGAGAGCGATTCTTAAGGATATGGCGGAGCACACCGATGCGATCGACTTTATGGACGGAGTAACTTCGTCATTCTATAATGAGGACATCATGGTATATACTCCTATGGGAAGAATCGTGATCCTTCCGCAGGGAGCGACAGCTTTGGACTTCGCATTCGAGATCCACGGAGAGGTGGGACAGCACGCGGAGTATGCCAGAATAAACGGTTCGCTGAAGTCTGTCAAGACTGTGCTTCACAGAGGTGACTGTGTGGAGATCGGAACCAATCCTGAGGTGGAACCTTCACCTGACTGGAACGATCACGTCCTCACCTATAAGGCAAAGAAGAGCCTGAAACAGTTCTTCAACAGCAAGAAGAAACTTGATTATAACCGCTGTCCTTACTGTCATCCGCTTCCTGGTGATGAGGTCATCGGCTTCAAGGAGGAGGACGGTACAACAACTATCCACCGTCGTGACTGCCAGAAGGCCATCAGGCAGGCATCCCAGCAGGGAGATTCGATCATTGCAGTGAACTTCCACGAGAATCCGGACTTTGTCTATCCTGTACGCATCCAGATCCGCGGAGTCGACAGGTATCACCTTCTGATTGACCTTGTGAACTGCATAACAGAGGAACAGCACCTTTATATGACAGGACTTGAGACCGAGACTGTGGACCGCATCGCAAGCTGTACGATCGACTTCCTGATCCACTCGGTGTCGGAACTCCAGACCACCATCGATTCGATCCTCAGGATCAAAGGCATCGACGAGGTCAACCGACTTGATATAGAATAAAGGGTATAAAAAAAGTGACTGATCAGTCTTGAAGACTTTTCAGTCACTTTTCTGTTATTTCTGTCTGAGGAAGACCTGTACCGGACATCCGATGAAATCGAAGTTGCTTCGGAGCTTGTTCTCCAGGAAGCGGCGGTAAGGCTCGCGGATGTACTGCGGAAGGTTGCAGAAGAATGCAAACGATGGAGATCGTGTAGGGAGCTGAGTCACGTACTTGATCTTGATGTACTTGCCCTTCCAAGCTGGTGGAGGGTAGTTCTCGATCTCCGGAAGCATCACTTCATTGAGTTCTGAAGTCTTGATCTTTCTCGAGTAGTTGTCATATACGTGCGCTGCTGCATTCAGCACGTCCATGATTCTCTGCTTGTTGATTACTGAAGTGAAGACAATAGGAAGGTCATTGAACGGAGCAAGACGCTCTTTGATTGCCTGGGTGTACTCCTTCATTGTGTTGCTGTCCTTCTCTACTGTGTCCCATTTGTTCACTACTACAACGCAGCCTTTCTTATTTCTCTGGATGAGGTTGAAGATGGCCATGTCCTGAGACTCGATACCGGTCTGAGCGTCCACCATGAGGATACATACGTCAGAGTGCTCGATCGCACGGATCGATCTCATCACTGAATAGAACTCGAGGTCTTCGTGAACCTTGGTCTTCTTACGCATACCAGCTGTGTCCACAAGCATGAATTCATGTCCGAACTTGTTGTAGAGGGTAGCGATGGAGTCGCGTGTAGTACCTGCGATAGGGGTCACGATGTTTCTTTCCTTTCCGAGCAGGGCGTTTGTGAGTGATGACTTACCTACGTTAGGCTTACCTACGATGGTGAAGTGAGGAAGCTCTGGATGCTCGTCTGTGTCAGGGTCCTCTTCAGGAAGCTGCTTTACGATCTCGTCAAGAAGCTCTCCTGTTCCACCTCCGTTGGCTGCAGAGATGCTGAACACCTCTCCAAGTCCGAGTGAATAGAACTGGAACGCATCATAGATCTTCTCACCTGAGTCGATCTTGTTCACTGCAAGAACAACCGGCTTTCCGCTGCGTCTGAGGATGTCTGCGATCTCCTCGTCATAGTCAGTAATACCTGTTGCGGCCTCTACCATAAAGAGAACAACGTGTGCCTCTTCAATAGCGAGTACAACCTGCTTGCGGATCTCTTCTTCAAATATATCGTCAGAATTGGATGTGTATCCACCTGTATCGACCACAGAAAACTCTGTTCCGCACCATTCGCATCTTCCATAATGCCTGTCGCGGGTTACTCCTGCGGTCTCATCAACGATAGCCTGTCTCATTCCGACAAGGCGGTTAAAAAGTGTGGACTTGCCTACATTAGGGCGTCCTACGATAGCTAATAGACTCATAATCGGGTCGTTTTAAAATTATTAACCCTCACGGGCTTATTTGTTCTCTGTGGATTTGCCAGGGCCGTAGACAACGTCGCATCCTCTGCAGTCTGTGCACGCAGAGGTGTCGCAACTGTTGACTCTGCCCTTTTTCTTCCACATCTTCATTTCGTCTTCCTTTGCGCAGATGATTCCTCTCTTTCTCAATTCCTTGTTCGCACCCAGATCAGTTTCGGGAAACTGACCGTTCTTTCGGAATATGATGTTGAAGCATAATCCGAAGACACAAAGGCCGACAAGTACTACCGCTGCAAGTAAAATCTCCAATGTCAAAAGATATTAGTTGATGAAGCTTGAGCTGATCTCCTCGTAGTTGTAAACCTTGCTGATGATGTCAGCGAAGATGTCTGTCATTGAGAGAACAGTGATCTTGCTCTTGTCCTTGGTTGGGTCGTCGCTGAGAGGAATAGTGTCTGAAACGATTACCTCCTCGAGAGCAGACTCTGCGATTCTGTCGTAAGCAGGACCTGAGAATACAGGGTGAGTTGCACAAGCGCGAACGCTGAGCGCTCCCATATCCTTGAGTACATTTGCAGCCTTTGCAAGTGTACCTGCTGTGTCGATCATGTCGTCCACGATAACAACGTTCTTACCTGCTACGTCGCCGATTGCTGTGATTGAGCCTACAACGTTAGCCTTCTCACGAGACTTGTGGCAGATGATCACAGGGCACTCGAGGTATCTTGCATAAGCGTTCGCTCTCTTTGCTCCACCCATATCAGGTGCTGCGATAGCGAGGTTCTCGATGTTCATAGCCTTGAGGTAAGGGAGGAACACGGCGCTTGCGTAGATGTGATCTACAGGGAAGTCGAAGAATCCCTGGATCTGGTCAGCGTGGAGGTCGCAGGTCATTACGCGGTCGCATCCTGCAGCGTGAAGCATGTTTGCAACAAGCTTAGCTCCGATTGAAACTCTTGGTTTGTCCTTGCGGTCCTGTCTTGCCCATCCATAGTATGGCATAACTGCAATGACCTTGTGTGCGGAAGCTCTCTTTGCTGCATCGGCCATAAGGAGAAGCTCAAAGAGGTTGTCTGTTGGAGGACATGTTGACTGTACGATGAATACAGTGGCTCCTCTGACACTCTCGTTGAATGACGGCTGGAATTCGCCGTCGCTGAATGTCAGTACATCAGATGCGCCAAGTTCCAGGTTAAGAGCCTTGGCTACCTTCACTGCAAAGTCCTTTGAAGCTCTGCAGGCGAAAAGTTTCATTTTGTGTTCCTTGTGCATTGTATTGAGGATTTTAATTTTGTTCATCTTTCAATGTCTCGAGTACCGAACCGATGTAGTCAAGAATCTCTTCTCGTCCCATTCCGCTCTCTGATGAGCTGACGAATGTAGGAGGGAGTTCTTCCCAGAGTTCGAGAATCTGGTTCTTCATCTTCTCGATCTGCTGCTGGAGAGCTACAGGACCGAATTTGTCACCCTTGGTGAAGATGATCGCAAACGGGATCTGGCTCTGGCCAAGCTCAATGAGGAAGTCCATGTCGACCTTTCCTATGTCGTGGCGGCAGTCGATCAGGACAAAGAGCATAACCATCTCCTGAGAAAGGTTGATGTAGTTTCTGATGACCTGTTCGAGCTTCTGCTTTGCAGTACCGGACATCTTTGCATAGCCGTAACCGGGGAGGTCGACCAAGTACCACTCTCTGTTTATGAGGAAGTGGTTCACTAGCCTGGTCTTTCCCGGCTTGCTGGATGTCATAGCCAGCTTCTTATTGCGGCACAGCATGTTGATGAGGGAGGATTTTCCCACATTGGATCTTCCGATGAAGGCGAATTCAGGGAATTTCTGTTTCGGCTTCTCGGAGATTCTGGTGCTGCTGCCGGAGAATAATGCTTCTGTGATCTTCATTATATTCAGTGACTCAATAACAGTCGGCAAAGATATAAATTTTATTTATATTTCTTGTGAAAGATGGCTCCTATATGGGAAATTTTACTAAATTTGTTGCGCTTCAATGAAAAGAGTATGGAAAAAGAATTTATAGATCTTTTTGAGCTGCAGACAAGGATGAAGGTGGGGGTGGAATCTCTTTTCCCGACGCAACTCTGGCTGAAGGCAGAGGTGAGCGCTGTCAAGGCCCGTTCCGGTGGCCACTGCTATCTGGAGCTTTCTCAGAGTGATGCCAGCGGACTTGTCGCCAAGGCAAGCGCCATCATCTGGTCTTCCAAGTACAGGATTCTGGCTCCTTATTTCGAGTCGGTGACAGGATCACCGATAGATGTCGGCATGGTCATCCTGGTGCGTATCCAGGTCAACTACAGCCAGCTGTACGGTTTTTCCCTGATAATAACAGACATAGATCCCGAGTACTCACTTGGTGTAAAGGAACTTGAAAGGCAGAGGACCATTGACCGCCTTAACAGTGAGGGACTTATGGATCTCCAGAAAGAACTTTCGCTTCCGGAGCTCCCTTATCGTTTTGCAGTCATATCGGCTGAGGATGCTGCCGGCTACCGCGACTTCATACGTCATATCGAGGGCAATCCATATGGGTTCCAGGTTCAGACAGTCCTCTTCCCTGCCCTTATGCAGGGCACTGACTGCCCGTCGTCGATAATTGCCGCACTTGATGCGGTTCATGAGGATTCCGTCGGATTCGACGCGGTCCTCATTCTGCGTGGCGGCGGTTCGAAGCTGGATCTGGCGGCTTTCGACGACTACTCGATGGCTGCCGCAATAGCCCAGTTCCCTGTGCCGGTCCTTACCGCGATCGGTCACGACCAGGACTATCATGTGGCTGATATGGTGGCTCATGAATATGTCAAGACTCCTACCGCTCTCGCGGATTTCATACTATCGATATATGAAGACGAGGATGCCCGCATATCCTCTTTCCATATGCGTCTGAAGATGGCTTTTTCGATGAAGATAGCAGCGATGGAATCGACCCTGCAGGTGCTTCAGACAAGGATAAAGGCCTCTGATCCGCGAAAAATAGTGGAGAGGGGCTTTGCCCTTGTGCTCGACGATGCGGGAGTCGTGGTGAAGGGGGTAAACGGAAGGAGCAGGGGAGACAAGGTGTCCCTTATGTTCCCGGACGGAACATTGAACTGCATAGTGGAAGAAATAAACATTTGAGACCTTTGGGTCGATAGTAAGTCCTCCTCCCGAGGAGGAGGATTTAGGAGGAGGGTAACGTAGATATAGAAGGTGCGGTGGATGGAAGTTTCGCAAGCATCGATAACCTTCAAGTAATTAATGACTTGCCGCTTGCGAAACGAAATGAAGTGATGTTTATGGAAGAGATGTTTGATTATGCGAAGGCTGTCGCCGAACTTGAAGCGATAGCTCAGAAGGTTGAGGATCCTCAGACTGGAATTGACGATATCGATAAATATATCGTAAGGACGGAGGAATTGATAAAGGCTTGCCGTGCGTACCTCAGAGGGGCGCGTGAAAGGCTCGATGAAATGGATACAAATATTTAAAACAACATAGATATGTGCGCAAAGAAGAAAATGATATACGACACTGACAAGTGGCTTAAGCCATATAAGGACGTGATCGACAGAAGGCACAAGATGATTCTTGACATGAAGGAGAGGATGTCTGTGGACGGAAAACTGTGCAATGGTATGAACAACCATATTTTCTATGGAATGCACAGGGACGGAAACGGCGGATGGGTGTTCCGTGAGTGGGCTCCTAACGCTACTAAGATCTACCTCATCGGCGATTTCAACAACTGGAAACGCACTGAAGCCTATGCCCTCAAGCCTATCGGAGGCGGAAACTGGGAGATCAGGCTGAGCGATATGTTCCTGAGCCACGGCACTTTGTACAAGCTCTTCATCGAGTGGCCTGGAGGAGGCGGAGAGAGACTTCCGGCCTATCTGAACAGGGCAGTCCAGGATCCTGTAACAAAGCAGTTCTGCGCACAGGTGTGGGAGCCTCTCAAGCCGTATGAATGGAGAGGAAAGAAGCCGGGAAAGAGGGCGAATCCTCTCATATATGAGTGCCACATCGGTATGGCTGCTGAGGAGGAGAAGGTGGGAACATTCGAGGAATTCCGCCTTAATGTACTTCCTAAGGTGGCTGAGCTCGGCTATGACACACTTCAGATCATGGCTCTTCAGGAGCATCCGTACTACGGATCGTTCGGCTATCAGGTGGCCAATTTCTACGCGCTCAGCTCGCGCTTCGGTACACCGGAGGAATTCAAGGCCCTCGTGGATGACGCTCACGACCTCGGCATCGCTGTGGTTATGGACATCGTGCATTCGCATTCTGTGGACAACGAGGCGGAAGGACTCGGACTCTTCGACGGAAAGGAGACTCTGTACTTCTATGACGGATGGCAGGGACATCACCCTGCGTGGGGCTCAAGATGCTTTGACTACGGTAAGGATGAAACCAAATATTTCCTTCTTTCAAACTGCAAGTACTGGATGGAGGAGTACCATATTGACGGCTTCCGTTTTGACGGCGTAACTTCGATGCTTTATTGGGATCACGGTCTGGAAAAAGCCTTTGTAGGTTATGAGAACTACTTCAACCAGGGTGTGGATGACAATGCCATCGCTTACCTTGCTCTTGCGAACATCCTCATCCATGAGATGAACGAGGATGCCTTTACAATCGCTGAGGATGTCAGTGGAATGGCCGGTCTTGCAGCTCCTATCGAGAAGGGTGGTGTAGGCTTTGACTTCAGAATGAGTATGGGTGTCGCGGACAACTGGATCAAATGGATCAAGGAACTTGCGGATCAGGACTGGAGTGTAGGCGAGATCTGGTGGCAGCTCACCAACAAGAGAGAGGATGAGAAGACCATCAGCTATGCTGAGTGTCATGACCAGGCTATGGTGGGAGACAAGACTATCGCCTTCCGTCTGATGGATGCCGAGATGTACACATCGATGAACAAAGAATCCCAGTCTCCTGTAGTGGACAGAGGTATGGCCCTTCATAAGATGATCCGTCTTGTGACTATGGCTACCTGCGGTGACGGTTACCTTACATTCATGGGCAATGAGTTCGGTCATCCGGAATGGATCGACTTCCCTCGTGAAGGAAACGGATGGTCATACAAGCATGCAAGAAGACAGTGGTCTTTGGCCGAACCTGACTATCTGAGATACAAATATCTTAGAAATTTTGACCGTGCAATGATAACTCTGGCACGCCAGGAGGCCGTTCTTGATGAGAAACCTGAACTTTTTGTACAGGATGAAGAGAAAAAGATACTTATTTTCAAAAGAAAAAATTGTATCTTTGCGCTCAATTTTAACCCCACCTCCTCATTTGCCGATTACGGCTTCGCCGCTCCGGCAGGAAAATATGAGGCGGTACTCAACACGGACGAAAACGAATTTGACGGCTTCTCCAGACTCAAAACTGGAGAGGTGCATTTTAGTATACCGTCCAAGAGTGAGAACGGCAACGGAAAATATGACCATTCGCTGTCGCTCTATCTGCCAAGCAGGTGTGCGGTGGTGCTGAAAAAGATTGATTAGAAATAACTTAAATACATATTAAATATGGCTTTTCTGAAATTCAACAAGTCCGAACTGGTCAACCTCGAGTACTCGCTGAAGCGTGAGCTGATCGCGTCTAACGAGTCCGGTGCGTACTGCAACACATCCATTGTGACCTGCAATACGAGAAAGTACCACGGACTGCTTGCAGTGCCTGTAGAGGAGCTGGGCGGTGGAAAGTACATGCTGCTTTCTTCGCTTGACGAGAGCCTCGTGATGGGTGGCAAACAGTTCAACCTCGGTATTCACTGCTATGGTGATGTTTATGAGCCGAAAGGACATAAGTACATCATCGACTTTGATGCCGATCCGGTGCCGGTTATCACTTATAAGATTGGTGGAATCATCTTCACCAAGACTATCGTGATGGTTCCTGACAACGATCAGGTGCTCATCAAGTATGAACTCATCAAGGCTCCTGCCAAGGTTTCCCTTGTGCTCAAGCCTTTCCTTGCTTTCAGAAGCATTCACGGCCTTACTCATCAGAACCCTGAAGCATACACAGGCTATGATGAACTTGACGGTGGCGTTTCATTCCGCCTTTATGACGGTTTCCCTAACCTCCACCTTCAGACTTCAGCTCAGGCAGCGTTCAAGTATCAGCCATATTGGTATAACGGCGTAACTTATTCAGATGAGTATCGCCGCGGATTCGACTGCCGTGAGGACCTCTTCGTTCCGGGAGCTTTCTCTCTCGATATGAAGCAGGGCGATTCTGTGGTGTTCTCGGCTTCAGTGTCTGAGATCAACCCAAGAGGACTCAAGAGAAAGTTCACAGACATCATCAAGAAGGCAGATCCGATCGAGACTCACCTTGATCTTCTCGTGCAGAATGCAGAGATGTTCAAGTGCCACAAGGGCGACAGAGCTCAGATCAATGCAGGTTACTCGTGGCTTGAGACAGGACTTCTCCGTGAGACTATCGTTTCACTCCCTGGCCTCACCCTTTATGCAAACGGTGACTGCGCTGAGTTCGAGAAGATTCTTGACACCCTCATCGCAGATGAGCAGGAGCGTCTCTTCCACCGTACAACACAGTGCGAGGCACCTCTCAGACTTACTGAGACAATCCAGCAGTACATCCGTTTCAGCGGAAAGGAAAGACAGATCTGGAAGAAGTACGGCGAGACCCTCAAGGGTATCATCGAGAGCTATGCTCCAGGTCGCAGAAAAGAGATTGCAATGCATCCGAACGGCCTCCTTTGGGCACAGATGGATGGCGTAGCTCTTTCATGGATGAACGCGTACGTGTACGGACGTCCTGTTACAGAAAGAGCTGGTTACCAGGTAGAGACAAACGCATTCTGGTACAATGCACTCTGCTTCGCAATCGATATGGAGAATAAGTACGGTCCTAAGACCAGCGACTTCGTACAGAAGTGGACTCCTGTACGTGACCTCGTGAAGCAGAACTTCCAGCCTACATTCTGGAGACCTGACTGGGGCTATCTCGTAGACTATGTAGGTAACGGTCCTCAGGATCAGGCGGTAAGACCTAACATCCTCTTCCCTATCTATCTGGAGTATTGCCCAGTTGAGGATGAGGTGGTTTCAGAGGTTGTGATGACAATCAATGACGAGCTCGTTACAAAGCGCGGACTCAGATCGCTCTCACCAAGAAACGAGGCTTACAGAGGTGTGTATGAGGGATCGCAGATTGACCGCGACCTTGCATATCACCAGGGATGTGCATTCCCTGCACTTCTTGCACCATACATTGACGTATGTTTCAGAATGATGGGCGAGACATTCTACAACAGGGCTAAGTACCTTGTTGAGGGATTCTTCGAGGACATCAGCAAGCATGGTGTAGGCGCATTCTCAGAGCTTTACGATGGTGACCCACCACACGAGCCACACGGAGCAATCGCTTCTGCAATGAGCACAGCAGCACTTTTGAGAATAGCATATATTATGGAACAATATAAATAAGAGAGGAGGAGATTATGAGAGTTTTGATGTTCGGATGGGAGTTCCCTCCTCATATCGCAGGAGGTCTCGGAACAGCCTGCTATGGTATGACCAAAGGTCTTGCCTACAATGATGTCGATGTTCTTTTCGTTATGCCTTCAGCTTCGGGTGACGAGGATGAGAGCGCTGTAAAGATCATCAACGCAAGTGATGTGGCCATAGACACTGTAAGCGCAACCGTGGATGAGTTCCTCGGAAAGGTACAGTTCGTTCACATCGGAAGCAACATGATCCCTTATGTTGATCCTCAGGACTTCACTACAATGGTGGAGGAAGAGCGCAAGAGACAGATCAAGGGCTTCCGTGTACAGTATGGCCAGAAGTACAAATTCTCTGGAAAGTACGGTGCAAACCTTATGGAAGAGGTTGCACGTTACGCTATGGTCGGCGCGACCATCGCAATGCAGTATAAGGACCAGTTCGACGTGATTCACGCTCACGACTGGCTTACTTATCTCGCTGGTATTGCGGCTAAGCAGCTGACAGGCAAGCCGCTCGTAGTGCATATGCATGCGACATCATACGACCGTGCAAGCGACGATCAGGTCGATACACGCGTAGTTGACCTTGAGACAAAGGGTATGATGGCTGCAGACAAGGTGATGGCTGTGTCTGAGCTTACAAGAAATATCTGTATCAACCGTTACGGCATCGATCCTGACAAGGTGGTGGCTGTGCACAATTCGGTTGACTTC
>CANBDZ010000078.1 GCA_947367375.1 uncultured Bacteroidales bacterium | reverse complement strand
AGACAGGCGATGTCTGGGTAGATAGTACCCTGGCCGAGGAAGTCGATACCGTCGAGCTTGCGAGCTTCTTCTTCAAACACGCGGATGAACTCGCCACCGATGATCTTTCTCTTCTGCTCTGGATCTGCAACGCCCTCGAGGAGACCGAGGAAACGGTCAGTTGCGTCTACATATATAAGGTTAGCGCAAAGCTGGTTTCTGAACACTTCTACAACATTCTCAGACTCGCCCTTACGCATAAGGCCGTGGTTTACGTGAACACAGTAGAGCTTGTCACCGATTGCCTTGAGGAGAAGGGCTGCAAGAACTGAGCTGTCTACTCCGCCTGAGAGGGCGAGGAGAACCTTCTTGTCGCCAACCTGCTGGCGGATGAGCTCTACCTGGTCTGCAACGAAGTTCTTCATGTTCCAGTTAGCCTCAGCCTTGCAAGTGTCAAATACGAATGACTTCACTGCCTCTTTGATAGCCTCTTCGTCGTTGCCGAACTGAGCGAGCTTCACTTCGCAGAGAGCCTTGTCGTGGCCAGCTGCCATAACAGGAATGCCGCATTCGTAGATCTCAGGAAGAACGTCGATCGCTACTGAATCAACGATGTTGTTAGGTCCGCCGTTGAGGATGATACCCTTAACGTTCGGAAGGGCCTTGAGCTCATTAGCTGTGATGTCGTGCGGGTGGATTTCGCTGTACACTCCGAGGGCGCGTACGGCTCTTGCGAGAACTGTGTTCTCGTGACTTCCCAAGTCGAGAATTACAATCATGTCCTGTTTCATATACTCTTTAAATTATTTTTTCGCACGCAAAAATAAAAAAGTGTTTTGAAAAATGTATAAAAAAATCATAATTATATCTAATTTTGCAAATCTTTTTCGGCCGGATTTTCCGGTCGAGTAGTGTTATGCGGTAAAAGATTGATTATTATGCAGGATATCAGAAACATTGCGATCATCGCACACGTTGACCATGGAAAGACTACCATTGTCGACAGGATGATCTACCAGGCCCGTCAGGCAAGAGAGCAGGAGAAACTCGGAGAGCTTATTCTCGACAATAATGACCTTGAAAGAGAGAGAGGTATCACCATCCTCGCAAAGAATGTGTCCGTAGTATATAAAGGTGTAAAGATCAATGTGATCGACACTCCGGGCCATAGCGACTTCGGTGGAGAGGTGGAGCGCGTGCTCAATATGGCTGACGGTGTGATCCTTCTCGTGGATGCATTCGAGGGATGTATGCCGCAGACACGTTTCGTGCTTCAGAAGGCTATCGAGATGGGCAAGAAGCCTGTACTTGTAATCAACAAGGTGGACAAGCAGAACTGCCGTCCTGACGAGGTTCAGGAAGAGGTGTTCGACCTTATGTTCTCACTCGGAGCAACTGAGGACCAGCTTGATTTCCGCACAATTTACGGAAGTGCAAAGCAGGGTTGGATGTCTTACGACTGGAAGCAGCCTACTGAAGACATTACAGCTCTTCTTGACACTATCCTTGAGGAGATCCCTGCTCCTGAAGTGGTCGAGGGAACCCCTCAGATGCTTATTTCGTCACTTGAGTATTCTCCTTACGTAGGACGTATCGCTGTCGGTCGTGTGACAAGAGGTACTCTCCAGGCAGGAATGAACATAACTCTCTGCAAGAGATACGACATAATGCAGAAGCAGAAGATCAAGGAACTTATGATCTTCGACGGTCTTGGAAAGTCTAAGGTGGACTCTGTTCAGTGCGGTGACATCTGCGCTGTTGTGGGAGTGGAAGGCTTCGAGATCGGAGACACAGTAGCTGACTTCGAGAATCCTGAGGCGCTTCCTCCAATCGAGGTGGATGAGCCTACAATGAGCATGCTCTTCTGCATCAACAACTCCCCATTCTTCGGAAAGGAAGGAAAGTTCGTGACTTCAAGACACTTGAAGGAGCGTCTTGAGAAGGAGCTCGAGAAGAACCTTGCGCTCAGGGTTAAGCCGGGTCCTAATGCGGACTCATTCGTAGTGTACGGACGTGGTGTCCTCCACTTGTCTGTCCTCATCGAGACTATGCGCCGCGAGGGCTTCGAGCTTCAGGTCGGCCAGCCTAAGGTCCTCGACAAGATGATCGGAGGCCAGCGTTGTGAGCCTATCGAAAATCTTACAATCGACCTTCCTGAGGAATTCGTAGGAAGAGCCATCGAGATGGTGACACGCCGTAAGGGTGCCCTCATCCAGATGGAAGGCAGGGGAGACAGAACACACCTTGAGTTCGACATCCCTTCACGCGGACTTATGGGACTCAGAAGCAACCTCCTCACAGCAACTCAGGGCGAGGCTGTGGTTGCACACCGTCTGAAAGGCTATGAGCCTTACAAGGGTGACATCGAGCGCCGTACCAACGGTTCACTCGTATCTCTCGAGACAGGTGTTTCAGTCGCTTACTCTATGGACAAGCTCCAGGACAGAGGCCGTTTCTTCATCGAGCCGGGTGTAGATATATATGAGGGTCAGGTAGTAGGTGAGCACACACGCGAGCGTGACCTGAACATCAACATCTGCAAGACCAAGAAGCTTACAAATATGCGTGCGTCAGGAAGCGACGACAAGGTCATGCTTCCTCCACCGATCGTTTTCTCACTCGAAGAGGCTCTCGAGTACATCCAGGAGGATGAGCTTGTGGAGGTAACTCCAAAGTCGATGAGACTTAGGAAGATAATTCTCAACGAAATCGAGCGAAAAAGAAAAAGTTCGGATATAAATTGCTAATAATAAAAGTTTTTGTTACCTTTGCGGGCTCAAATCTATTTACGGGTCGGAATGAGTGAAGAATTTGTAATACCTTTAAATGGATTGTCTGCCGGAAAGAACGAGTTCCGATGGCAGGCTTCAAAGGAGTTCTTTGAGACGTTTGAAAACTCCGAAATCCTTGATGCTCAGTTAGATGCATCGGTTTTGGTGGAGAAGTCAGGAAGGTATATCGGCGTTGATTGTGAGGTCAGAGGCACGGTGACTGTCGAGTGTGACAGGTGTCTTGGAGACCTGAAACTGCCGGTGGATGAAGAGATCCTGCTGAGCGTGAAGTTCGGTGAGGAAGGCACATCCGAGGAGACTGATGACTCCGAAAGAGAAGTGATTTATCTCCCGCAGGACGACGCGGTCCTTGATATGAAGCAGATCATATATGACTATGTCTGCCTTTCATTGCCAATGCAGCGTTTCCATGCAGAAGGGGAGTGCGATCCGAACGCAGTGAAGTATCTTACTGGAGAAGGAATGGAGGAGGACAGCGTCAAAGAGGATTCAAACAATCCTTTTGCAGCGCTGAAAGGTATGTTTTGAAAGAAGAATATTAATAATTAAAAATATAGTAAAATGGCACATCCAAAACACAGAGTCTCTAAGCAGAGACGTGACAAAAGAAGAACACACGACGTTGCTGTAGTTCCTACCCTCGCAACTTGTTCAAACTGCGGCGCAACTATCATGTACCACAGAGTATGCCCTGAGTGCGGCTACTACAGAGGTCGTCAGATCATTGAAAAGAAGGCTGAGTAATCAGTCTCCTTTTTTATTGGGCCCTGTAGTTCAACGGATAGAATGGAAGTTTCCTAAACTTTAGATAGCAGTTCGATTCTGCTCGGGGCTACGAAATTCGCAAATCGCCAGTGTCTGGTGGTTTGCGAATTTTGCTTTTGCTACACCTTGGCAAAGAATCCTGTGATTTTTTGTCAAGGTGTACCGGTTTTGTGGTGTTTTGCTGCGATTTTCGGGGACCTTGACGAAAAATCGGCCATTTCTTTGTCAAGGTGTGAGGATGTTTAAACAGCGACGAATCTGTGCTGCGTTGAGGTGCAGTGTCTTGTATAGGTGGTTAGCTATAAGTGTCTTTTCTTCGGAAGAGAGCTGGTATACGGATCTCTTTCCGTATTTGGGAAGAATTTTTCTGTCGATTTCTGTGCAAAGGTCCTGGTCGGAAAGCTTTCTGTAGTCAGCTTTGCCATTTTCAAATAGAAGGAGTTTGTCTATTGAGTCCGTATTCACTCCTCTTTCAATACTCTGGATGTTGATCAGTGGTGAGCTGTTCTGGTCTTTGCTCTGTTCTGCTTCCCATTCTTCTGAAGACTTTCTGCTCATATAGAAATTGAACATTCTTGGGGAGACAAAGAGGTTCTCTACTTGTGGTATGTCTAGAACACTTTCCCTAAGGAAGACGCCGCTTCCGCTCATTTTATATGAGTCGGGATATTCTGCAGTTCTGCCAAGGTGTTTGTAATATGACTTTTGCGGCAGCAGGTTTTCTTCCGGCCGTTTTCCCATTTCGCGCATAAATATGGCGTTTGCGGAGCAGTGTGGATACGCGTATGGGATGGGAACTACTCCATGATGCAGTGCATTTCGCAATATGTAGCTCATTGCTGCCAGCATATGGTGATATCCCACAACCTCCATTGTGAAATGCAGGTGCTCTCCAAGTTTGCCGGAACGTTCGTATTTCTTATTGAAATACATTGTATAAAGCATCCGGAAGCACATCATGAAATCCTTTGGGGAATCTGTCTGAACCAATAGATGCATGTGGGTGGACATAAAGGATTCAACAAGGCCTGTGGAATTTGTCTTGTAAAGTGCGACTGCAAAACAGTTGAACCCTCTGTTGTAATCTTCGAGATCTCTGAACATGATCTCATCTCCAGCCGAAAGGCATACGTGATACGTCTTTTTCATAACATTTAATCTATTTCACAATCAATCACAACAATCTTCCGCCGCATCTCTCCCGAAATGTATGAAGTCACAGACAAATGTATACAGTCCCGTCTGAAAAACAATGTTTTTCTCCATAAAAAGCACTTCTGGGCGACACCTTGGCAAAGAATCCTGTGATTTTTTGTCAAGGTGTACCGGTTTTGTGATGTTTTGCTGTGATTTTCGGGGGCCTTGACGAAAAATCGGCCATTTCTTTGTCAAGGTGTGTGGGCGGACTGTACTCCGTATGCTCTGTGGCTTGCTTTCATATGTCCGTGACGCACCTTTTTTCTTAGCCAAGTCCATATATTACAAATATTTATTATCTTTGTATGTTTTACCAATACTAAAAATTGAAGATATGAAAAAAGTAATTGCTACTCCTGATGCACCTAAGGCTGTAGGTCCATATTCACAGGCTATTGAGGTTAACGGAACACTCTACATTTCAGGTCAGATTCCTGTAAATCCTGCTGACGGAAAGGTTCAGGAGGACATCGTTGCTGCTGCTCATCAGTCACTCAAGAACATCGGAGCTATCCTCAAGGAGGCTGGTATGACTTATGACAACGTGGTGAAGACTACAGTTCTTCTCGCTGACATCGCTGATTTCAAGGCAGTTAACGAGGTGTATGCAGAGTACTTCACTGGTGACAAGCCAGCAAGAGCATGCTATCAGGCTGCGGCTCTTCCGCTTGGTGTGAAGGTGGAGATCGAGGCTATCGCTGTAAAATAGTCCCAAGCTCTGAATGAGCAGAAAATCCATCATAATCTGTCTGGCCATATTGGCCGTGATGATTCTGGGAGTCGGTGTCGCTGTCGCCGTGTTGTATTCCGGTGTAGACAGCACTCAGACCCGCAAAGGAAATGTCGTGTCGGATCAGGAGCGTTACCTGCTCCTGCCGGCCGTTCCTGCGGATGCTGTGCTGGTCGCTTGTCTCTCAGATGTTGAGGATGCTGTCAATGGTCCGCTTCGTGGCTTCAAGTTTACTGATGCCCTTGCTGCGGAGCTTGAGTCAGGATCCCTTCACTCGTTCTCATCGGCCTCAATGGTCGTCTCTCTGCACTATGGCGGAAAGATGAATCCGCTGTATATTTTTGATGCCGGCCAGGCTTCATCGGAACCATCCGAGGATGCGGCGGCTCTTATGTCTTTCGCCTCTGAGTTGGGTATGGCCTCACAGTTTGTGGACTGCTCGAAAGCTTCAGACGGCACACGCTCCATCGCAAGACATTCTGTGGTCCTTATCTCCGACACTGAGACACTTGTGAAGTCGGCTGTCAGACATCTTGCGGAGCCTATTTCAGTCATGTATGCCGGAGGTTTTGCTGACGCTTCGCAGTCTGCAAGCGGTAGCAATCTGGTGTTTGTGGCAAATCATAGCGCAAAGACGCTCATGCCTGTGGCATTGGCGAAATCGCGTTCAAAGTACAGTCCTTTCATAGCAAATCTTGCACAGTGGACTGTGATTGAAATCGAAAAATCAGATGCAACCGGAGCTTACGCTACAATCTCTGCGGTGTACGACGACGATGCATCAGACTATATGACCGTGCTGGAGAAGTCGCAGCCGTCTGTTTCTAAGCTCTCGCAGGTGCTCCCTTCGTTTACAGTGTCTGCCGTCTCGCTCCCAATGAAGAGTACTGAGCCTTATATGGATGCTTATCAGTCATTTATGGACTCAAAGCAGGCCCTTCAGAGCTATCGTAAGAAGCAGAGGGAGTTGACCTCCAGGGCTGGAATCTCTCCGGAAGACTTCGTTAAAAGACTTGACATCAAGGAAGTTGCAAAGGCATCATTTGTCCTTGGAAAGTCACTAGCTGAAGTCAATCTTCTCAGAATAGGTCGCGAAGACACCCTGATCTTTGTCGGCACTGAAAACAAATCATTCAAACAATATGTACCTGCCACCCATGCGTGGCCGTATGCCTCATTTGCCGCTTCTGTATTCGGCGACATGTTCCAGCTGAAGGACGAGTCATGCTTCACTTACATGAACGGATGGATCATTTCCGGAAGCATGCAGGCAGTCGAGATGTACGTAAAGGACAAGGTCCTTGAATATAATCTTGCCGAATATATGGCGAATGCCGGTCAGAAGGATATGCTTGCGACCGAAGCTTCGCTGGTCGCATATTTCTCCCTTGGCGAGTACCCTGCCGGACATAAGGATATATTCACAAATCCTCTTGCCGAGGCTTTGAAGCCTCTTTATCAGGGTTGCGACTACTGCCCTGCGGTCTTTGCCGTTACAAAGGGAAAGAATGGTGTAGTCGGCCGTCTCAGAGTTCCACGTCTTGAGATGATGAAGTCGAAAGCTCCTCAGGTTGAGAGAGATACGACCATAGTAATCCCTCAGGGACCATTCAAGGTGAAGAACAGCGCCACCGGCAAGACAAACCTTCTGTACCAGAACGAGCACGGAGCAATCTGTCTCAAGGAAGAGGATGGAAAGGGACTTTGGGGAGTTCCTTTCAAGGATAAGATGTGCGGCGCGGTAGGAGAGGTTGACTACTATGCAAACGGCAAGATACAGTTCGTATTCGCTGCCGGAAGCAAGATCTACATCATAGACCGTCTCGGAAACTATGTGAACGGTTTCCCGATCGATCTTGGCAAGGAGATTCTCCTTGGACCTGACGTCTATGACTTCAACAAGAAGAAAGCATATAACATATTGGTCCTTCATAAGGACTTTACCGTCGACATGTACAACCTCAAGGGCAAAAAGCCTGATTCCTGGAAGGGAATCGCAGCTCCCGAAAGGATAAAGGAGCTTCCTGAGCGTCTTGAAGTGGGTGGCAACACCTACTGGGTGGTCAGGACTTCGATCCAGACGCTGATATATCCGTTCTACGGCGGCAGCCCGCTGACTACTTTCACCGGCGACAAGATGATTCTTCCAAAGAGCGAGGTGACAGTAGTGGATGGAACTTCAGTGAATGTGGAATGTTATGACGGACAGAAACGCACAGTTGTGCTTAAGTAAAAGTGTGCTTAGAAAAACGTCGTACTTAAACTGAACCTGACGTTTAGATTTTAACTTAGAATCATTATGGAATTTACATCAGTTAACAAGATTTTTCAGGAATCTTTCAAGAAAAACTGGGACAGACCTGCGATCTCCAACTACCAGGGAGTGACTCTTCACTACCGTGACGTAGCCAGAAGAGTCGCTAAGATGCACATCATGTTTGAGGAGTGCAGCCTCGAAAGAGGAGACAAGGTGGCCTTGTGTTCAAGAAACCAGGCTAACTGGGCGGTGGCATTTCTCTCTGCGCTCACTTACGGAGCTGTTCCGGTGCCGCTTCTCCACGAATTCAAGTCAAGCAACATACATCATCTTGTAAATCACTCTGAAGCAAAGATCCTCTTCGTGGATGATATCATCTGGGAAGGACTTTCAGAGAGTGAAATGCCTGATGTTCAGGCAATCATCCAGGTGAACACCTTCAAGCTTCTCTATGCAAGGGATGAGAAGATCACCAACACAAAAGAGCACTTGAACGAGCTTTTCGGAAGAAGATATCCTGAAGAATTCACCCAGAATGACCTCAATTATTATGAGGATTCGGCAGATGAACTTGCTGTCATCAACTACACATCAGGAACATCAGGATTCTCGAAGGGTGTAATGATCCCTTACCGTGCGATCAAGTCGAACCTCGAGTTCGGCCAGAAGGTTCTTCCAGGCCTTGACAACACCAAGAGCGTTGTCTCTATGCTTCCTTCTGCACACATGTACGGACTTATGTTCGAGCTCCTTTACGAGCTTTCAGCGGGTGCCCATGTACATTTCCTTTCAAGAGTTCCGAGCCCGAAGATCATCATGCAGGCTCTCGCAGAGGTGAAGCCTTATGTCGTTATCGCAGTTCCACTCGTTATCGAGAAGATCTACAAGAGCAAGGTAAAGCCTGTGCTTGAGAAGGAAGGAATCAAGTTCCTTATGAAGCTTCCTGGTCTTAACCAGGTAGTGATGAACAAGATCAAGACAGAGCTTATCAACGCTTTCGGAGGCGAGTTCTATGAGGTTATCGTGGGTGGCGCGGCATTCAACAAGGAAGTTGAGTCGTTCTTCAAGCAGATGGGATTCCCTATCACTGTGGGCTACGGTATGACAGAGTGTGCCCCTATCATCACTTATGATGACTGGGCTGTAGAGAAGCTCTACTCTTGCGGAAAGATCGTTCCTAACATGGAGATCATGATAGCTTCACCTGATCCGCAGAACATCCCTGGCGAGATCCGTGTAAAGGGCGCTAACGTATTCCTCGGCTACTTCAAGAATGAGGAGGCTACCAAGGAAGTCTTCACTGAGGACGGATGGTTCCGTACAGGTGACATGGGTGTGATCGACGAGGACGGATGCCTCTTTATCAAGGGACGTTCGAAGTGTATGATCCTCGGTCCAAGCGGACAGAACATCTATCCAGAGGAGGTAGAGGTGGTTATCAACAGCCAGCCATATGTGGTTGATTCACTTGTGGTTGAGGATAACGGAGGCCTTACAGCACTCATCTATCCTGACTTCCCGCAGGGTCTCAAGGAAGGCATGAATCAGAAGGCATTCGCAACATTTGTTGAGAATATGCTTCCTGAACTGAACAAGGAGCTCCCTAACTACGCACGCCTCAAGAAGATCGTGGTTATGACTGAGGACTTCGAAAGAACTCCTAAGAAGAGCATCAAGAGATACCTTTATCAGAGAAACTAAAAACTGTTTAAACACTCCCCGAAATGCAAAAGTTTGATCAGAGCTACATAGAGATGGCCGGCGTATGGGCCCGCAACTCCTACTGCAAGCGTCGTCAGGTAGGTGCCCTTCTTGTCAAGGACAGGATGATCATCTCCGACGGCTACAACGGAACTCCGGCAGGATTCGAGAACATCTGTGAGGATGAAAACGGAGTCACAAAGCCGTATGTCCTCCATGCTGAGGCCAATGCCATCACCAAGGTCGCAAAGTCCGGAAACAACAGCAAGGACGCTACTCTGTATGTGACAGCGGCTCCTTGTGTGGAATGTGCCAAGCTGATCATCCAGGCCGGTATAAAAAGGGTAGTGTACAGAGATGCGTACCGTCTGACAGACGGTGTGGACCTTCTTCGCAAAGCAGGCGTAGAAGTGGAACAGGTAGAATAGACTATGAGAAGATTCGATAATACAGTAGCGATAGCACTCCTTGGAATCGTCCTGGGAGTGCTTGCTACACTTACAGTAAATAAAGGGATTGAGTCCAAGAAGAAGTTCGACGGCGACTACAACCGCTGGAGAAAGTTGAACCTCATACTTCAGGAGGTGGAGAAGAACTATGTCGACACCATCAAGATGAAGGCCATGACAGATGCCGCCGTGACTGCGGCTCTGGCCGAACTCGACCCTCATTCGGTATATCTCCCGCCTGTGGAACTTACCGAATCTGAGGAAGAACTCTCGGGTAATTTTGAGGGTATCGGCATCACCTTCAATGTGCCGAACGACACAGCAGTCGTGCTGAGTCCTGTACAGGGAGGCCCTTCGGAAAAGGCCGGCCTGCTTCAGGGAGACAGGATCATCAAGGTTGATGATCGTGTCATTGCCGGCAACAAGACCCCTCAGGACAGCATGATCAGACTCATGAAGGGCCCTAAAGGCACTAAGGTGAAGATCACGGTAAATCGTAACGGAGTACTTATCCCGTTCGACATCGTGCGTGACAAGATTCCGGTGCACTGCGTTGACGCCGCATTCATGATCGATGAAACCACTGGTTACATCAAGCTTTCGAAGTTCACCAGAACCACTTACAAAGAGTTTTCAGAGGCTGCGTCCAAACTTGTTGATCAGGGTATGAAACGTCTGATTTTCGACCTTAGAGACAATACGGGAGGCTATTTTGACCAGTCATGGAGACTTGCAAATGAATTCCTCGGCAGAGGCCAGCTCGTGGTCTATATGGAAGGACGCAACCGTCCTCGTGAAGAGTTCGATGCTGACGGAAGAGGTAAGCTTCAGGATATAGAGCTGTCTGTGCTCATCAACGAAGGCAGCGCATCATCAAGCGAAATCTTTGCAGGTGCAATCCAGGATAATGACAGAGGTGTGATCGTAGGCCGCCGTTCTTTCGGTAAAGGCCTTGTGCAGGAACCTGTGAACTTCACCGATGGCTCAGGTATCCGTATTACAGTCGCAAGATTCTACACTCCTTCAGGACGCTGCATCCAGAAACCATACGACGAGAACTACGACTACGATATATACGAAAGATATGCTCACGGTGAGATGACGTCGGCTGACAGCATGAAGATCGACACCACCTCTGTTTATTACACCCTCAAGGGTCGCCATGTATATGGTGGAGGAGGTATCATTCCGGATATATTCGTACCGATGGACACGACTAAGGCAACGACTTTCTACATTAACTGCAACAGAAAGGCGACAGCTGTCAGGTTTGCGCAGACGATGTTCGACAAGTACCGCGGCTCGTTGTCATCAATAAATGACTTTGACGCCCTCAATGACTATCTGGATGGCATTGACCTTGCTAAGCAGTTCCTCGACTATGCCGCAAGAGTAGATGGAATCAGACCGGAGAAGGGAGAATGGGAGAAATCGGCTGAGTACATGATGCCGCAGCTCAAGGCTCTTGTTGGCCGTTTTTCAAAGCTGGAAGATGAAGCGTTCCACCGCTTCTACATCCCGATAGACGACACGATACAGTCAGCTCTTAAAAACTCGAGCGTAATAGACTGATAAAATTGAAGACTTGAATATAGAAATGTTCGCATAAGGAGTAACAATAATGTCGAAAATGACTATATTTGTTTGTCTGGATTCGATGCACACAAACTAAACACCAATACTAACTCTAATTAAAATGAAACTAAGATCAATTTTATGCGGAATGCTCGCAGTAGCAGCTCTCGCATCGTGTAAGCAGGATGAACCTGTTGTTACACCGGAATTGGATTTGAACAAGACAGCAGCTACAGTTGCAGC
>CANBDZ010000077.1 GCA_947367375.1 uncultured Bacteroidales bacterium | reverse complement strand
CAACACCGGACACAGAACAGTACCCGGACCACACAACCCTCCTGCACATCGTCACAGACCCTGTAACAGGATTCGAACTGGGAGAGGGAAGTCTTGAAATCGTGATGAAGGACACCGACCTGAAATTCGGCAACTGGAAAAAGACAAAAGCCTGCTTGAAATAAGCAGGCTTTGCCTTTAATATATTGACCTACAATGCATCCGGATCGATTGTAATGCCGTCAGGAAGATGTAGCGTCAGATTCCTGAGTTCTATTTTCTGTTTCTTGTTCAGTGGCAAACCGACATACTCTTCTGATGTTGTCGCAACAAATACGAATTTAAGGCTGCTGAATTTAATATATTCCCTGCCTAGGCTTATACTCCAGGTCAGAGGCGTACTAACAGGGGAGTCCTGAGTACCTGGTGCTATTTTAAGACTGTCATCTGCTTTAATCCAGCTCACCGGATAGCCATCCTCATCAAGCGCCTGAACAACTGTTTTTAATTCCAGAGGAATGGAACTTACCGCATCCATAGTTAATGCAACTTTGTCAGTAAAAGTATCGAAATCAACCTCCGGGATATCTATTACGTGGGTATAGCCAAAATAAGCATCTTCATCAAAAGACAATGGAAGGCTGACTCTGATATAGTATGGAAACTTCAATGACTCAGAGCGCAGATCAAACCTATGAAAATGCTCTACGGAACCCACCTTCACTTTTATGTCATTAACAGACAGACTCTTGGGTAAGCTGACGAACATATCTCTCAGGGCAGGATCCACAATGTTTACATAGCCCTCAGCCAAATCCTTTTCCCGAGATGAAATGACGTACCGAGACTTTGACTCCGGATCTGCAATGAGAGAAGGATCTTCTCCTATGGTTATAGACTCTGGTCGTGTTCTTAGATGAGACGTGATTGTTGCAGTCTGCAGGGCAAATGGAAATTGATAATCATTATCTATTGATAGAAGTAACGATGGGTCATATATATCAAGTTTAAATGCCTTAGAGAGAAATTCAGGAACATCTTCAATCTTTATCCCTTCTATATCATCCGGTTCACATTCCATAACACCTTTCAGCTCAGCATATGACGGAGTCAGCCTATCGAAAGTTGCAGTTGCTGTAAACTTTAGATCTTCAGGTATTTCCTCCATATTATCCGCCTTGAAACCCAGCTCTCCCTCTATTCTTACTTCCGGATTCAACACGAGTGTTCCACCGGTATACAGCCCTTCAAGTTGATCGAATTTCTGAATGTTGAAAGCTATCCAAGCAGGCAAAATCTTATCTTCATTGCAAATCAGAATATGACCGTCTTCGATTGTCATATATGAATAAATACTTTCAAGATGTATATATTCCGGAAATATGATTCGAAATCCGGATTTCAGATATACATAATCCTCACTTGACCTCAAATTCAGAATCACGTGACTATACGAGTGGGTAAACTCAATTGACTTGAAATCTGTTATACTTTCAGACAATCTGAACTCAAAGTTCATTATGGAGGAAAGAGAAAAGGGCACATCATCAGCCACAACAGGCACAATGGCTTCTATGGGCTCAAATTCTGAAGTCAGGTAGATATACGGCCTGCGCACTCTCAGATCACCTCTGAGGATCTGCTCAAAGATATAATTACCATCATAATCGGGATACACAATACCCGTTTCGCCATAAGGTATGTCAAATAAATCAGCAACGGTGATAGCTTTGGCACTTCCGAGTGGCACAGATAACCCCTGCAAACCACTGACCGTCTTATCTATATCCTTACTCAGGTCATAATCTTCATTGATGAAACCGTCGCAGGACACAAATGCAAGTAGGGTGGCGGTACAGAATAGAAATGCCGTCCTTATATATGTAAACTCACTGAACATACCTATTTTACAGTCTTGGGAAAACGGCCTCTGTATTTTCCTATAGTCAGGTTAAGACCGAGACTCAAGTTGGTGTTCCAGCTGTCGACAGGAACGAACTGAGGTGTCACATTCATAAGAGGAAGGAATGAATCCACTCCTGCAAAGAGGGTGAGGAAGCCAGAATGGAGATTTACAGCAGCTCCAAGAGAGGTTCCAAAGTCAGAAACAGCATAACTGCATGATGCTGAAAAAGTTCTGAGAGGAGCTATGTTTGCTGAAATTCGTCCCTCAGACCAAGAATACGGACCGTCGAAACGACGCGTTCCAAGAACACCGACAGAGAACCTTTCATAAAAAGGAAGACGGGCCTCAAGTCCTACATGTGCAGTCGCTGCAAGGGATGTTTTTCCAGGATCATAAGCGCTGTCATTTGTAAGATTGAAGAGTTTCATAAGGTCTTCTCCCATTGCATCCAACTGGCTGTTCACAGATGCCTTCGCGTCTGTCAAAGATATATCTGTGAAACCAGTGAATTTCCAAGGCTCCGCTCCTTCAGGAGTAGTGGCCCTGTAGCCTTGCGTCCAATCTATATGACCAAGATCAAGGATAGAGGCAGAAGCTGTAAAATACTCCAGGAAGTCCACAGAAACACCCAGATCCACAGCATATCCGACAGAATACTGCATATTCTCAAAATCTTCAAGTGAAGTAGGGTAACTAATTGTATCAAAGTCATATATATCCTCAATTGTTACCACTCCATTCACATCCAGACGACCATTTGCTCCTACTGACCATTCGTCTGCAGCCATCTTGAGGTTGATGTTGTCAACCATAAGGTCTGCGTGGACAAGACCGACAAGAAACTTGAATCTTGCACCGACATTGATGAAATCAAACAATCTGCAAGAGACTCCGTATGCGTACTCGATACGGGCATCTGCTCTTGCACCTATATTGTTGATGTCCCAAGTGCTGCCGCCCGCTGTGTTTTCCTTCATAAAGCCGAAGAGGCTCTTAGGAAGACCGAATCCAGCGTCAACCCTTGTGGAAACATCCAGGGTGTGATACAGATTGCCTGTGTAGAATCCCAATGCAAACACCGGAACATCCAAGTTTACATTCATCCTGTTATAGTCCTTCAATGAGCCCAAGAAGGTCTCGCTTGACACTGACGGATGCATGAATGTGGCAAGATTGCCATCTGCGGTAGGGTAGAGGAAGGACGAAAGAGCCATGCTTGACTCCACTCCCACTCCGGTCTTTCCGAGAATCGGAACAGCCAGGAAGCCTCTTTCTCCCTGAAATGCAGGATTGAACTTATAACCATAGGTGTATCCGTCAAGGAAATATGCTGTCCTGAGGTTCTGCTGGGCATATGCGGTAACTGACAAGGTCAGAGCCGCAAGAATCATATATATGGTCTTTTTCATATCTTCAAAAATTAAAAGTTTTCAGGATTGATTGTGATTCCTTCTGGGACTGTCAATGTCAAATTCTTGAGTTCAATTCCCTGATTCTTGTTGAGAGACACTCCCAAGTGCTCTGCAGAAGGGGCTACAGCTGAAATAGTGAACCTAAGTCCTGAGAATGCAATCTTCTCCTTATGACTCTTGAAATTCAATGAAACAGGGCTTGCAACCGGAGCATCCTGAGTTCCCGAAGCAATCTTAGCATTAAGGTCAAAATCAATCCAATCTATTGGATTATCTTCAGTATCAAGAGCTTCAACAACAAGATCAAAGGTCACAGGTACAGAATTGAGAAGTTCGAAATCAAGAACAGCATTGCTTATTCCTGGCTCCAAGTCTATATCAGATATATTAACGTCAAAAGTGTACTGAATATTCAATGACTCTCCAAAGATAAGAGGGAGGGTCAGCATATACTCATAACCCACACTGTAAGATACACCTAAATTGAAGTGGAAGAACTCTTCATCCGGGCTGAAAATCAGTTTCATGTCATCAATAGAAATCCTTTCAGGAATCTCTCTGAACATATCTCTGAAAGTCGGACGAACTATGTTTACAACTCCGTCTTCTACATCCTTTACTCTGCTTGAAATCAAGAAGTTATTAGTTGACTGTCGTCCAATAATGATCTCCGGATCTGTACCAAGACTGACAGAAGGGGAGAGGGTAGACTGATATGATGTTATTTCCGCCTGAAGGCCGAACTGAAAATCTGTCCAGTTACCTACTGACAGATACAATGTCGGATCATACAAATCCAGACAGACATTGTTATCCACAAGAAAATCAGGAAGTTCAGGGATCTCGATCTCTGTACCTTCCGGCTCAAATTCAGCATCAATCTTTATAGATGCGCTCGAAGGTTTCAAAAGGATGTCATTTGTCGAAATAACAATATCAATATCTTTTGAAAGATCTGTAAAATCATCAGTATTAATATATACATCACCCTCTAGTTCCAGGTGCAGATTCATTGCTATTTTTCCGTCAGCCAATGCTCCAGCAGGCAGAACAATCCTATTGAGGAAGAATGTCAGCTCTATAGGAGTCGGCACGTCTTGTACAAGAATTATTGTGTTGCCATTTTCTACTATGAATTCGGGGTTTTCATAATAATTCTGTACAGATACATATTCTGGAAACTGAATTCTAAAACCAGACTTTACATATGCCTTTCCTTCAGAAGAGGAGAAAGTCAAAGTCACCTCAGTATGCATGTCAACAGATTCAATATCTGCTATCACATCAGGTATCTCAGCCTCGAAACCAGTTGATGTCGAAGCAGTAAACGGTACACCAGTCAAATCACTATATGACAATGTAATACCTGGCAATGGACTGCCTGAAAGGTTGTATCTAGACAATGGGAACCCTATATATACAGGCTCAAATGACTGCCTCTCAAAGGATCCGAAATCAATAGTTTCAATACTGAACTGTAGATTGTCTCCATACTGTATTGTCAAGTTGCCGTTATCATCAGCTGAAATTAAATCATTATCTGCAATTTCCATATCCAACAAATCAGCCAGAGAAACCTTGGAAACATTACCGACAGGTACTTCAAGACCTGGGAGGAGATTGACAGTCAAATCAATGTCCTTGCTGAGATCATAGTCTTCATTAATGTACTTTTCGCACGATGTGAATGAAAACAGGAAAGTGGCTCCGCATACAAGCGCTTTCCCCAAAAAAGAAACAGCCTTTTTCATATATAACTCTTTAATCAGACAAATTTAATCAATTAATTTGAATATATCCGTGAATTATTCACACATCTACATAATAACCCAAAACACATACCCAAATACATCACCAACCTCGAAAGGAGAGTCTTTTTATATCTCTATATTAACATAATATAAATTGTGTAATTAAATTTTCCTGTTTCCATTGCTCTCTACTTGCACCTAAATTCCAATATCTATAGCCAAACCTTAAGCCACGCCAATCGAGCTCACAGAGTTTATATGTCACATACGTGTGGCCTAAGGTTTCGCGCAACTCCTGCCGCACTTGCTATTTATCTGCAAAACTCCAAATTTTAGTTGGTATACATTTATAATATCTTGAGTTGTAATATCTGTTAAAAAGAGATATATTTACACAGTTAAATCGAAATTTGCAAACACTATAACACGCATTAATATGACACTTGATTTCAAAGACCTTTCACCAAGGAAGCAGTTCCTGACATTGCTGCTTGCGTATTTTGGAATAATGTTGATTCAGAGCATTTTGGCAGTGCTGGGCGGCCTGTACTGGTTCCCTTATTTTCAGAATTTCCTGAATTCAAATGCAGGCATCATCTCCATTGCCCTTTCCCTCCTGTCACTCGGTATCCTGATAAAGCTTTACATGGGAAAGGAGTATGGTAACGGGAAGAATTACCGTATAGGTCTGGCAATGATGATTGCAGGAGGTCCGGGAGCATCTATAATTAAAGACATTATAAAGACTGTTTCCGAGAACGGTCATTTGGTAAACGAAAGCTACAGGGTCATGACATTCGGATCAATTCTGTCAATAGTGTTGACAATAGCTTTCGTTGTAGGAGTCTTCATGTTCATCAATGCCAGTCCAGCCGACAGACCTTTGAAAGTGTTTGTGAAATGTGCTCCGTTCGCAGTGTCGATAATTTACAGTGTCTTGTCATACGCAGTTATGCCACTTGCGAGTAACTACCCACAGCTGGTCGGCATCATATACTCCTCACCACTACTTCTGACCAATCTGGCAGTATTCATCTGTGCCCTCCTGCTGGTGAGAAAGACATGGTGTAACGAATGAGATAACATACAAGGGCAGGAATCGCCCATCAAATTTCAATTAGCTCTAGTAGCAGAATTCGGATTTATCCTCCACAAATGATTCTTTGGTTGCATCATATAAAGAACATAATTGTCAAAGAGCAATGAAACACATCTTCACTTCTATTATTAAATTGGGATTTACTTTTCTATTTACGGCTTGCTTTCCTGATTGGTGCATTGAACCACAGATAGAGGAAAACGAAAGTTATCACAATCTCACTATCCCGTCTGAAGGAGCGACATATGAAATCCCATTCGTTTCGATACATCATAATAACCATCAAACAAAAATGGCTATAGAGCCAAACTATCATCAAGTCAGAAGCAGGATGATTATTGATGACTCCATAAGTGAAGTTTTCGATGCCTATCTAAATGATGTTGTAGGGTACCACTTTGATAGTGTAGAAGAGAAAGCATCAACCCTTGTTGTCAATATTCCCCATAATGAAACATCTAACTCACGAAGTATAGTTGCACAGATTAGTATTGATAGGCGCGAGAATGGGTCGCCAATAATAGATTTACTTAACGTTGACACGCACGATTGGGGTGAATGGATAACCATACTGAGCGGTGTTCAAGAGGGCAACTAAATTTCAATTTATGAAATATAAGACAATTCAAATCGACTGCAATAATATGAGCGAAAAGGAGTTAAACAAAACAATGAAAGAACTCCTTGGTTTCCCTGATTTCTACGGAATGAATTGGGATGCAATGATAGACTGCCTCAGTTATATGCGTTATCCTCACGAGCAAATGACAGAACTGACCTTAGAGGAGGACGAAACACTAATCATCTACTGCAAGAATCTTCCCAAAGCGAAGTTTGATATTCCAATCTTTATCAATGTGATAGAGACAGTTAATGAAAGGGAAATCAACGACGGACATTCTCCCCAAATATTCCTTTGCCTGACTTGCTAAATTCACTATTTTATCTGTAACTATTTTGTGGCTGAAGACTATATAGATTTAGAGCCAGTATAAATGGATTTTGCTTCAGAATACAAAAGAAATAGGAACTATTAATGGAGGTGTGATTGCAGTATTTGTCTAACCTTCAGTTTATTACGATACATGCTATTGAATAAGTTCCTATTTAAGTCAAGTTCCCATAATAATATTAACAAGAAGGTTCCTATTTAGATTATGTTAACTTAACGAGAATAAATGAGTGATAAGTTAACATATATATAATTGTTGGTCAACTACTTAATCCCCTAGTGATAGCGCAAATTTCGTGTCCACTTTTGAAGAGCGGCTGAAATAACAAGCAACAAATTTTAAACATACTAATACTGTCATATTATGAAGAATAATGTGAAACAACTAAAAGGAGATCATTGCAGGGATTGCAAGGTTTTTTGCTCCGACATTGACCGGCCATCAATAGAGATGATCCAGGAGCTTCTAGACAACAAGCACTGTGCTGGCAATAAGGTCCGAATAATGCCTGATGTACACCTTGGTAAAGGTATCGTCATAGGATTTACAGGACTCATGGGCACACACGTGAATCCGTCTCATATTGGCCTGGATATCGGCTGTGGAATCGATACAGAGCTATTTGATAGGCCCCTTGATCCGAAGGACTATGCTCTCTTCGAACACAGGCTCAAGAAAGAAATCCCTATGGGACCTGACATCAATAAGAAGAGCCAGTTCGAGATGAAGGCTCTGCTGAGGTTCATGAGACAGGAAATTAACCGAGCTTTCCAGTCTGCTCGTGGCATGATTAACATGGTCGAGTTCTTGGATGAGGATGACCTTGTCGCTTGGATGAGATCCGTTAATATCCAACCGGCAATCTTCTACAAGTCTCTCGGAACGCTTGGAGGTGGAAATCACTTCATGGAATATGAAGAAGGTGAAGACAGATGGGCTTTCACAATCCATACTGGCTCTCGTTCACTCGGAACCAAGGTATTTAACAAGTGGGACCGAGTTGCTAGATGCAATGGTGGCTATCTAGCCGGAGAAGCTCTCAAGGGATATCTCACAGATATGGTCATCACGCAGGCATACGCCAAGTATAACAGAAAGCTCATCCTTGACAAGGCTGCAGAAATAATGCATAAGATCAACGGAGCTAAAGTGGATGGAATCATAGGAACCACACATAATTACCTTGATTTCCAGGACCTTGTTATTCGAAAAGGAGCTATTCGTTCCTATGCTGGAGAACTTGTTGTGATTCCATTCAACATGAGAGACGGTATCGCCATTGCTGAAGGACTCTCTAATGAGGATTGGAACTGTTCCGCACCTCATGGATCCGGCAGGGTCATGTCAAGGACTGCCGCAAGACGCAATCTCACTATGAAAGGATTCAAGCAGGAAATGCAGGGAGTATACTCAACATGCATAACTCCTGACACAATCGACGAGTCCCCTTCCGCCTACAAGCCTACCCAGCAGATTGTGGAATCAGTAACACCGACATGCAGAATCCTGTATATCTTGAAGTCAAAAATTAACCTTAAGGCTACTAACAATGGCACGCTTTGATAGAATAGTCCTCTTCATCCCCCACTCCAGCGACCGGCTAGATAAGTCTTCCTGGAGTGGTGATATTGATGCCGCAGTCAACAGATGGACAGACTGGCATACCGACAAGCTTTTCGATTCAGATGATGAGAGAATCAAGAAGCTTATAGTCCCCTTCTCTAGATTCTACTGTGATACAGAAAGATTGATTGCTGACCCTATGGAAAGCATCGGTCAAGGAATAGCGTATTCTAGAATAGAAGGATGCACCAGGGAGCTTTCTGAGCAGCAGAAAGAGGAAATACATAAGGCTTATTCAGATATTCATGAGCAGCTTGAAGCACTTGCGGAATCTGGTTCTCTGATAATTGACTGTCACTCCTTCCCTAGTGATCTTGCGCCTGATACTGATATCTGCGTCGGCTTCAATGATGATGATTCGTATCCGTCGGATGAGATTATCAATATTGTTGTTGAACATTTTAAAACTGCGGGATTCAAGGTCGGCGTCAATGATCCATACTCAAATGCCATGAGGGTGAAGGCTTCGATACCGACATTCATGATTGAGTTCAACAAGGCATCATATCTAGCATCTGATGAGAAGACTCAAGGTAATGACATCGAAAACATTAACGAGGTTCTTAATGAGCTCTACCGAAAGCTCCTTAAGATTTAATTCTAAATCTCGCAATAACGACACGATTTGCCCCTGTCAGTTTGTGAAATTGACAGGGGCATTTTATTCTACTGTGCAGAAAAGATAGGCAGAGACTCTACGTATTTCACTACCTGATCAAGGAATTCCTGCAGAAGATCCACCTCAAGAGTAATCATTAAAGCTGCACTGATCTTTATTCTTAAACTCGCTTTATTGCGATTAACCATAGTGTCAAGATCATAGTCATAGCCTTTTTGGTCCAACATGGGACAAACTACCCTATCAAGGAGATCAAAAGCTATCTGAAGGGCCATTTCCTCCTGTTTCATCTCTGCCTTCAACTTCTCATCTATCAGCATGTATTCAGGAATCCAATCCAACAATGACAAAAGAAATTCAGCGATGCTCTCTGGAGTTGCCCTATCACTTATTGTGCAATATATGTTTTGATCTCTTCCTACTATTTTGATATTCCCTGAATTTCCCTTGGGAAAAAGAGAACGAGTTATTTCTATATAATCTCCGTCACATTGGATTTTGAGACAATCAATAATCGTATTTTTATGATGCTCCAATTTATGCACCGGTACTCCCCCTCCAAGAAGAAGATTTTTTACATCTTCAAGCTCGCAGGGAGTTTGGCTACCTACAAGTTTCTGCTTGAATCTACCGAAGGCTTGATTATGCGCCTGATGCTTTCTCTGGCGAAGCTCATAATTATATCTGTTTTCAAAAGAGAACATTTCGGAACCCGGAAATGTTCTCAATGTGGGTATTATTATTTCTTTAGACATAAATAAAACGATTCTTACAGTAGGATATACTCCCCCACCATAAGAATCGTTACAGAATAGTTGCGTATTTTAGCGCAATACGTTGATTTCCACGTCTATTGTTTTTGCCGCACTGTTGTACATCCTCTTCACCTCATTAATGAATCTAGGCATATTATCAGTGCCCTTCATGTTTTTCCATGCCTTAACAGGTACAATCGTAGTTCCGCAGCTCAAAGGTACCTGTATGTCAAGATTATACTCCTTCTCCTTGCCAGAGGCATGTACAACCGAAAGGTCTTCGAAGAAATCAGGATTAGATGTTGTCTTGAAGTCTGTCTGCATTTGTGCTAGAGTAGGACTGTTCTTTGCCACGTAATAATTTAGGACAGCACTTACCAGCTGACTTTCCCAACCATACTTGAGCCCATTGAACGCATAATGCTTCATGTCGGCTCCAACCAACTTATTGAAATAGTTTATCAGCAGCACAATATAATTGACGCATTTCTGAGCATCTGGTGATGCACTCTGCACTTCGCAAATATAGTCTCTTACCTCAGGGAAGCTTAATCTCGGAGCTCGTTGGATCTTCCTGTACTTCTTGAAGAGATTCTTCACAGACTTATATGTCAGGAGCTGGTCATATAGATAATATCCTACGCCATAACACTGCAATCCTTGTATACCGGATGTAAACTTATTCTGTATGTCAAGCTCAGCAAAAGGTAGATAATGAGGATAGAATTCGCGTAGGAATAGAAGCATAGAACACTCTGTAACCGCTTCCTCTATCTCGACTATTCTCTTAAGATGTTCATAGATAAAACCCTTGGCCTTAGTATTATCAAAATAGGCATGGAACATCTCATGGATGAAGGTCTCAGCAAGAACCCCGTTCACATTCACGCCATTGCCCAAAGCATGCTTCGTAATCGCATCCGGGAACAGGTATACTCTCTTATGCTTCCTATTTTTGCTGACGGCATAGCAACCAGTGATTGTTTTCGATATCAATCTAAGACGGTCCCACTTTATCCTGGCCAAACACGCATCCAACTGCAGCAACTGATAGTCTGTCAATCCACCTGCATAAGACTTTTCGTCATCCTCTATTATAAACTCAATAGTTGATGACAATGCCGGCATTCTTCCGTGTCCTGGCTTCCACCCAATAAAGCTTTCTACCGGATCAGTATTTTTACTGTAATCCCATCTTGTCCATCTTGGGATAGGACTTTCTCTCTGCTGGCCATCGAATGGTAACCATAGAGGTTCCTCGTTCTGTGGATCATCAAAGTTCGGCAAAGCTGGGAACTCCCCTTGCTCTCTTTGCATCTTCTCCTTTCTGAGTCTTTCCCTGATTTCTTCTTCCTCATATCTCAGGTCCTCTATATACATGTCGTATCCGGTTGAATCATCTAGAATGATCAGGTCAATCTTATCTCTGACCTCTTCAAAACCTTCGAACAAATGGTCATATATCGGGCCCTCAATTTTGCATATATCCTGAATCAGATGTAGCTGATCTGGCTTAAGCAGATGTAGATTTAAGTCCATAATGCTAGTATTTCATTGTGACACAAGCAAATTTAAGAAATCTTTTAATCTCTCCCCTTAAAAATGCAAAAATCGCAACTTAAAAAGTCAATAAACCCGAGATAAGGTTTTAAGTAAAAACCTCAAAGAAAAAATGATGACAAAAAAAGTCGGTGAAATTGTATGGTTATTTTAACTTAAAATATCGTTATCAAAACAGAGACTTAAAAAGTACATGATTCTGAAAAGCTTTTTAAGATGAAAAGTTTTTTCAAATTCGGGCACTTAAAAAGTTTATGAAAAATAGCGAAGGTTTTAAGTTAAAAACTTGTGACCTAATACATCTTAATTATTCCAAATATCAA
>CANBDZ010000076.1 GCA_947367375.1 uncultured Bacteroidales bacterium | reverse complement strand
CACAGTGATGCTTTTCTGTTCGCGACGCACGTTTTCCGGCCATTTTTCCTGCGTCGCTGTACGTGTGTGGACCACTGCGACGTTTTTGGCTCTGAAAATGACACAGCAGTTATAATTTACATAGGAGTGTATATGCAGGTTTACACTATGATGTCATTTCTCGAATAAGTGTAAATAGGTATATCACTACCTTATGTTATTTAAAAATATGGCCACACAAGTAGAAGACACACTAAAACTTATTCATTTCCAGATGTCAATCACTGATGACATAGGCGAGGTTGAGGAGGTAAGCCAAGTTCTTAAGTTGATTTATCGAGATAATCAGTAAGTAGCCGGTGCAACCTTTGTTGGAAATTTACATCTATATTCAGGATTAATTATAAAACTTAGTATTATGAAAAGAATGTTGTTTGTTGTACTGTTTGCTTTCGCAACGGTGTGTGCGTCCGCTCAGTATAAGGGTGATGTCGCTGTGGATTCCCTTGGTGGGATAATGGTAAAGAAAGGAGGTACTCTTGTGCTTGATGGAGTTAAGGTTCGTGGTCATAATGCAGAAACCTTGATACCAGAGTATTACGATCGCTGGAGAAAAGTTAATTTAGGTTACGATATTGGTTTAGGATTAACTACAACAGGCTGCACTCTTTTCATTACATCAGCCGCAGCATACATGTATGCCAGAAATAACGCTCCTGCCCCACCTTCAACTTGGGCGGAACTCGTCGAGTTCTATGAGCATATTAAGAGTATTGACTCTTACCGAGACTTTATGCCTTGGGAGCGCGCATTGATAGAGAGTGCAAGGCTAAAATATTTATCATTCCCTTTCCTTGTAGCCGGCATCCCTACACTATGCGTCTACAACTCTCGTCTGAAACAACTTGCAACAGATTACAATGAAGGACACCGAAACCAGGATGTGTCTCTCAGTTTCGGTGGGCAGAATAATGGAATCGGCTTCGCTTTGAACTTCTGATTGTGATGACAATCTATGAAGTTCCTAGAAAGCAAAGACAATAATCTTCCACATCAGGATGACTGATACGATGGTTTTGAGGCCTGTGCCTGTGATGAAACCGAGGAAGGAGCCGACTGCGGCCTTGAGGGCCTGGGAGGCTCCTTTGTCGTTGTAGTAGAGTTCCATGAGGAAGGCTCCGAGGAAGGAGCCGAGGATCATTCCTATCGGTGTGAAAATGATACCGAGAAGGAGGCCGACCATTGCACCGCGTTCAGCGTGGCGGCTACCTCCGGTGAGTTTGGTAAAATACATCGGGACAAAGTAGTCAATGACTGACACAACAGCCACGACCACGCCCCATACAAGAATCATCTTCAAAGAAACAGGATCACCTGCCGCATTGGTACCGTTGCCCCATATATACAGAAGCAGCAGACCGACCCAGCTGACAGGCGTACCCGGAAGTCCCGGAAGGATGCTGCCTAATATGCCGACAATTCCGGCAACTATTGCCAATATTGAAATCACTATATCCATAACTATTGTATTTATTCGATGCAGTACATGTAACTTGCTGTCCTGTAGTCTCTTATGATACACTTAACTATTGAGGTGTTATCGTAATAGCCACTTCCATATAGGAATGACCTCGATTGTCTTTCCGTCAATATTCAATATATCTTCTTCATCTCTGGTAATAACCATCAATCTGCTGCAAGGGAGAATTGAAGAGATCTTGACCAATGCCTTGATCTCCCTTTCAAAGGTCTCGGCATCAGAAAGGGAGTAGCTGACCTGAATTGCGGTCTCATTGTCTGGAATATAGAAATCCACTTCAACTCCGTGGTTGTAGAAATATACACCGTCTTCTCTTCCATACTCTCTGATCAGACTCATAGCCACCAGATTCTCCAAGAGGGATGTGTACGAGTCAAGTAGGAAAAGATTCAGTATTCCGTTATCTGTAAAGTAGTATTTCGGGTTGGTCTCTTTATCAACCAATTTGCCGGCGATGTTTTGCACAGCATTGATGAGCCATGCTTCTTTAGCATACTCCATATAGTTGATAACCGTTGCCTTTCCGACCTTCACACCTGTAGAGGATACAATGTTGGCGAGTTTGGTGAAGGACATTGGCTGTTTTACGCTCTCTGCAGCCTTCTTGAACAGTACGCGCAGGGCGAAAGTGTTATCAATCTTATGTCTTGTCGCGATGTCACCAAGATAGATCTTTTGATATACACTTGACAGGTAGTCCCTTTTCGAATTCAGAGTTGCTCCTTCTGGAAAGCCTCCAAAACGAAAGTAATCATTAAAAGCCCTCTGTAACTCTGAACGTAGCTGAGTTGAGTGGAATGTGTCAGGAGTGATCTCAATGTTCTTCACTTTCAAGAACTCCTTGAAGTCATATGGATATACATCTACTTCAATATATCGGCCTCCCAAGGTCGACAATATTTCTTTGCTGAGCATCTTTGCATTGCTTCCGGTGATGTATACCCGGTATTTGGAATCTGCAAGGCGTCTTGCAAACTTCTCCCATCCGTCTATGTTTTGAATTTCGTCCAAGAATAGGATAGGCTGCTTGCCGTATGTCTCCAGATGGATTTCTATGAGGAGGTTCAAGTCTGTGGAAGTCATCCCCTCCAGACGCTCATCTTCGAAGTTGATATAAAGTATCTCATCCCAACCTGTTCCCGATGCCAAAAGTTCATGTATTCTCTGATAAAGGAGATATGACTTACCAGCACGTCTGATGCCGACAAGGACATAGTTGCCGAACTCCTCGAATGAGAAGTCGCGTGGTATTACCTGGTGCTTAGGGATTTCAACCCTATAATCGGCCAAGACTGCCTTGATAAGATCTTTATTCATAATATTGTTCTGCGTTCGATACAAAAATAACCAATTATTGTTTTATATACAAAACAATATTTACTTTTCACTGTTTCTTAGGGCAAAGTAGTCTTGTCTTATTCCTGCGCCATTATATCCTCAATATCCGACGATCTGATCGGCAGGCGGTGAGGTCCCAGGCGGCGGGCACCTTCCGGTGTCACCAGGATGTCGTCCTCGAGGCGGATGCCGCCGAAGTCGTAGTAGCCCTCAAGCTTCGAGTAGTTCACGAAGCCCTTGTCAGTGCCTTCCCTCTTCCACTGCTCGATGAGAGCAGGAATGAAATATATTCCCGGCTCGTCAGTGATGACGTGTCCCGGCTTGAGGTCGCGTGCCATACGGAGGTTACCCATTCCGAGAAGCGGCGAACGCTGACGCTCGTCACCATATCCTACATAATTCTCACCCAGGTCCTCCATATCGTGTACATCCATACCCATATTGTGACCAAGTCCATGAGGCATAAAGAGACCCGAAATTCCGCATGCCACCATCTCATCCACATCACCGCGTACAAAGTCCAGAGCCTTAAGCTGCTCAAGCATATAGCGGACAGTTGAGCAATGCACATCCCAATACGATGTACCAGGCTTTGTAAGACTGAAAGCTACCTCGTTTGCCTGCTCCACTATGTCATAGATCTCACGCTGCTTAGTAGTGAACTTGCCGCTGCAAGGATAGGTTCTTGTGAAGTCAGAAGCATAGTGGGCATTGCTCTCGGCACCTGCATCCACCACCAGGAGACGTCCCGGAGTGATGATCTGATGATGAGAGTGGTTGTGAAGAGTCTCACCGTTCTGAGAAAGGATAGTCGGGAATGAAACTCCCCAACCCTTTGACAGAGTGATACCCTCCATCCTGCCTACGATCTCCTGCTCAAGCACACCCGGCTTACATCCGCGACGTGCCTCAGTGTGCATCCAATAACCGATCTCGCAAGCCTTGTCGATCTCCTCGATCTCGCACTGCTCCTTGATGAGCCTCAACGAAACCACAGACTTCACAAGCTCCTCCGAAGCGTGACGGCCATTGTCCGCCGCCATAGGAGCCACCTTGCGGATGGACGCAGGATCCCAACCAGTAAGTTCATTGAGCTTAAGTACATTATAGTACCTTGTAGGAGGAAGGAAGTGAACTGCGCGTCCCTTTGCGACTGCTTCTTTCACAGCATCCTCGAAGGCAGCGAAAGGAGCTGTCTGCGAACATCCGACGAGAGCACCCTTTGAAGCTACAGACGGCTGAGGTCCCATCCAGATGATGTCATCTATATCAACGTCATTGCCATAAAGACATTCAGTGCCGTTGTCAAGGTCGATGACAGCGGCGAAGCCTGGCTCATCGATTCCCCAGAAATATAGGAAGCTGCTGTCCTGACGGAACTTATAATCATTGCCACGGTACGCCATCGGCGCCTCGTTGTTACCGAGGAATATGACAACACCGTTTGTCGCCTTTTCGGCCATCAGGGCCATCAGGGCACGACGCCTGTTTGTATATACACTTGATTCGAACATAAGTTTTACTTTTTAATGCACATTTTTCCAAAGTTAGCAACTTTTCAGTAAGTAACTGCAAATAAGATCAGGGATTTACCAGGATCTCATCCAGGAACACCTTCTGCTCAGCAGTAAAGGCGACCTTGAGATAGCGGGCCTCTGCACCGACATCATCGAAAAGAACGAAGTCTATGAAGGCATCGTGATTGGTGTTAGGACACGCCGGACTATCCTTGATCTGCTCCAAAGACCATTTATCTCCGTCATTGCTCGAAAAAAGGAAGAGCTTTGACGGAGGTATTATTCCGTCCTTATGGCAATTGAGCATACGCACCAGGACTTCATTGACCTCTTCCTTGCCATCAAGGTCGATCACGATTTCATATGTACCCGGCTTATACTGCTTCCAGCGAGGATCATTGACGTCCTCAGTCGCTGCAGTGCCCAATTTTCCAAGAATTGACGCCTCGGCGAGCTTCCAGTAACGGTCACCGCCCAACCAGGACATATAGCCCTTCCAAGCCTCGCCCGACCAATAAGGCTGGCCAAGCTGATATGGCGACGAAGGGTCCTCGAATATACCGCAGAACATAAAGGATATGATCTTTTCAGCGCCTCCCGCTGTCGCTGCGGCCTGCTGTGAAAGCAGGCGGGAATATGGTGCAGGGATAAGAGCTGACGAGCGGTCATTTGTACCCTTCTCCCAAGCGAAGGACTCGCAGTTTGCCCACATCTGGATGCCGGTCTTGTCGTGGATTGCACGAAGTTTCTTCCAGTTCTCACGAAGGCGGGTCAAAGGATATGTCTCTCGCACACAACCGATTTCATCCTGATAAGCGATTATATCCACAGTCAGACGTGCAATCTGCTGCTCATAACGTGGATCGTCAAAATTGGAATTGAATATACCATATGGAGAGATCATGATCTTTGCGGAAGGTGTCAGTTCACGGGCACGTGCAGTCAATGCATTCACTGCCTCAACAGCATAGTCAGTAAGCACCGGACCGAAGCAGTCCTCAACCGGAAGATACCATCCGTACATGGCAGGATGATCGCCATAGAGTCCTGCAAGCTCCGTCATCATCTCTATCTGACGTCCCTTGATCTTCGGGTCACGCAGGTTGTCATCCTGATCCTTAGCCCAACCTGTACTCATGAACACCTTCATTCCGTACTTGGCAGCCGCGTCCATAACTGCATCTACCGGACTCTGTCTCCACGAAGGATAGTGCCAGTCCATAAGCTTGGACGGATAGTAGGCACGCTGCTCATTAGCCACAGACATAAACACAAGGTACTCCATACCCATCTTATGCATTTCCTCCACCTTGGCAGCCCACAGCTGCGGGTCAGTGTGGTCTATGAACTGAGGATTGGTGTACTTGTTTCGCACATCCTGATAAGGAAGGTTGATGAAGGTTCCGGTCACCGGAAGGACCTCCTTTACTTCAGTGGAACAGCCGCAGCAGTTTCCTTCATTTACATGTTTTCCGGCATCGCCGCAAGAAGTAAGGGCAGCAAGTGCCACCAAAAGGGCTAAGATCTTTATCTTCATTATTGTCGCATTTTATGCAAATGTACATTTTTATCACTAAATTTACACGAGAAAAGGGCTTATATAAAACGAACGTACCAAAATGAAACGCAGAGAATTTCTAAAGACCGCGACACTGACGGCGGCTGCGGCCGGCCTCGCCGGAACGGGGCTTGTCAGCTGCAGCGGCGCAGAGCAGTCATCAGGCAGATCATTTGACTTCACGAAGCTCGGCACCGGCCGTCTAAAACTCAGCTTCCAGCCATACGAACTCCAGCTGAGACACACCTTCACCGTCTCATCATACTCCCGCAAGACCACGCCTGGAGTACAGGTAAAAATTGATTATGAGGGATATACAGGATATGGCGAAGCATCGATGCCGCCGTACCTGGGGCAGAGCGTCGAGACCGTCACCGCCTTCCTTTCGCGAGTGAATCTGGAACAGTTCAACGATCCGTTCCGTCTCGAAGAGATATTGGCATATATCGACAGCCTCTCGCCTGGCGACGGAGCGGCTAAAGCCGCAATCGACATAGCCCTTCACGACCTCGTGGGCAAGCTCCTCGGCCAACCGTGGTGGAGACTGTGGGGACTGGATCCGTCTAAAGCTCCTGACACCACATTCACCATCGGCATCGACACTCCGGACATCGTACGCGAGAAGACCCGCGAATGTGCAGACCGTTTCAACATTCTCAAGGTCAAGGTGGGTCTGGAGAACGACAAGGAAATGATCAGGACAATACGCGAGGTGACCGACCTGCCTCTGGCAGTGGACGCCAACCAAGGCTGGAAGGACCGCGAACAGGCTCTTGATGAGATATATTGGCTCAAGGAGAACGGCATCGTGATGGTGGAGCAGCCGATGGCGAAGGAACGCCTGGACGACAATGCCTGGATAACAGAGCGCAGCCCGCTGCCAATCTTCGCCGATGAAGCCATCCAGCGTCTTGCAGACATCCCATCCATAAAGGGAGCCTACCACGGCATCAACATAAAGCTGATGAAGTGCACAGGCATGCGCGAAGCCTGGAAAATGGTGAACTACGCACGTGCGGAAGGCATGAAGGTAATGATAGGATGTATGACTGAAACATCCTGCGCTGTCTCCGCGGCGGCGCAGCTCTCCCCAGCCGTAGACTTCGCAGACCTCGACGGCAATCTGCTCATCACAAACGATCTCTTCAAGGGAATGGAGGTCATCGGCGGCAAGATCACTCTGTCCGATGCACCGGGAATAGGCTTGACCAAGCTGTAAAATCAAGCAAATGACCCCTTATGAACCTAAACATGACCTCTTGTGAACTTGAATATATTTCATTAAGGCAGTTTCTTTGCATGTGGTTAGTCCAAAAGAAACTGCCCATAAAGAATTGAATTAAAAAATTGTGTCAGATTGTGTTCAGTTCAAGACAAATCGTATCTTTGTGATATGATTCGCCTTCTGAAAGAGAGACTTACCGTATGCGCATTGCTTCTGGCAATGTGCATATCGTGTGTTCAGAGGCCTGACCTTGATGGCACCCTGCCTCCCGAAATCCATTCGGTACACCTCTCTCTGGCCGAAACGACGGCAACAATTGAGGCACAGATCAAATCAAACAGCAGCAGATTTCTTGAGGTCGGATTCTACTTCGGAGCATCTGAGGACATGATGGAAAAACGTCCTTGCCAGCCGCAGGGTTCTACTTTCAGCCTGACATCAGACGGACTTACCTACGAGACAGACTATTACTACTGCGCTTACATAAGCAACGGAATAAATGAGATAAGGACTGACGTTCTGAAGTTCAGCACAGGCGAAGAGCCGGTGTTCATCAGGAACATAGAGTTCAAAGATCCTTACGCCGAACTGCTCTGCATCAGACATTATGACTCTAACCGTGACGGTTATCTGTCTTATGAGGAGGCTGCGGCAGTGACTTCGATCGAGCAGTTAAGTGACGAAGCTAACAGAAAGTACATAGTGTCTTTCAACGAGCTCAAGCACTTCACTTCGCTGAAAGAATTCAGCCTTCCGGGCTGCCACAGCATGAAAAGCGTGACTTTGCCGGAGCAGCTGGAGACAATAGGAGGAGATGCCTTCAGCGAGTGGGACAGCATAGAGGAAATCATTGTTCCGGACAACGTAAGAACCATAGAAGAACAGGCCTTCAATCAGATGGGAGCCCTCAAAAGCCTCCAGCTGCCTGACAGTCTGAAACGCATAAGTTCATTTGCAATAACAAATTGCGAAAAGCTGACAGAGCTGCATTTTCCGGAAAAGGCAGACACAATAGAGGCCGGAGCCATCTACCGCTGCCCTAATGTAAGCAGATTTACAGGAGCATTGGCGACAGAGGATGGACGACTGCTCGTGGAGGAGGACATCGTACTTTGTTTTGCACCGGGTGGCCTGGAGACCTACACCATACCGGAGAACATCATCGCCCTCGGTTCCAACTCCATGAGAGGAGCAGCACAGTTGAAGGAGCTTCATGCAGGAAAGAACCTGGTAATGATCGGAGAGAACGCCATCGCAGAGATGAGTTCCCTCGAAAAGATGACCTTGAGAAGGAAGACACCACCCCTCTGCCTGAATGAGCCGAGGTTGAACAAGACACTTAAGATATACGTCCCCGCAGAAGCGTTGGATGACTATAAAATAACCATACACTGGAGGAATTACAAGGCAAACATCTATCCTCTGGAAGAAGATATTTAACCAATTATGGCATCAAGCAACATTCCCGAACTCTCTTACCTTCTGTCGGAGGTAGAAAGGACATACGGACGAAGAATCGCCACATCGACTGACTTCGAGGCCCTGTCTGTGATGATCGAACATCAGACCAGGGAGCTGATTTCAGCTTCCACTCTGAAAAGGTTGTGGGGATATGTAAGTATGAATCCGACTCCGAGGATAACGACCCTGGATGTGCTTGCAAGATACATCGGCCAGCCCAGCTTCAAGAAGTTCTGCGAAATGCTGAAGGAGTCAAATGTATCTGTTTCAGGATTCTTCACATCAAGATGCATTGTGACATCCGACCTGGAAATCGGGGACAAAATCGCTGTCGGCTGGGCCCCAAACCGCCTCGTAATACTCGGATATAAAGGTAATTACGAATTCGAAGTCGTAACATCTGAGAATTCACAGCTTCTCGCAGGAGACGTGCTTGAACTGAATGAAGTGACTATGGGTTACCCGCTTGTCGTCCCAAGGATACTACGCGACGGAAAGTACACCCCGGCCTACATAGCAGGAAGAAACGGAGGCATAAATCATCTGAAAAAGATATAGAAATCTATTTTATCTCGCCGGAAGCGGCGTTAAGAAGAGCATCCAGAGAGGCATTGTCAATGTACTCCTCTGGATTTTTCTTTTGCTGTGGAACTGCAGGCTCCTTATTTACGACGGCAGTGTCAGAATCCACATCTTCGGCAACAGGGTCATCTGCAACAACTGCATCCACATCCTCCGGCACGACAACTTCATGCACTGCAGGTTCCTCAGACACAGAAGTCTGCGAATCCTTTACGAGGTGATTGAGGAATAAGAAGACCAAGGCCACCAGACCAAGAGCCACGACAACATTGACTGACCTTGCCAGTACGCTCCTGCTAAGATCCTCATACAATTCAGCTGCGGTACTGTAACGTTCATTCCTATCACGCTTGAGACATTTCTTCACAGCCTTGCCTGTGAATCCCATTTCTCTAAGGATTACTCCAAGAGACCACAGGTCACTGCGTCCGTCGATCTGCTCTCCTGCAAGAAGTTCAGGGGAAGCGTATACCTTGGTTCCGGCTGGAGCCTTAAACGAACCGTATGAATCAGAATCTGAGAGACCGAAGTCAATGATCTTCACATTATTGCCATTATAAGTCACAATGATGTTCTCCGGCTTGAGATCACGATGATACACTTGTTTCTGAGCCATATAATCCAAGGCCTCGCAGAGCTCTCCGACCACCTTCATCGCAAGTTTCCTGTCCCTCCTCAGCTTCGGCAGCAGTTCCTCAAGAGTGACGCCGTCAACCCATTCCATAACTATGACGTTGCCGATTTCAGGGACATATGAATATGCATAATACTGGCATATATGACCATGTTGAAGCGAGAATCCTATGTTGAAGTCCTTGCGGAGGAGGTCCTCATACATCACATTACCGACATATTCCGGCTTGAGGGCCTTATAGACGAAGAATCGTCCGTTCCTATTGACTCTGTAGATATCGTTGAAGCCGTCACGGGACGAATGGAAGAGCTCCATCTCCTGCGAAGAGATGAAGTCATCAGCGCCACCAGGCGTAAAAAATCCGGACGGTCCAAACATAAATCAGGTATTATCCAGCCAAAGATAGTGATTATTTGACATTTTTCTTCATATATTTGTAAGTTATGAGTGTGTGGTTTCGACATATCTTCAGTATCCTGTTCCTGATTCTTGCCACCTGTGCTGTCCGAGCACAGGAAAACGTTGGTATAGATGTACTTTTGGACAGATATCAGAGGTCGTGCGAGGAGTGTCTGAACCTCCGCGACAGGGTTGAAGACGGAGAAAGGATCTCTACTGCCGAAGCCGAAAACATGGTGCAGAAATTCATCAACCTGAACCGCCTGCTCAAGGATATGGAACCGGAGCTGAATGAGGATCAGAAAACTCGTTTCAAAGCAATCGGAAACTGGTTCCGTACAGGGGATAAACCATTGGCTCTCAGCCAGACACCTCTCACAAAAGTTGTCGCCACCCTACCTTCTCCGAAGGCTGTCACATTCTCCGAATGTTTCCTTCTTCCGCTACAGAAAGAGGTCATTCCTGCCAGCACCAATCCTGCAGAATTCCGTATCTTCATTCTTCCGACAATCTCACTCTTTCCTGAGTCATTCGGCTCAATGGCAGGAGCTCAATATGGAAGATGGGGAGGATATGCGAAATTCACAGGCCGCTTCAATGCAGTGACCCCGTCATATTCCTGCTCCGATGAAGGAATTCTTGACAACGGCAGTTCAATCTGGCCTAATGGAGAAAGCACAGAAAAAGCCCTTCAGATTACTGCAGGAGCGTTATATGGCATAAATGATTGGCTTGACATCTATGCCGGACTCGGCTATGGAAGGCACCAGATGCTATGGCAGGACATAGACGGAAACTGGGCCACAATAGGCCAGGGTCTGAAAGGCGTCTGTGCAGAAGCAGGAGTCCTGACATCCTGGAAACACTTCACCTTCGGTGCCGGCGTTTCCACGATTTCATTCCGCAGTCTCACTCCGACTTTGTCCTTCGGAATCAATTTCTAAGATTTTTTCGTAGAAAAAGTGCTCAAAAGGCACCTGAAACGGAGCATAATTCGAGAACTTTTTTCTAATTTTGACTGATTTTTCGTTAAAATGCAGATGAACTAACCTTATTTGTACATAGATGAAGAGATTTCTGGTCTTTTTGGGGATTGTCCTTTCGACAATCTGCTCTGCAGTCAGGGCACAGGAAGTAGATTACATTCCAGACATATCTTTAGATATGCGAGGCGGATACGCACAAGACTTCTCAGGAGGAGCCGGGCGTTTTTTCGGTGACGGTCTCTACCTGAATGTGGATGGAATCATCAGCAGCAGTCTGTCATACAGTTTCAACCACAGGTTGGCATCAAGCTACTACGAAGACAACTCCGGATTCAACGGAACAAACTGGCTCACCCTTACATACGAAACAGGTGACTTTGCCTTTACAGCGGGCAAGGATGGCCTGCTGTTCGGTAGCTTTGAGTATGACGCCTACGACCTCGACTCCTACTACGATATGAATTCCGCTTTCTACAACGAATTCGACTGCTGGCAGTGGGGCGTTTCAGCTGCGTGGTACCCTGCAGAAGATCACGAATTCCTGCTTCAGGTGGCCAGCTCTCCCCTTTCAGATGAAAATGTTTCCATCGCGGCAGGATGGAGAGGCAGCTGGGAAGGATTCGAATCCTATTGGACCGCCAACTTGTGGGGAAAAGACAGAGGAATGATTCCTGCCGTCGCGCTCGGCAACCGCTTCACCTTCGGAAACCTCACGGTTGACCTCGACCTCTCGGCCAGATTCGGAGACACATACCTCAGCGGAGCCGCCGCAATTCTTGCTCCATCCTATCAGATTGGAGAATGGGGAAGGGCCTTTACCAAAATCGGAATAGATCGGGACAACACGTTTTTCGGATGCGGATT
>CANBDZ010000075.1 GCA_947367375.1 uncultured Bacteroidales bacterium | reverse complement strand
TCGTTGACGGCGGCGACGGGAAATATATCACCCCACAATTCCGCATCGCCGAAGGCGTATGGTATATTTCATATGACAACGGCAACACTTGGAAAGAGATCAGCCTGAATACTGAAGAAGGCAGCACAGAGAGCAACCTGCTGTTCAAGGATGTGACCTACGACGGCAGTTATCTGTATATAGTTCTGGCGGACGGAACCCCTGTCAGCATCCCGACAAAACAGGCTCAGGAGTACCCAGAAGATGATTATTCCATCCATATCTCGTTTGACGACGTGGTGGCCAGCATCACAAATCTGTCGACAAACACCTACGAAAGCCTGTTCGACGAGCCTTTCTTCGGATGGCTGCAGGATTTGCACAGAGAGTATGGTGCGAAATTCAGTCTTTATGTATATAACCTGAGCAAACTATCGGCTGTACCGGACACCTATAAGGAGGAATTCTTCGATGCCCGTCATTGGCTGAAGTTCGGTCTGCACGCAAAGACTCCGGGGCACAACTACGCCTCTGACACATACGACAATGCTCAGAAAGATTGGAACACATTGGTCACCAACATCATAAGAATAACAGGAAGCCACCAGTCCATAGACAGGATCCCGCGCCTGCACAACTTTGCAGGCAACCTTGAATCTGTAAAAGGAATGCGTGATGCCAAATGCGGTGCCTTAGGTTTCCTGGGAGCCGATGACAAGAGACTCTCCTACCATCTTACAGAAGAACAGAACTCAATCCTCATAAACAAGTCAAAATTTGAGGACACAGAAAACGGCCTGACCATCTACAGAACAAATTACAGAGGAGAATTCCTTAATGCAGTCGATGGAATGTATGAGAAAATGGAATCATTCCTCAGCAACTACTCCTATGCAGACTGTTTCAGACCATTTGTGTGGTTCACACACGAATCGTACATATATAAAAATTCAGAACTTACCGACTATTCCAAGAATGTAGAAGACGTGTGCAGGTTTGCATATGACTTGAACATTCCATTTGTATATCCTCAGAATCTATATTGATATGAAGAAACTGATAGTATTTGCTTTTACTGCGCTTCTTGCCACAGTGTCCTGTGAAAGATTTGATTACGAAGCCATCCTTGAGCAGCTTCGTGATCATGAGAGCCGAATCGAGCAGCTGGAGGCGGACTGCAGGATGCTGAACAGCAATGTCGAGGCGATGCAGGTTGTGCTTGAGGCTTTGGCAGGAAATGACTATGTGACTGACATAGTGAAGATTATGGAGAACGGGGTCGAGGTTGGTTACTCGATTACGTTTGCCAAGGGCGGTACTGTGAGCATCTATCACGGAGTAAACGGAAGCGATGGAAGCACACCTAAGATCGGCATCAGGAAGGCTTCTGACGGAGAGTATTACTGGACAGCTGATGATGAGTGGCTGACAGATGAGAACGGGGAGAAGATTCCGGCGGCGCACAACGACGGAGGAGACGGCAAATATATCACCCCTCAGTTCAGGATTGTTGACGGCGTATGGTATATTTCATATGACAACGGCAACTCTTGGAAGGAGATGATGGCTGATGACGAGGAAAACAGCGGCGAGGAAGAAGGTGAAGATGAAGGTGAGGCCGCGGCCGGCCAGTTCTTCAAGGAGGTTACATATGATGAGGAATATATCCACCTGACCCTCAGCGACGGCACCGTCATATCCATTCCACGAGGTCTGGAGCCTCCTGGAAAGGCAGTTGAGTACCCTTTCTCATATGACGGATATTTAGGACATAACGGCGTGCTGACCGCTCACAATCCTGGCACCAACGTCACAAGGACAACTGAATATATAGACATAACTGAAGCTGAAACTATATATTACCACGGCCGAATGGGACCTGTCAGCAACTACTACAGTATCGGCTTCTACGATGCAGACAAGAAGTTCATCGAGCATCTGTCGATTGCGGGAACAGGAAACATTGAGACCTATTACATCACTTTGGATGAGAAGTATGACGAGGCTGTCTATGTCAGAGGAAGCTGGGCACGAGGCCCTAACCTTCAGATTGAGGACACCTATGATTTCATCTTCATAATAGACGGAAAACCGGAATCCCCTACCATTCCAAACGTTCCCGACACTTCTGACGGTCCTAAAAAGAGGTTTGCAGTGCTTTGCGACAGCATCGGAACTCACGGAAACTCAGGAGATTACTGCAATGTTGTAGAAGTGGAGATCGGTCCTGAAGACGTAGGAGTGGAACTCAATGCCTACCTCACTTACTATGATGTCCACGACACGAACGACGGCAGCAAGACCACAGGACCGGCAATCGAGTTTGTACTTGGAGGACAGACATATACGGAAGCTGACAACGGCAAGCTCATCACATTCACGCCTACTGCTGAAGACATCGGAAAGAAAGTGGGAAGGGTCTACAACTACAACCCTAACAGCTTGAAGACCTGGTGGTTGTGGCTAGCTGAAGCCTACAATATGGAACCTGTTCCGGTATGTTGGTCAAGTTCGTCTATCAGTTCTCACGAGACCACTACCCCACGACTCGTGAACAGCTATGCCTGGCATGATTCGCAGGTAAGGAAATGCGGTGTCCGCAAGCCGGGTTCTAACGAGAGAACAGCTCCAGACTACATCATCATAGCAAGAGGATGCAATGACTGGAGCCACGGACAGGGTACACTCATTACAGACGGCTTCTTCGACAATCCGGAAACCTGGACCTATCCAACGACAGACGTTGTAGGATCGTATTTCGGAATAAAGGAAGCAGTGTCCCTGACTGTCAAGAAAATGCGTGAAGCATATCCAAAGGCAAAGATATACTTGTGTACCATTACCTATAACAACAGAGGCAGCAAGAACACTTTCCCTCCTTGTTATGGCGGCAAATCTATGGTCAGCTTCAATAACGCAATCAGAGAATGTGCAGAGTTCTTCGGTTGCGGCCTGCTTGATCTTGCAGCCTGCGGAGTTACACACGAGAATCTGAAGACCTTTGCACCTGACGGCACCCATCTGAATGCAGCCGGCCACAAGCTCGCTGGAGAAAAGGCAATAGCCGACTTCGGCAGCCAGGAGACAACATTATATTGGTAAGGAAATATGAAAAGAATAGCCATCATATTATTATCACTCACTGCAGCCTTCGCCTGTCAGCGATTCGATGACTCAGCCATCTGGGACGAACTGCACGAACATGAAGAGCGCATCGAGAAGCTGGAGACTGAGTGCAAGAGGCTGAATACCAACATCCAAGCGATAGAGATAGTGCTGGAGGCTCTGAAGGAGAACGACTATATCACTGACATCGTGAAGATTATGGAGGAAGGCGTCGAGGTAGGTTACAGCATTACATTCGCTAAAAGCGGCACTGTGACCATATATCACGGCTCAAACGGAGCTGACGGAAGTACTCCAAAGATCGGCATCAGGAAGGCTGCTGACGGCGAATATTACTGGACCGCTGACGACGAGTGGCTGAAAGACGAAGCCGGCGAGAAGATACCGGCGGCGCACAGCGACGGCGGCGATGGTAAATATATCACCCCTCAGTTCCGAATCGCTCAAGGCATATGGTATATCTCATATGACAACGGCAACTCCTGGATGGAGATCGGAAAAATCAGCGAAAACGACGAGGAGAAGGCAGACCCATTCTTCAAATCGGTTGTATATAACAATGAGTATCTGACGCTTACGCTGTCAGATGGTACTGAGGTGAAGATTCCTGTAGGAATCGACTCCCGTATTGTTGACCTCTTTATATTTATGGGACAATCGAACATGTCGGGACGCGGCGACGCTTCGCTGGCACCTGAAGTTCCGGAGGGATGGGGCTACGAATATAAAGCCATCAGCAGACCTGGTGAACTCCTGCATATGGTTGAGCCTTTCGGCTTTGATGAGGATAATTCTGCGAGCGGCGTTTATGACGGAATAGGCGACAACGGTCCTAAGCGCAAAGGCTCGTCTGTAGCGGCATTGACCATTGCTTACTATGAACATACCCAGGTTCCTGTAGTGGGAGTTTCCTGCTCAAAAGGAGGTACATCGACAACATTCTGGAAGGTCGGAGGCAAGCCTCTTAATGATGCCATCCAAAGACAACTCGCTGCTGAACAATGGCTTACTGAAAATGGATATATAATCAGAAACAATTATATGTTCTGGCTTCAGGGCGAAAGCGACAGAGGAATGACTGTAGATCAGTATAAGTCCAATATGATCAGCATCGTCAAGGAGATGATCAAGAAGACAGGAGTAACCCACTGTATGATGCTCCGAGTCGGACAGCCTAAGGGCGGGACAGCAACTACCAACAACAATCCACTCAAGGCTCAGACAGAGCTGTGCCAGCAGTACACGGAATTCGTGATGGCATCGACCCTCACTGCAGGTTTTGTGGATGACGGCCTGATGAGGGATGACTGGCATTACACCCAGGAAGGATATAATATCCTCGGTACAGATGCTGGAAAGAATGTGGCTTTCTATGCAAACAACGGCATCGAACCGACAATGTACGATCCTTATTATCTCGGGCTTTACTACCCTATCAGCAAGTATGGATCCATATTCGATAATGACTCAGACCCTGAAGAGGGTGAAACAGCCTCAGATGGCATCTGGTATGTGAAGTCAGCATCGACGTCACACAGTAATGACTGCAACACAAGCAATGTTTCCAACGGATGGTTCTACTCACACGAAGACGACGTGAATGCTATCCGAGGAGTGCCTATCAATGCTGTACAGTTCGCTACCACATCTACAAGCGGCAAAGTGACAGTCGGAGTGATCGACGAATTCGGAGCGGCTGATGTCAGCAAAGTCTACACCGGTACTTTCCAGAAATCATCAAACAAGAAGGAAATCGTCACAGTAAAGCTCTCATCTTCATTTGTACTCTCTGAGAATCAGTATCTTATCTTCGAGCCATCGACTGTTGCCCCCAAGAGGGACTACAACTTCTATTTCGGAACTGCAGCCGGCAATAAGGAATTCTATTCAAGAGCTCCTATCAATCTTGAAGGCGGAGCTGCCTACAGGTACAACAATAGTACTTCAATCGGATGGAACGTCGGCTATGTACTCTCAGACGCAGGAAGCCCTGAAAGCGTACAGATCCCTTCTGACGGTGTCCTGACAAAAGATCTCTTCGTCTACCTCAAAGACACTTGGATCAACGACGGCACCACAAAAGTCGCCATAGGAGATGATGCTGACTACCACTGCTGCTACCTCCCTGTCGACATAAGCGCCTACAAGACCATATCAGTCACAGCCCAGGAAGGATTCAACTCCTACTTCCAGTTCTTCAAGAACGACAGACTGAATGACATCTGCGGCACACGCATAATGGTGGAAAAAGGCCAGACCCTGACAACAGAGATCCCAACTGGTGCGAAATACCTCGTTGTAGCCCACTCAAGAAACAACCTCAACGCCTCAGTCTCAGCAACAGGATACGGCCTCTACTTCCCTGCTGATCTGAGGATCTCGACATCGGAAACACAAACAGAATAAATCAGACCGCGACGCAGACAAGAGGCAGGAAAAGCCGAACTTACATAGTAATTTACAGAAAGTCTAAAACCACACGATGAAACAAATACTGTTATTCACATTATCATTCCTTGCTGTGCTTTCGTGCGGCAGGTTTGATCACGAAGAGATCTGGGAACAGTTGCGTGACCACGAGAATCGTATCCAGCAACTGGAGGCGGAGTGCAGGAAGTTGAACAGCAATGTCGAGGCTATGCAGGCTGTGCTGGAGGCACTGGAGGGAAACGACTATGTGACTGATATAGTGAAGATTATGGAGGACGGAGTCGAGGTAGGTTACTCGATTACTTTCGCACAAAGCGGCACTGTGACCATATATCACGGATCAAACGGAAGCGATGGAAGTACTCCTAAGATCGGCATTAAGAAAGCGTCTGACGGGCAGTACTATTGGACAGCCGACGAGGAGTGGCTCACCGACGAGGAGGGCAACAAGATTCCGGCGGCGTACGACGACGGAGGCAACGGCAAATATATCACCCCACAGTTCCGAATCGCCGAAGGCGTATGGTATATATCATATGACAACGGCAATTCATGGATGGAAATCGTTGAAGAGGAGGAAGAGGAGGTCGCTCCCCCGCTTTTCCTGGATGTGACTTATGACAGCGATTATGTGTACCTGACTTTGGGTGACGGAAGCGAGATCGTCATCCCTATCAAGAATCAGCAGAATGAAGGATACACCAAATCGCCTTATGTAGAAATCGGTCCGATAAATAATTCAGGAGGATTCGGAGTTTATGACTGGGGGCTTGCTTATTATCGTACGCCACGATTTATGAGCACTGTAACATCTGAAGTAACCCTTTGTGTATCTTCTGATTGCGAAGTCCAAATAGCTCAGTATGACAAAGATTTCGCATTTTTGGGATTAACATCCTGGACTGTTCTCAAGACAGATCAGGACATGAAATTTACCCTGAAATCAAATTGCAAGTATATAAGGCTGATGTTCCGAAAGAATTCTTCGATCTGTGATTTCCCTAAACCTCACGTGATAGTCAAGAATGTAGGAGCTGAAGATTTCTACAACATCAGACCATCCGACAACGGTTATCAGCAGCTTACAATTCCTGTCAATGTCTCTGGAACCAACACATCTGACGATGACAGTTGGAAGCTGCAGGATCAGGGAACATATATGAAGGACTATGGTCTGCTGGTGCTTCCGGAAACCTATTCAAACATTGGAAAACCAACCAGACTGATCATCTATTGCCACGGAGCAGGAATCAACTATCCTTCTACAGTCACAAGATTCTCTTCTTCAAGTCATGTCCAGCCTGAATACTGGCTGAAAGAGGGCTACGCAGTGATGGACATCGAGGGCAACCCGTTTGACAACACCAACGAGCATTTCTACATCCCTCAGGCCCGCCAAGCATACGAGAGCGCATATAACTGGGTTATAAACGCATATAATATATGTCAGGACGGCGTGTTCGTCGGAGGTAGATCTATGGGAGGCGGAATGTGCTTTGAGCTCTTGCAGTCACATATCCCTGTACTCGCTGCTTGTCCTCTTGCTCCTTGCACCAATCCACTGTGGTTGTGGAGCTACATCAGCTCAGGCAGAAAAAGTTTCTGCGCTCAGAAGATGGGATTCCAGGGTACTCCTCCTACATGGGGATCAAACAAAAAGCTGACAGACGAAGAGTTCCAGTACCTCTATGACAATTTCGACTACCTCGTAAGATCTACCCCATTCTGGAGAGGCATAGAAAACTTACCTGACAAGGATGTGCTGTTCAGCGTAAGCCACATCAGTCCGAGCGTAAAATATGATGAGGCAGAAGCGGCCCTGTACTCAACTCTGAGATATAAGGCAAAAGCCCCTGTCAAGATATTCAGCAGCTACGAAGACAACGTGGTCCCATACAGAAGGAACTCGGAACTGATGTACCAGATGATGAAGAACGCAGGTCAGGTCTGCGAACTGAGATTGTTCCACACAGACGCATCCTCCCCTCACAACTTCGAGGTTCAGGACTCACGCTACCTGACAGAGGTTACCACAGTGTACGGCGAAACGATGCAAGCCCCTCTTGTCTATGTCGAGATGCTTCAGTTCTGGCGTCGCTACGAGCCGAGATAAAAATGAAAAGACCTGCAGGTCTTTCTTGTATTTAGAGGTTTTGTATTCTTTCAATGAAGGCATCCACGTCTTCGGGACGGGTTGCCCAGCTGGTTACGATGCGGATGTCTGAGATTGTCTCGCCGCTCGGTCCCCAGTACTCGAAGGTGAAAGCGTCTGACAATGTGTCGATGATCTCGTTCGGGAGACGGAAGAACTGCTGGTTTGTCGGCGACGGGATGAACGGCGGATAACCGGCGGCTGTGAAGGCGTCGCGGATGCGGACAGCCTGAGCCACGGCGTGGCGGCCGATTTTCTCATACAGACCGTCAGCGAAGAGAGCGTCGAACTGGACTCCGAGAAGGCGTCCTTTTGCAAGGAGGGCACCGTGCTGCTTGACGAGCGGAGTGAAGTGAGGCAGCCAGCCCGGCGACGCCACGACAGCTTCTCCGAACAGGGCTCCGACCTTTGTTCCACCTATGTAGAAAACGTCACAAAGACGAGCTACATCATTAAGTGTCACATCGTTACCTTCTGCAGCAAGGGCATATGCAAGACGGGCTCCGTCCATATATAAAGGAATTCCTGCCTGTTCGCACACTGTGCTCAGGTCGGCAAGTTCCTCCAATGTGTACACAGTTCCATATTCGGTAGGGTTGGATATATATACCATTCCCGGAGCGACCATATGTTCATATGTCTCGTCTGCGTAGAATTCGTCAATGAACTTCTCGACCTCCTCAGCACTCAGCTTGCCGTCGTGATGCGGCAGCGTGAGGACCTTATGGCCGGTAGCCTCGATCGCACCTGACTCGTGGACATTGATATGTCCGCTCTGAGCAGCGATGACACCTTCGTGACGTGCAAGAAGGGCGTCGATGACAGTAGCGTTTGTCTGTGTGCCACCTACGAGGAAATACACATCAGCATCAGGACAGCCGCAGGCCTGACGGACTTTGTCCTTCGCTGCAGCTGTGAACGCATCATTACCATATCCGGGAGTCGAGACTTCATTGGTCTCGATGAGTTTCTGGAGCACTTTCGGATGGGCTCCCTCCATATAATCACAGTCAAGTCTGATCATAGATTCATATATTTAAAGGCTGCTGCCGCCGATGAAGCCGCGCAGGAGCGATGTTGCCGGCACGTCCTTATCGGAAACAGGCACAAAGTAACTGAGGAATTTCTTGAGGCGGTGGACTTCGCTGTACTCCGGACAGTTTTTAGGAACCGTCATAAGGATACGCTCAGCGTGAGCGCGGATCACTGCAAACTCCACGAGATAGGCCGAGTTGAAGAGGACGTCAGCACATTCCTGATAAGGATATATCCACTTAACCTCGCTGCGACGTACGTTCGGCCAGTGCATGATCGACTCCTGCGCTGTGAACGCTCCTTTATTGAAGTCGCGCACGATTCGGCGGAGAAGGCGGTTGTCGCTGGTAGGAATGCAGTTGTGGTCATCAAGGGATATGCTGGTGATCGTGTTGATGAAGATCCTGTACTTATATGACTCCGCCACCTTGTCAGTCAGACGAGGATTCAAAGCGTGGATACCTTCGATGAGAAGGATGGATCCCGGTTCGAGCTTGAGTTTCTTGCCATTGAACTCTCTGAGACCTGTAACAAAGTTATATTCAGGCACATCCACGGTCTCTCCGGCAAGGAGTTTCATCACGTCGCTCTGAAGATACTGATGATCTACTGTGTCGAAATTGTCGAAGTCAAACGAGCCGTCCGGAAGACGCGGAGTGTCAAGACGGTTTACAAAATAGTCATCTGTAGAGAATGAAATCGGACGGATACCGCAAGCCTTAAGCTGGATGCTGAGACGCTTGCAGAATGTGGACTTTCCACTTGAACTTGGTCCTGTAATAAGTACGATACGCACAGGATCCGGCTGATTTACCCTTCTCTCGATCTCCTCTGCGATCTGGACGATCTTCTTCTCCTGAAGGGCCTCTGCTATCATGATAAGGTCTGATGCCTCCCCTCTTTTGCAAGCCAGGTTCACATCTCCGACATTGTCAAGACGCATGATCTTGTTCCATTTCAGGTTCTCATGGAATACCTCAAACGTCTTAGGCTGCTCCACAAACGGTGCAAGTTCCTCCGGATTGTGTCTGTTCGGCACTCTCAAGAAAAGACCACCTCTGTACATTGACACGTCCCAGACCTTGAGACAGCCTGTGCTTGAGCAAAGGGCCTCATAATAGTAGTCCGGCGTATCACCAAGAGTATAGTAGTTCACATAGACATCTGCAGATGTTTCCAGGAGCTTTACCTTGTCATCGTAACCGAGGCTGCGGAAAAGCTCGATCGCTTCCTCTCTCTGGACCTCATACCTGCGGAACGGAAGATCAGCATCGACTATCTCCTTCATTCTCACCTTGATACGATCAAGATCGTTATGTGTAAGCTCTGTGCCGTCATTCTTTTTCACAGAGCAGAAATAGCCCTTTGAAATCGGTCTGCGAAGGGTGACTTTTCCTCCTGGGAAGATGTCCTGGGCTGCCTTGCAGAAAAGGAAACACAACGAATTGCAGTAAACGCTTCGTCCTGCATAGGATGTGTAGTCAAGGAATTCTACCTGACGGCTGTTGAAAGCACGATACTTCAGTCCCTGGCAGACATTGTTCACTTTGGCTGCGAGAATGGGATAAGGAGTTTCAAACTCCTGTTCAAAGGCTGGAAGCATCTCCAGCAGAGAAGTACCTTCAGGGAAGGTCTTGCTGGACTGTGTATTTTTACAGAATATTTTAACCATAACAATCTTAGAATAGAACAACGAATATACGAAATATTTCGTAAGTTTGCCTTGATAAAGACATTATTATTATGCTTGAACTTCCAAAAGACCCGATGATGCTTATGAGCGTCATCAATATGAAACTGAGGGATTTTTACTCCGACCTCGATGCTTTGTGCGAGGATCTGGACATCGACAGAAACGAGCTTGAAAAGACTCTTTCTGCTGCAGGATTTAAATACAACGAAGAACTTAACAAGTTCTGGTAAAATAATTTAACCACTATGAATAAAACTTTTACTTTAATCGCAGCCGCATTGCTTACAGCTTGCGCAGGTGCTCCTCAGAATCACTCTTGCGGCACTACAGAAGGAACAGTAGAAATCCTGAATGACAGCACGTCTGTCTATCACATCAAAGGCTGTATCCCTGTCACTAAAGACGCAGATATGGAATGGATCCTCAGATACGAAGACCAGTTGCAGGAACTTGACGCAAGGGCTGAAACCGAGCCAAAGGATGTGGACGTTGTCTTCTTCGGAAGTTCTTCCATCAGATTCTGGAACGGCCTTGCCGAGATGATGGCACCGCTCAGCGTGGTGAACAGAGGCTACGGCGGAGCAAGCATCAGAGACATCCACTACAACTACAGCCGCATTATGGCAGAATATAACCCGAAGGCCTTTGTAGTGTTCTGCGACAACGACATCTGCGGATGGAAAGAAGGAGACATGACAGTCGGAGAGGTGTTCGACCATTACAGAATGCTCTTTCAGAGACTGGATCAGGACTATCCGGGCATCCCTGTATACTTCCTTTCATGGAAATACTCAGAGCTCAGAGCCGGGCTGAGAGACAAGCAGAAGCTTGTAAACGACATAATGAAGGACTTCGCAGAAAGCAGCAGCCAGGTCACATTTGTGGATGTGAACTCATTGCTTATAAACGAAGACGGAAGTGTAAAGGCTGAACTTTTCGAATCGGACAACCTTCATATAAACAGGGACGGATACCTCCTCTGGACATCTATGCTGAAACCTCACCTTCTCGAGGTGTGCGGCAAGTAACTATCTGACGTCCAACAAAGTAATATCGAAAATCAATGTAGAGAAGGCCTTGATGTTGCCGCAGGCGCGCGAGCCGTAGCCAAGGTTATATGGAATCACGACTTCCCATCTCGAACCGCTCGGCATCTCACGCATAGCTGTGATCCAACCGGTGATGAGTTCGTTCAGGCGGAACGTTGCAGGACGGCCTTTCTGAGTCTGGTCAAAGATCTTTCCGTTGATCAGCTTACCTATGTAATAGACAGTCACAAAACTCTTGGGAGACGGCTTAGGGCCGTTTCCCTTTGTTATTTCACGGTACATAACACCGTTGAACATGATCTTCACACCCGGTCTCTGGGCATACTCCTGAAGGAATTCCTGATTGCGGAGTTTGTAAGCATTGTCTACTGGCGGCATAGGATTGAAAGGTCTTATGGTTTAAATATGAGGCACAAAATTACTAAGAATAGGCAGTTTGTCAAAATAAATGATAAATTTGCAGACGAATACTAAAACCTTAAATGTTATGAAAAAGATTTTTATGATTCTTGCAGCAATGCTGCTATGTATGTCAATGTCAGCAAAGGATTTGACTGGCATTAAGTTCTATGTGAACCCTGGTCACGGTAGCTTTGGTCCAAACGACCGTCCTATGGCTACTATCCCTTATCCAAACTTGCCTACCA
>CANBDZ010000074.1 GCA_947367375.1 uncultured Bacteroidales bacterium | reverse complement strand
TTTACAAACGAACACATCCCCTACTCAGAGATCGACAACGTAAGCTTTTCAAGAGGAGCTCAGAACGTGCTCAGCTTCACTCTTCTTGAAGCGGCCAAAGTACACAGCAGGCAGGCGTCCTCGCAGCATCTGCTGCTCGCCCTCACAAGAGCCGGAGGGTCTTACGGAAGCACTTATCTCAAGGACACCGGACTCGAGTACGGAAACATCTTCAGGTACCTGGACAAATGCGATATGCTTGACAGAGGAACCCAGGAGGAAGAGACTCCGGAAAAGGAGGATGAGGAAACTCCACGAATCAGGATAAGGGCAGTTGCATCTGATGAAAATGCCAAGGAAGAGCCGGCACAGCCGCCTCTTGAAGAATTCGGTTATGACATCACCCAGGCAGCCCGCGAAGGAAAGCTCGACCCGCTTGTAGGACGCGAGGATGAGATCCAGAGAGTGATCCAGATCCTGGGAAGAAGAAGGAAGAACAACCCTATGCTGGTGGGCGATCCGGGAGTAGGAAAATCAGCGATTGTAGAGGGAATTGCGATAAAGATCGCTACTGGACAGATTCCGTCGGCACTTGCAGACAAGAGATTGATCTCCTTGGACTTAGGCTCCATTGTAGCAGGCACAAAATACCGCGGAGACTTTGAAAAAAGGCTCAAGACCATCATTAAGGCAGCAGCAGATGACCCGAATGTAATCCTGTTCATCGACGAGTTCCACACCATCGTCGGAGCAGGCGGAGCTTCCGGCAGCCTTGATGCTGCCAACATGTTGAAACCGGCACTTGCAAGGGGCGAGATCCAGTGCATCGGAGCGACCACAATGGACGAGTTCAGAAAGATCGTGGAGAAGGACGGAGCCCTTGACAGAAGATTCCAGAAAATCACTGTGGAACACACCGACATAGCACATTCTATCTCTATCCTCGACCGTCTCAAGACCAATTACGAGAAACACCACAATGTCATCTACACAGACGAAGCCATCGAGGCTTGTGTGAGAATGTCAGACAGGTATATAACAGACCGCTGCCTGCCCGACAAGGCAATCGATGCTATGGACGAAACAGGCTCAATGGTAAGGCTGAAGAATCCAAAGAGCACCGGCCACGTCACAGCAGAGGATGTGGCTGAAATCATATCCAAGATGACCGGCATACCTTCAGGAAGAATCGCAGAAGGCGAAGGAAGTAAGCTCCTGAAAATGAAGGAGAAACTCAGCCGCAGAATCATAGGCCAGGACGAGGCGGTCGACAAGGTCGTACGTGCCATCCAGCGCAACAGAGCAGGCATCAAAGACCCGAACAAACCGATCGGAACCTTCCTGTTCTTCGGTCCTACAGGAGTAGGAAAGACACAGCTGGCAAAGTCAATCGCCGAGTACCTTTTTGACTCGGAAGAGAACATTATACGTCTCGATATGAGCGAATATATGGAGAAGTTCAATGTGTCCAGACTCATCGGAGCTCCTCCGGGATATGTCGGATTCGAAGAAGGCGGCCAGCTCAGCGAAAGAGTGAGGAGAAAACCGTACTGCGTCGTACTTCTTGACGAGGTGGAAAAGGCACATCCTGACGTATTCAACCTCCTGCTGCAGGTACTTGACGAAGGACGACTCACCGACAGTACAGGCCGCACCGTAAGCTTCAGAAACACCATAGTCATAATGACTTCAAATGTCGGCAGCCGCGAGCTTGAGGAATATGGTAACGGCATGGGATTCAGCACTTCCGGTCAGAATGTCCGCAACAATAAGAAGACTGTTCTGGAAAAAGCAGTCAAGAAAGCTTTCCCACCGGAATTCATCAACCGAGTTGACGAACAGGTGTTCTTCAATCCTCTGACCAAGGACGACCTTGCCAAGATCATTGACATCGAGCTCAAGGGACTCAAGCAGCGCGTCAAGGAAGCCGGATTCGAGCTCAATGTCACAGCAACGGCCAAGAGGTTTGTTGCAGAAGCAGGCTATGACCCGAGCTATGGAGCCAGACCGCTTAAGAGAGCTGTCCAGAGATACATCGAGGACCCTGTGTCAGAGCACATCATCGCTGAGAGAATGCTTTCAGGCAAGAAGGCCTCAGCCCACACAAAGATCAGCGTCAGCTTGTCAGAAGACAAAGAGTCGACTAAGGTTCAGTGGCGTTAGACGAGGCTTATGTCCATAAGTTCAAGATCCATTTCGTTGATCATATCGACCAATGTTCTGTAAGAAGTTTCTGATGAGATCATTGAGTTGATGAAAGCGAGGGTGTTTTCTGTATTCATAACCGTGTCTTTTAAAGTGTTCTGTTGTTTTGTTGATGCAAAGGTACAGCCACAGTGTGCCAACATAAGGCACAAGCAACACAAAACTGCAAAATAACGAAAGCTTTCACTATATTTGTAGGTGCATCGACTTTAAAAAGATGGATATGGAACAGAATGAAAGATACACCGACAAGCTTGCCAAGTACATAATTATGGCTGCAGGAGCAGCTATAGTTGCAGGCCTGTGCTGGTACTTCAGAAGCGTACTTATATATGTACTGGTCGCAGTTGTGGTCTCACTCATCGGCAAGCCTGTAATGGGGCTGTTGAAGAAACTTAAGATCAAGGGAAGAAGAGCTCCTGACTGGATGCTGGCAGCGCTTACGCTGTTCTTCACTATGACCATATTGATCAGCGTGGTAACCATGCTCTTCCCTATCGTGAGCGGAATCCTCAAAGGGATCTCGATAAGCACTCTCGAAAGCTCAGCCGGCAGTATTGCGGTACCTCTGGCAAACCTGAACGAGTTCCTCAGAAACACCTTCCCTCAGTTGGGTGAGAACTTCCGTCTTGAAGTAGTCGCGGTAAAAGAGCTGCAGAACATCTTCAACGTGTCCACAATATCTTCGGTCATCGGATCTGCGACCTCGTTCCTTACCAGCTTTGGCGTCGGTCTCTTTTCTGTCGTCTTCATATCTTTCTTCTTCATTAAGGATGACGGTCTGTTCACAAGTATCGTATGTGCCTTAGTGCCGGACAAACACGAGAAGACAACCGAAAAAGCCATTTCAGACATCGGCCATCTCCTTTCACGCTATTTCATAGGAGTCATGATCGAGGTTACCGGTGTAGCTCTTGTGAACTTCATCGGACTGATGTTCATAGCAAGACTCGGCTTCAACGCGGCAATCGGCATCGCCTTCCTTACAGGCATCCTGAATATAATACCATACGTAGGTCCGCTGATGGGAGGTGCATTAGGAACAGTGCTGGGTCTGGTGATCAAGTACACCAGCATCACACCTGTCGGTCTCGATGTGAACTTCTGGCTGTTCACAGCTATCCTTATTGCAATCTTCTGCTTCACACAGCTGATCGACAACTTCTTCTACCAGCCGGTAATATATTCAACAAGCATCAAGGCCAAGCCGCTTGAAATTTTCATAGTCCTGCTTATCGTAGGACACATCGGAGGCCCTCTTGCAATGATCGTAGCCATCCCATGCTACACAGTAGTCCGCGTGATAGCCTTCAGATTCTTCGGTCATATAAAGGCCATCCAGAGGCTTATACCATCAGAGAAACTAATAACAGGAGGAAAATAAACAGAACTGATATGTTAAAGAAAACAGCAATGATTATCACAGCCGGACTGCTTGCTACGTCGGCATTTACAAAAGCTGAAGCACAGACACAGACTATCTCGCCAGACGGCACCTATCTTTACGTAGAGAGAGACACCTGCAATCTGTTCCTTGATGTATACAACCCTGCAAAAGGCAGCGAGACATCTATCGGAGGCATCAGGAAGCCGACCATCATCTTCATGTTCGGCGGCGGATTTGTAGGAGGAACCCGAGATGACGCCGACTACCACAAGTGGTTCAAACAGATGACAGATGACGGTTACGGAATCATATCCATTGACTACAGACTTGGCCTCAAGGGATCAGACAAAGTAGGTATAGCTCAGGTCAACGTACTTGACAAGGCGATACACATGGCCGTCGAAGACCTTTTCAGCGCTACAAACTTCATCATTGAAAACGCAGAGCAGCTGAATGTTGATCCTGATAACATTGTAATAAGCGGATCTTCCGCAGGAGCGATCTCAGTAATGCAGGCTGAGTATGAAATCAGCAATCAGACAGCGTGGGCATCAGTACTGCCTCAGGGATTCAACTATGCAGGTGTGATGTCATTCGCCGGAGCGATCCTTTCAAGAGAAGGAAAGGTGGACTACAAGAACAGACCGGCACCGACACTCATGCTCCACGGAACAAGTGACAGCCTGGTTCCTTACAAGCAGATCAAAGTATTCAACCTTGGATTCTTTGGAGGCGGAAAACTTGTAGAAAGATTCAAGAAGTTCGGATTCAACTACAACATGTTCCATTTCATTGACTATGGTCATGAAGTAGCCGGATCAATGGAGACAACCCTCAACATCCAGAAGGAATTCCTCGAGAAGAACGTAATGCAGAATAAGGAAAGAATAATCGAGGCATGGATATCCGATCCTGACGTATATAGAGGAGGAGGGCCTCAGTCCAGAAAGGACATGTACGGAAAATAAAATATGAAAGGCTGGTCATGACCAGCCTTTCAATATTTACTCTGCGAGCTTGTCAAGAACAAGCTCCACAAGCTTTCTTACCTGCGGCTTATAATCCGGGTTACTTGCCTTGTGATGCCTGTGTGCGATGATACAGCATACTGTACCTGCGTTGTGACCGAGGTGAGCGGCAATACCTGCGATTGCAGAACCCTCCATCTCGAAGTTTGTCACACGCTCGTCACCGAAACGGAATGACTCGAAGGTGTCAAGCATATCCGGCATTGCAAGCGGCATACGGAGTACACGTCCCTGCGGGCCATAGAAACCGGAAGCTGCGATTGTCATACCCTTATAAGTACAGTCGCGGAACAGCTCTGACATCTTCTCTCCTGCTCTCACGAAGTATGGATCAGGAAGGTGCTTGTTCCAGTTTGTGTGTTTCTTGAATGCCTCCTCAATGTCAAGAAGTGAAATTTTATCACGGTCTGCATACCAGTTCATGAGGCCGTCGCATCCCACTGAAATGTGTGAGAAGACAAACGCTCCGAGAGGAATATCAGGCTGGATCGCTCCTGAAGTACCGATACGGATGATATTCAAGGTACGATGTTCTGGCTTTACCTCGCGGGTCTCGAAGTCGATATTTGCGAGAGCATCAAGCTCATTCATTACGATATCGATGTTATCGGTTCCGATTCCGGTCGAAAGAACTGTCATCCTGACACCCTTGTACTTACCTGTCACCGACACAAATTCACGTGATGCGTGACGGAATTCCTTCTCCTCAAAATACTCTGCAACCATGTCCACTCTTCCCGGGTCACCCACAAGAATGACATTGTCCGCGAGTTCCTCAGGACGAAGGTGAAGGTGGAATACCGACCCGTCACCGTTGATTATAAGTTCTGATTCTGCGATTCTCATATCTTATGATTTATTAATTATATAGCGTTATTAGGTGCAATAATCGTTCAAATATAGTTTTTTCCTCTTAATTTTCCTACTTTTGCACACTTATATTGACAAAACGATAACCATTATGTGGAAAAGAATACAGACACTCTACCTGTTGATCGCGACCGGCCTCATCGTGTCGATGTTGTTCAGCCGCTTTGCGTCAATCATCGGACCGGGAGGTGAAGAGGCGATCATCCGCTATCACGAAAAGATGCCGTACCTTGTACTGCTGCTTATGCTCACGACTTCCCATATCGCTGCTACAGCAAGCTTCAAGACACGTTTTCTTCAGGCAAGAGTAAGCATCATCGCCGCCCTGCTGGCAATCGGATTCCAGATCTGGCTCGGCACAGACTACTTCATCCATAAAGGTGAGATGACCTTTTCAATCACCATCCTCTTCCCATTGCTTGCAGCGTTCCTTGATGTGCTTGCTGCACGAAATGCAATGACAGACGAGATGATGGTTGCAGTACAGAATCGAATCAAAAAAACTAAATAACCGGATAAGATGGAACAGACAAAAAAGTACAAGTATTGGCAGTGGAGGACACTCATCGTCCTCATGGTTGCCTACATCCTTTATTATTTCCTCCGCAAGAACTTCAGTGCCGCCCTTCCGGCAATGGAGGCAGAACTCGGAATCACCAAACTTCAGCTTGGTATCTTCCTCACCCTCAACGGAATCATCTACGGCCTCTCAAGGTTTGTAAACGGCTTCATCGCTGACCGCTGCAGCCGCAGAAAGCTCCTCGCGGGCGGACTCATCCTTTCTGCAGTTGTCAACTTCGCGATCGCATTCAGCCCGAAACTCGACGGAATGTTCAACCTTCTTGATGCTGAAGGAAAGGCGACAATGGGACTCATCTACCTTATCGGATCACTCTGGGTTGTAAACGGATATATCCACGGTATGGGCTACCCTCCTTGCGCCAGCCTTATGGCACACTGGTTCAGACCATCGGAGCTCGCTACCAAGCAGTCGATCTGGAATGCGTCACACTCTATCGGTGCAGGTGTAGTTATCGCGCTCTGCGGATGGATCCTTTCACGCTTCGGTATGTCAGCATGGAACCTCTGCTTCGCTATCCCTGCAGCCATTGCCTTCGTAGGTGCTATAGTAGTGTTCTTCACACTCCGAGACACTCCATCTTCAGTAGGACTTCCTGAGGTAGAGGAGCTTGACCACAAGGACGGATGCACAGCTACAGGAGCAGAAGTACAGCTCAAGGGAGAGCAGTACAATCACTTCCTCAAGAGACTCGTATTCAAGAACCCTATCATCTGGATTCTCGCGCTCTCTAACTTCTGTATCTATGTGATCAGATTCACCATCCTCGAGTGGGGAACATCGTTCCTTACACAGTTCAAGGGATTTGACATTGCAATTTCAGCAAACATCGTCGCTTCATCTGAGCTCATCGGAGGCGTAATTGGAACTCTTGTGGCAGGCTGGTTCACTGACAAGTTCATGCAGAACAAGGCTCACAGAACCTGCCTCCTCTGCACAATCGGAGCAACTCTCTGCTTCTTCCTCTTCTGGAAGACTCCACAGGACGCGCACTGGATCATCAGCGCAGTACTCATCTGTCTCTCAGCCTTCTTCGTGTACGGTCCTCAGGCCCTTCTCGGAGTAGCTGCTTCACAGCAGGCGACCAAGAGAGCTTGCGCTACTGCAAACGGCATCCTCGGCATCTTCGGCTATGCAGCCAGCACAATCGCCGGTATCGGTTTCGGTTACCTCGCTGACAACTTCGGATGGAACTCAGTATTCCTCGTGGCTGTAATGTTCGGAATCCTCGGCTGCCTTGTAATCGCAACATTGTGGAAGGCACCGGCTGACGGCTACAAGAAAGCTGCAGAAGTGTTGGAAGAGATCAAGACACTTTAATTCCTCAAGGGATATATAAAAATATGGCGGGCACATCAAAGTGTCCGCCATTCTTTTGTAAGGTGAGTTCAGATTAAGCGTTGAGAGTGTAATACTCGCAAGTCTTTGAACCCTTAGTCTCTACCTCTACACTAACTTTACCCTCACGTGCGAGCCAGCCAAGTGCTGTGTAGAACTCTGCGCTTGCAAGACCTGTCTCCTTCTTGAGCTTAGCCTCAGTAAGCTTACCGTTTGCGTTGAGGGCATTCCATACGATGCCTGCGTTTGCACCAATGTTGTTGATCTCCATAATAATTAATCAGTTTAAATTTGGTTTAAAATTGTAACCTTTTTTGGCATCACTGCCACATACACTATTTCTAACTAGTTGATTTTTCGGGTGCAAAGATAGTTAAAAATTATTATTTAGCAAATTACGTCAATAACATAGCATCGTATCCTGACAGACAGTGCCGTTCTGAATCACTATATATCTGTACGACGGTTCTGCCTCTCCTAACTGATATGCGGCAGACGTAGCCGTCTTCATGGATATTCCCATATACTCGCCTTCCGAACTGTCGTGAAGATGGCCAGCATACACCGCAACTACCCCATTCTCAAGGAACATATCGAAATATTTCTTTCTCTTTGACTTCTGGATCTGAAAGTATCCGTCCTCTTCTTCGATGTCCTTGAGGAAGAACGGATGATGGCAGAATATTATTTTGACCGCTCCTTCGCCAGCCTGTTCGAGCACCGACTTCATCCATTCGTACTGTTCCTCCTCCCTCGGGTCGTTATATTTTATAAGGTTGGAATTTATTCCGACCACACAAACCCTCCTGTTCTGATATACGAACCTGTCGGTTCCATAACGGCTGGTGAACGGAGTAGCATCAACCTGACCTTCGGATATGAAGACATCGTGGTTGCCAGGAATATGGAGGGTTGAGATTGATGGATCTATGCCCGAGACGGCCTCATTGAAGACATTCCACTGCTCCTCATCTGCAGGAAGGTTCACCTGATCGCCAGTGAAGAGCACCGCATCCGGTTTCTTTTCATTGACCGCTGCCACAGCCTTCTGGAGCAATGCAACCTCGTAACTGAGGTCGTTGACATACTCTGCTCCCGGAGCCTGTCCTTTGACAGCTGCATCAAAACCAAGCTGTGCATCTGCTATCTGGATGATTACAAAAGACTCGTTCTTGCAAGAAACAACGGCTGCAAGAACGAAAAGGACAAAAAATATTCTTTTCATATGGATGTTATTTCTGAGGAACACCCTTCCAAGTGATCGGAACAGGAGCCTCAATGGTCATTTCCTCCTTCTTTACCGGATGTACGAAGGTTATGCGGCGGGCGTGGAGGGAGATTCCTCCATCCGGGTTAGAGCGCGGAGCTCCGTATTTGAGATCACCTTTGATCGGGCAGCCCAGATTTGAAAGCTGGCAGCGGATCTGGTGGTGGCGTCCCGTAAGAAGTTCTACCTCAACCAGCCAGTACCTGTCAGTCTTGCCGATCTGTCTGTAGTTAAGTTTTGCAAGCTTAGCATCCTTGCGCGCAGCTCCGGGACGGCATATATAAGACTTGTTCTGCTTCTCGTTGCGCCACATCATGTCCTCCAGACGGCCTTCCGCAGGCTGAGGCTCAGCACATACGAGGGCCCAATAGTACTTGTGGACATCCGAATCGCGGAACATTGCATTGAGACGCTCAAGAGCCTTCGATGTCTTTGCGAGAACTACTATGCCGCTGACCGGACGGTCCAGACGATGCGGCAGCCCCATGAAGACCTGGCCAGGCTTGGCATCGCGCTGGGCAATGAAAGCCTTGTAGGTCTCTGTAAGCGGTTCGTCCGAAGTCTTGTCGCCCTGGACGATCTCACCTACCTTCTTGTTAACTACGAGAAGATGATTGTCTTCGAAAAGTATTCTTGAAGCGAGGTCATTGAACTCGCCGGATGAAAGTTCACGATATATCATGTGACAAAAATAGTAAATATGTCATTACAAATGGACGGATGGCAGACAAAAACTGACATTTTGGCATATATTTTTATTGCGGGACGATTGGCACACCTTTCGATATAATGTTGGCGTCGCTGCAACATAGCAGTGTCATCCCAAGCATAGCCGAGGAAACAGCACGACTGTCATCCCGAGCGAAGCCGAGGAAACAGCACGACTGTCATCCCGAGCGAAGTCGAGGGATCTGTAACAAGAAATATAAATTAAATAAAGAATAACAATTATGGGAAAAATCATTGGAATTGACCTTGGAACCACCAACTCATGCGTGGCAGTGATGGAAGGTAACGAACCTACAGTCATCATCAACAACGAGGGACAGAGAACTACACCTTCAGTAGTTGCATTCACCGACGGCGGTGAGAGAAAGATCGGTAACCCTGCAAAGCGTCAGGCTATCACCAACCCTCACAAGACTATCTTCTCTATCAAGAGATTCATGGGTGAGAAGTACAGCCAGGTAACAGGCGACATCGAGCGCGTACCTTACAAGGTTGTAAAGGGCGAAAACGACACTCCACGTGTTGACATCGACGGACGTCTCTATTCACCACAGGAGATCTCTGCAATGATTCTCCAGAAGATGAAGAAGACTGCAGAGGAGTACCTCGGACAGGAGGTTACAGAAGCTGTCATCACAGTTCCTGCATACTTCTCTGACTCACAGCGTCAGGCTACTAAAGAGGCTGGTCAGATCGCAGGTCTCGAAGTGAAGCGTATCATCAACGAGCCTACAGCTGCAGCTCTTGCATACGGTCTTGACAAGCAGAACAAGGATATGAAGATCGCTGTATACGACCTCGGTGGCGGTACATTCGATATCTCTATCATGGACCTCGGAGACGGCGTATTCGAAGTACTTTCTACAAACGGTGACACTCACCTCGGAGGTGATGACTTCGACCAGGTGATCATCGACTGGCTCGCAGCTGAGTTCGCAGCTGAGAACGGCGGAATCGACCTCAAGAAGGACCCTATGGCACTCCAGAGACTTAAGGAGGCTGCTGAGAAGGCTAAGATCGAGCTCTCAAGCCAGACTTCGACAGAGATCAACCTCCCTTACATCATGCCTGTTGACGGTATGCCTAAGCACCTTGTGAAGACTCTTACAAGAGCTAAGTTCGAGATGCTTGCTGACCACCTTATCCAGAGAACAATCGAGCCTTGCCGCAAGGCGCTCCAGGATGCAGGCCTCAGCGCATCAGAGATCAGCGAGGTTCTCCTCGTAGGAGGTTCAACTCGTATCCCTGCAATCCAGGCAGTAGTAGAGAAGTTCTTCGGAAAGGCTCCTAACAAGAGCGTTAACCCAGACGAGGTTGTAGCTATGGGTGCAGCTATCCAGGGTGGTGTGCTTGCAGGTGATGTGAAGGACGTGCTTCTCCTCGACGTTACTCCGCTTTCACTCGGTATCGAGACTCTCGGCGGCGTGATGACAAAGCTCATCGAGGCTAACACTACAATCCCTACCAAGAAGTCACAGGTGTTCTCTACAGCCGCTGACAACCAGCCTGCAGTAGACGTACACGTCCTTCAGGGAGAGCGTCCAATGGCTAAGGACAACAAGCTGATCGGAAACTTCATCCTTGACGGTATCGCACCTGCACCAAGAGGTGTACCTCAGATCGAGGTGACATTCGACATCGATGCCAACGGTATCCTCAATGTTTCTGCAAAGGACAAGGCTACTGGCAAAGAGCAGAACATCCGCATCGAGGCTTCATCAGGACTTTCAGACGCTGAGATCCAGAGAATGAGAGACGAGGCTAAGGCTAACGAGGCTGCAGACAAGGCTGAGAAGGAGCGTATCGACAAGATCAACAACGCTGACGGCATGTGCTTCCAGACTGAGAAGAACCTCAAGGAGTACGGCGACAAGATTCCTGCTGAGAAGAAGGCAGCTATCGAGGAGGCTAAGAACAAGCTCCAGGATGCAGTGAAGGCACAGAACATCGCTGACATCGACAAGTACAACGCAGAGCTCGAGGCAGCATGGCATGCAGCTTCAGAGGATATGGCAAAGGCAGCTCAGGCTGGTCCTCAGCCAGGCGCACAGGGTCCGTTCAACGGACAGGCAGGTCCTCAGGGTGGTGCAGACGACCAGGGCGTTGACGAACAGTAAAAGAGATTTAGTGGACATTGTCCACTAAAAATATAGAGAAACCGTGGCAGGTACCCATCTAGATGGATAACCTGCCACGGTTTTTATAGGAAAACGTTAAGTATTACTCTACAGGAATGGATTCAACTCTTACAAACTTCTGGACGAAGTCAGGATCATCTTTAGCGATCCAATACATCTGGTCTGCAGTCAGATCCTTTATGATATAACGATGCGCCCAATCTCCAGAGTCATGGTCATAGTTACCACGGATAATCGCACCCAGTTCCGGATCAGTTTCGATGTTATATGAGCCGGTAGCAACATGAGGCACATCATTGAAGCTGTCAAGATTCTGATAAATCGTATATGTCCTGTCATTGCGTACTATGTCGATGAACACGTATGTGCCTTCTGCCAGAGCAGCACCATTCCATTCTGCAAGCTCCCACTTGCCCGAAATATTATTGGCGTTCACATCAAGATATTCTACTATCTCAACAGGCTTCTCGGTACACGAAAGCATGAATACTGCAGCTGCAAATATTGTCAATATGTTCTTCATTGTTTTCATCATGTCGTTATTTTCTCTTTACTATTATCGATGATCTGCTCGGAGGAAGTCCCAAACCTTTTAGGATTATCTTCACATTCTGCAAATCAGCACCTTTCGA
>CANBDZ010000073.1 GCA_947367375.1 uncultured Bacteroidales bacterium | reverse complement strand
CTCTCCACTTCGTCATCAATCTCATCCGGACTAGATAGGACACCAGAAGTCAGGAGTTCATACTTGATCTGGTCCTTGATATACGGTTCAGGATCGGCTATTATTTTCCTTCTGATGTAATCCGCGCCAAAATCGGTCATCACAGGTATATCAACCCATTTCTTCTTTTCAGCTGCTACAGCCTCGTTATCCCTCTGTATCTCGGCGCAGAAGAGTTTCCTTTCGATTTTATCACTGTGGGTGTCAGCCACCCTACCGAAGAAGGTACCGGTAGATAGTGTTTCAATCTTTCTGGCCGGTAGGATTTCCTTCTCCTGCATGGATATGCTGACTGAGTCATTGCTTCGTCCAATTGATTCGCTCTCACGCACTCTATCAAGTTTACCGTAAGCATTACTCATGGTCTTCGCTGTCTCTCCGCTCACCTGTCCAACGAAGACGGTACCCGGCGTTGAAATGAGCACATCCGACTCCTTCTTACCATAGTCTCTGACGAACTGCGAGATATCCTGTCCACCTATCATAAACACGACTCCATTGGATCTACAGGTATTCAAAACCTTATCCACTCCGGGAAGGAAGATAGTCGGCATCTCATCGAGTAGCACGGCACTTTTGAGCCTTCCAGGGTGGTTGATCTGCTTGAACATCCTCGATGTGTAGAGAGCGATACAGGTGCCGTAGATCATCTCTCTGTCCGGATTGTTTCCGATACAAAGCACCTTCGGATGTTCCGGGTCATTGATGGCGAGATTGAAGTCATCACCCGTCATTACCCAATACAGATTCCTTGAAGTGAACTTGCCCAAAGGGATTCGGGTGCTGGCTATCATACCCTGCAGCTGGTCGTTCGCACCGGCCTCAAAGGCATCGGCAAAGGACGATATCTTGGTCTTGACATCAGGATCCGAAACGAGCATGGCGATGACCTTCCTATAGTCCTGATTAAGGAACTCGATGGCATGCGGGAAGGTGCAGTACTTGCCGTCTTCATGCGTCCTCAGGTACCAAAACGTGCCATCGAGAAGAGCCTTGGAGGACTCCGTGAAGAAATCGTTCTTCTCTCTGGCCACCTTGTTGATGTTAAGCATGATGAGCTCGGCGATCTCAGCACAGTCAGCCTGTGATTCTATATAGATGGGATGGGTCGGATTGGCTCTCAGCGAGTGCATCGGGTCATCGAAGTTCAGGACACAGAACTCCGGCTTCACAGGAAACTTGTGCTGGTACTGTAGCAGTTTGTTATAGACGTTCTTTGACAGCGTAGGATACTTATAGTCATATACGCACATGGCGTAGCCCTTGGCCATCATCTGGTCAATAAACGGCTCATATACGGAGTAGGACTTACCGGAGCCCGGACTACCGAGGACGAGGATTCCTCGGAAGGGGTTCACGACATTGATCCATCCCTTATGCATCTTCTGCTGATACTGATAGACCATCGGCAGATTGATGGAGTTTTCGTTCTCGATCTTCTCCTGGCACTGCGGGAATGTCTCATTATCATCGTTGACGATGGCCTTGGTCTCGCGACGGGCGATCATGCTGACCACCCACACCAGTCCTACCGCTCCGATAATCGTGAATATGACATAGATACCGTGTCTAGGAAACGGTATGAAGTAACACGCTGCGGATATCACTCCCACGAGTGCGATGATCTTCAGGTCCACCTCTCTGGCCTTGCTCGACCTGGAGAGCATCCCCAATGAGATAAGCACCAGAGCTGCAATCTTGGTCTTCAGGGAATGGCTGAAAAGCGGACTCCTGGACAGGCTGATGCAGAGGTTGTCAAGCATATGCCAGGATAGTCCAGCCTCCTTCCACAGCGGATGAGCATAGTAGTACAGATTCAACAAGAGAATCAGCACCCCGAAGAGGATGCCGAAATAAAAGTACTTCTCATATTGATTCTTGTTGAGCATACTACCCTACTACATCTTCATACCTTTTGATTTCTTCTTTGTCCTTGCATAGATGTCCCTTGACATAGAACGGCCGCCGCCAAGGCTTGAAAGAAGGTCTGCAAGCGTCGCCATACCGGCAAGAGGCTCCTGCTTCGCATCGTTGTTCTGTCCCTGCCACTGACCTTGTGTTTCCGCATTACGGAAGTCAGCAAGCGACAGATCCTTGAGTTCTGAGAGATTATGGACGTTCTTTGTCTCATGGTCAATGAACATGACCCTTGAGATGATCCCGTCATTGTTTCTCATGATCTTGACATCCACATTCTCCGCTGCCAGCATGGCACGGAAATGCTTCTGGCTCGTGGATTCCTTAAGGCACTGCGAGCACACCTCGGAAAGCTCGCCTGTGCCATGATATCCCTTCGTTCTTGAGCACTCCTTGCTGTGTGCCTGGAACATCTTCACCGGATCGAACGAGATATCCTTTCGTGATATGGGCACTGTGCATGCCTTGCCCTTCTCATCAAGACCGCGGAAGACGAATCTCTGCGGCAGAGACGAGACCTCTGTCACGGATACACCGTATGTGCCCAAGAGAAAGCGGAACTGCGTATATGAGGTAAACCTGTACGTACAGCAGTACCGCACGATGGAGTCAATCTGAACTGCCGTGTCCGCCTTTCCTGGCGAGAATCTGGCCTGATGAGTCTGCACCCTGTCAAGCTGTTCGTTAGTGGTGCATCCCACAATGAATCCATACTTCATGGAAAGGGTTTCCTGAAGCAGAAGACATCTCCTGTTCTCCTGTCTGCTGGGAATCTTCCTGCCGTTGCTGTCGGTGCGTATGGATACCACATGATAATGCCTGCGCTCGATATCGTCGTGACGATAGACAGCGTACGGCTGATTGGCAAAGCCCAGTCCTTCCATGATGTCTGCGACCAGTTCCTTTACCTTCTCCTCGCTTAGACCGTCCGTTTGGGACGGATTGACAGACATGTGAAAGGAGAGCTCCTTGGAACTGAAATTGCGCCTCTCATATCGCTTTATGGTCTCCAGGAAGCCGTCCAGATCAGGATCGACATTGGCGGTATGGATAACTTCCGCCTCTCCATTGGAAACCTTCTTCTCGTTATACTCCAGCGCACTCTTCATGGTTGGACTGGATGCCATGATCTTGACCACCATACTACAGTGGCTTGAAAGTGAAATCTACTGACATATCTCAGTTCTCCTTTGGTCCGACAAGGTCAATCACCTTAGCGGTGATGTTTGCATTGAGATATGACTTGCCGTCCTGGCCATGCGACTGCCAGATGGACAGCGGGCCCACAACGCTGACTGTCTTTCCCTTCTTGAGGAAGTGGAAGACGCCTGTGCTTGGGTGGGTGACATCATAGTAGGTTGTCCTGCGGTCATCTCCCTTGTTCTCGCTGACTGCTACTCTGAAAGAGATGAATTGACTGTTGCCGTCCTTGCTCTTTCTCAGTTCGGCATCATCCACGATGTTGCCTACGATTGTGATTACTTGCATCATATTCTTATGTGTTTTAAGTGGTGAATATCCTTCGTTTACCTTGCGCTCAATGCTATGAAACAGGTCTATCAGAGCGTTCATAGAGTCCTTGATTTCCTTTGCCAGCTTGTTAAGCTGGGCGAACATCTTGTTCTCCTGCGACAGGTTTCTCTGCCCAGGATCCTCCATTGACTGTACCAGCTGCGACGCTATACGATTATAGTCGGCTCCTATTCCGGCGACACGTTCACGCACGGAATCGAGCATGGCTTTTACGGAATCCACAGACAGGTCTTTCGGCTTCCTTGCGACAATGCGGTCCCCGAAGACCTTATAGCGGATGTACTTGGAGAGGTTTGTAAAATCCTCCGCCCTCATCTGCTCTTCCAGCCTGCTGGACTCACTGGCAGTCAACCGAAAGGACTTGGTTGTCATTTTCGGATTGCTTTCCTTTGAACTCATATTGTTTGTGTATTACAATTGCCCATCTTGCTTATTGTGAAAAACGGACAATTTCAACCCTTGCTAAAGCCAAAATTAGAAACTTTTAACCACACAAACAACATATTTTAACACTATTAAAGCATTGATTATCAAATAGATAACCATTGATATAGAGAGTCAGTCATTGATATAGACCGTCAGCTGGAATATTTCATATCTCAGCGAAATTGTTTATCTTTGTGTTAATATGATGACCTCAAGAACATATCACGCACTGCATCTTGATATCGCGACTTTCGATTCAAGTAGTATAATTTATATCCTTATGCCTCATAGACTTCCGGCAGAAGATATATCTGCTTTAGAGGAGCTGTCTACTCGATTCGAGACTAATATTGTCGTAATCTCTGAGATGGATTGGAATAACGACATGACTCCCTGGAAGGCTCCGGCCGTCAAGGAGGGTGAGTTCGGTGGTCGTGCAAGCCAGTTTCTGGATGGTCTAAAAGGGGACATCTTCTTCAACCTTGAGAACTCCCTGCAGATAAGAAACGCGAAGAGATATCTCATTGTACTATCTCTGTCGGGACTTTTCGCTGTTTGGGCCGGTGCAATGCAGCCCCTATTTGAAGGCGTGGGATCGATATCAGGATCATTCTGGTACGACGGATTTGCGGAATGGATCCTCAAGCAGGAGGATCTAAAGTGCGTACGTTACTATGTAAGCATGGGTGACAAGGAGAAGGAAACCAAGGTAAAGAGGTTCGCAAACATCGAGGAGGATACCATTAAGGTAGTCGAAACCCTGATGCTTAAAGGAGCTGAGGTAGCCTTTGAGGTGACCGAAGGAGGACACAACTCCCCTGTCGTTCCGCGCATCGAAAAATCGGTAGTATCATTATTCAGAAATCAGTAGTATAATTTCTCCAATTTTTCTCGAACAGTTCGGCAAAGCTGCAGAGATATAAAGGCCAATACTGCCCTCTGGATATCTAGAAATTGGTATTATCATTTCTCGAAATCGGTAGTATAATTTTAGAGGTGCTCAGATAAGAACAGCAAACAGAATACGCATTCTAGATGCTTCAAAATCAGTAGTATAATTATTCACACACGGACGAAAGCCATTTCGTCGATGCTATATGATAAGACAAACCATATTCCATCTTTCAGCAAAGCGCAGGGGCTGCCATCTGGTGACTCAGGATATCCTTGAGCAGCTTCCAAAGCATCTTCCGCAGGTAGGCATGCTCAATCTCTTCGTTCAGCACACCTCATGTGCGTTATCTATCAACGAGAACTATAATCCGGATGTACGACATGATGGGTGTCGGCTGGACCATCGACACAGTCAATTTCTGGGGTGGATTCATCAGAATGTTATTCCCGTTCAGTGTGGGAATGCTGCTTGCGCGTACATTTAAGCCTAGAAAGGTAAAAGGAGCGTTCTGGATTTGCTCGCTGGTGTTGGTCGTACTCTTTGCTGTGCCATATATTCCATCCGCTAATGGAATCAGTCTCAACAGTCTGTACGAGTTCGTGTGCATAGCATGCATCTTCCCTGCGCTTGTGTGGCTGGGGGCATGCGGCTCAGCAAGCGGTGTCACAAGCAAGGCAAACCGTTTCCTTGGAGACCTTTCATATCCGCTCTACATTGTACACTATCCAATAATGTATGTCTTCTATGCATGGCTCATCAAGAATGACATTTATACTTTGGGTGATTGCTGGTCCGTAGCACTTCTGGTGATCGTCTCAAGCATCGCACTTGCATATATATGCCTTAAATTCTATGATGAACCAGTCCGCCGTTGGCTTTCCAAAGGCAAGACTTTGAAATAATTAATAAAAAATTATATCTTTGGAACAATTAAACAACTAAAGTTCAATTGGTATGAAAAAAGTTTATTTGATTATCGCTGCGGCAGTAATGTTTTTTGCTGTTGAAGCAAACGCCCAGATTGGCGTAGGTGTCGGATATAACATGCTCAACAATGTTCAGAAAGCACTGGATGAGGATGAGTCTGGCGCACTTAACGGATTTTATGTTGAAGCCACTTATGACATCAACTTCCTTGAAAGAAGCTGGGGTGAATTAGGTCTTCAGCCTGGTTTGCGTTTTTCATACGCTGGTGATCATGAATCTGAGGAGGCTCTCGGAGTAAAGGCAAAAGCCTCCGAGAACGAAACCTATCTTGACATTCCGGTACTCGTAAAGTATTCATATGATCTTGATGCTGTGAAGCTCTCTGCTTTTGCAGGTCCGGTATTATCATGCGGACTTTCATCAGTTGCAAAAGTAAGTGTCGACGACAACACTACAAAGGCCAGCAACTATGGTGATGAATCGGTTTACGGACGCTTTGATGTTAAACTCGGCCTCGGAATAGGTGCTGCATTCATGGATAAATTCAATGCAAAGCTCGGCTATAATGTAGGTCTTCTCAACAGATACACCGGAAATCTTGATGACCTCACATTCCGTACAGGTGTATTTTATGTCGGTGTAGGTATTAACTTCTAATTACTCTGCAGGTATGAAAAGATTCTTTATCCTGACAGCTATCTTGGCTGTCTTTGGACTTTCTTCATGCGAGAAAGAACCATCAAAAGCAATTGTAGGCACATGGGAGGCCGTTAAAATGGAGACATCAATTGCTGGCATCGACATGACCGTCAACATGGCGGAAGCTGGAATGAAAATGGAATTCACCTTCAATGAAGACGGATCAGGTAGTATTTACATTGAATCTGATGGCAGGGGAGAAAGGACACCATTTGACTACTCTGTCAATGGTAACCTTCTGTACATAATATCAGATGGTGAGACGGAAGGCGTTCCTGTTTCATTCGGCAAAAATACAATGACCGTGGAACTGAACGGTGATATCATAGGGGAACCCAATACCAAGGTGACAATACATTTTCAGAAAGTATAAGAACGTTAAACAGCAGGATCACATTGAATCCTGCTGTTTTATTTAACCACATTCTTACGTGTCGTCAATAAAACCTGCTTTTCTTAGACGACAATAACCTAAAAGGAACCATTTACAGCAAAATCGAGATACGAAGTCAGTGAAACGGGCAATCTGTTGACGACGCGTGAATGATTCATGAAGATATTTGTTTGAACGGCAACAAATTATCAGCAAAACTGATAAAATGTCATATCAAGACGTGCTATCTTTGCAATTACCAAATACTGTTTTGATATGAAAATAATTTACGAATGTCCTCAAAGCAAAGGCATCAGGGTGTCGACTGTTCTTGCATTACTGTTTGTGTTTGCTGCACTTATACTCGGGATATATTTCTTTACAGAATAAGGACGCAGTCTGGAAGCGATCATTTTGACTTCCGTGCTGCTTCTCGTGGCATTTTCTTCGTTCTTAGTATTCCCGTTGTACGTACGGATATGGAAGCCATCCTGAATCATATGGTGAAGGAAAGGGAGCCGTACTACGAGCATACGATGGAAGGATCGGATGACATGCCGGCACACGCTAAGTGTTCGCTCTTCGGAGTCAGCCTGACCATTCCAATTACTGACGGTAGACTGAATATGGGAACCTGGCAGGGAATCTATCTATGTGAATTCCGCAACCATGGAGGTTCTAGGAAGATAGTAGCAACGATATACGAATAGGATATGGAAATCATCAAAAACATATTAGCAGTCGGTGCAGGAAGCTTCGTCGGCGGAGCAGCAAGATACCTCGTATCGCTTGGTATGAAAGGCATCGGAAAAGGTTTCCCTTGGGCTACACTGGCCGTCAATCTGGTAGGCTGTCTGATGATTGGCTTGCTATGGGGGCTATTAAGCCGAAATGCCGCCGAGAACACCTCATGGGGATTATTCCTGACTGTTGGTCTATGTGGTGGCTTCACTACATTCTCGACATTCTCCAAAGAGGCTTTAGCTATGCTTCAGACCGGCCAGATGTGGGGATTTGCCAGCTATATCGCCATCAGCGTCCTTGCCGGAATCGCATTGGTTGCACTTGGATATTATATCGCACGTTAAGCAATGACAAGAATAGAAAGAGAGAAACGTACAGTATCGTTGATGATCAGACTCTACTGTCGCAAGAAGGAAGGTAATAAAACCCTATGCAGCGATTGCAGAGAGCTTGAGGAATACGCTCATAAACGACTGTCCTAATGCAAGTTCGGAGAGCAGAAGACCTCCTGCAAGAAATGTCCTACGCATTGTTACAGGAAAGACATGAGAGAACGGATACGCCAGGTGATGAGGTTCGCTGGTCCAAGGATGATTCTACATCACCCAATTGAAGCAATAAGGCATCTTATTAAGTAAATTTGGCTTATCTTTACACAGACAAATCGAAATTCCACCATGAACAATATTACCAACAGGCCCGACCCGAACGCTGCATTCCCGAATCCGAATCTTCCCAGACTTTGCTTCATCAAGAACGTGGTAAAGAATCCTCGAATCATCATTGGGGACTATACTTACTACGATGACGTAGACGGCGCGGATCAGTTTGAGAAGCACGTAACGCACTTCTACGACTTTATCGGCGACAAATTGATTATCGGCAAGTTTTGCGCTATCGCCAAGGGTATTGAGTTTGTGATGAACGGAGCTAATCATCGTATGGACGGCGTAACCACTTATCCGTTCTACATCATGGGCGGCGATTGGGGTTCTGCCATCGCTCCGGTGAAAGATGAACTGCCCCTGAAGGGTGATACTGTGGTCGGCAACGATGTATGGATTGGGCAGAACGTGACCGTGATGCCTGGAGTCCATATCGGAGATGGAGCCATCATCGGCGCCAATTCTGTAGTCGCCTCCGACATCCCTCCCTATGCTGTTGCTGCAGGCAATCCTTGTCGGGTTATCCGGAAGCGATTTGACGACGAATTCATAGCCTACCTCCTGGACTTGAAGTGGTGGGACTGGGACATCAAAAAGATTGAAGAGAACTTCGAAGCCCTTTCCAGCGGCGACCTTTCATTGATTATGAAGCTTGACAAGTAAATTCGGATTTATAGACGAAACACAAGCCTGGCATTGCCGGGCTTTTCTTGTCTGGCAAGACTATTGCAGATATATACAAGAAACAACTATTCTGACCGATGAAGAACAAACTGACGCTTTCCACTGACAGAAAGTCAGCAGCCGAAGGCGAATACATAGAAATCAAATGGGCATGTGATGCATGTCCCGATTCATTACATCTAGCATACGATTCCGGCAGCGAGAGATACTCAATGGCCGTAGCCGACAGCGGCACAACACGCATACTGATACGGAAATCAGACGGAAAGGCTGTCTTTACCCTAAATGCCATGCTCGGCAACAGAAAAGAGTCCAAGAGTGTGGAAGTCAAAGTCAAGAAAGCAAAAGCATCAAGACCGGTCAAGGGATCAGGAATCAGCAGGCTGAAACTTTGGAAGGAAAAGTTTCAGGCGGGATGGTATGTCTTCCGCGCACAGCTGAAGTACTGGTGGCTCTCTCGCAAGAAATGGCAGAAGGCTTTATGGATTGCACTGCTTGCACTCTGGCTCGGATTGATCTTCTCTTCAATTGATAGAAAACCTGAAGTGAAAGTGTCATCAGACCAGGTTCAGACAGCATATCTGATGCGATAACTAAGACTTCCGGTTTACCGAAGCATCAGAGTTTTTCATATTAACATTAAAACGATTCGTGCTTTATGATAATCAGCATACTTACCATTCTCCTAGTGATTGCACTGCATCTGTTTCCAAGAAGGATCAGGGAGAAGGTCATATATAGACTGAAACGATTACTTGCCAAGGCTCGCGCCTTCGCAAAAGGTCACAGATATAGCGAGACTCTATAGGAGTACGATATTCATAAGTTAGTTTTTGTGTAGTGGTCCTGCTTCGATGTGAATCGACAGCCGGACTTTTTATTTATATTTGTGTGTTCAAGATACATCCATGGCAAGACGCAGAAGAGTGATATTCCATATTGACGTCAACTCGGCATTTCTGAGCTGGACGGCAGTGCAGCTGATGCAGAGCGGGCATCAGGATATCCGTCTTGTCCCGTCTGTCGTCTCCGGAGATCCAAGTGACCGCCGCAGCATCATCACGGCGGCATCCATCCCGGCCAAGAAGATAGGCATCAAGACAGCCGAACCGGTCACGATGGCATTGAGGAAATGCCCTGACCTTGTCGTCGTCAAGGGTGACTGGGACTGGTACCGCAGATGTTCGGAGGAATTCATAGAGATCTGCCGAAAGTACTCTCCCGTCCTGCAGCAGTTCTCCATCGATGAGTGCTTCATAGACATGAGCCTGCGTAACTGGGGCGAAGACCCCGTGGATGTAGCGACACGGCTGAAGGATGAGGTCAAGGCAACACTTGGATTCACGGTCAATGTCGGCATCGGTTCCAACAAGCTTCTGGCCAAGATGGCATCGGAGTTCGAGAAGCCGGACAAGGTGCATACCTTATGGGAAGAAGAAGTGCAGGAGAAGATGTGGCCGCTAGATGTACGCGAGCTGCTGTGGGTGGGCAAGAAGACCGAGGAGAAGCTCAAGATGTACGGAATCCGCACCATCGGAGACCTCGCCTCCAGAAGCGTCGGTTCACTAACCAGGCTGGTGGGGAAAAAGTTCGCATCTCAGCTTCATGAAAACGCGAATGGAAGGGATGACTCCCCTGTCGAAACAGAAGTACCGGAAGCCAAGAGCATCAGCGCGGAAAGGACATTCTCCAACGACATAGGGACTGAGAAGGATGTAGACCGGGCGCTCTTCAATGTGGCATGCATCGTAGCCCACAGAATGCGAAGGGCTGACTTCTATACATCATGCGTATCCGTCTTCATAAAGTACAGGGACTTCTCTGTAGTACAGAGACAGCATCAGGTGGCGCAGCCGACAAACATCACGGCGATCATCCTCAATGAAGCCAGAGCACTGATACGGGACATCTGGGACGGAGAGTCTCCTATCAGGCAGATTGGTCTAGGAGTATCCAAGCTCAGCCATGAGAGCGCCGTGCAGATGTCACTCTTCGAAGACCCGAAGATGGACTTCTACCGGGAGTGGGACCGAAAGTATGATGAGGAGAAGTCTCAGAATGAAGATGCCAGGACTCTTGCATACGAACGAATGAAACAACAATGACATATATATCGGACATGAAGAAGCTCATATTCATTGATGCCTGCATGAGAGCAGGCTCAAGAACCAGACGAATCGCAACCCCTATCATTGCAGAACTTGGCAAGAGGTACTCCGTGGAAACGGTTGACCTGACCAGGAACATATATCCCGTTGCAGACAACTACACTCTCGAGGACAGGAACCAGGGAGTCGTTCCTGCGGAAGATGTGGATCTGGCCAAGAGGATCGCAGCAGCTGACAGGATCGTCATCGCGGCTCCTTTCTGGGAGATGAGCTTCCCAAGCGCTCTGAAGGTCTTCTTTGAGAACATGTCACTCTTCGGAATCACCTTCGACTCCAATGAGAAGGAGTGCTATGGTCTCTGCAAGGCAGAGAAGGTGATGTACATAACATCACGCGGAATGAACATCAGCACCGGAGACCCTCTGGAGCAGGCCACGCCATACATCAAGGCCATCTCATATCTCTGGGGCTGGGGTGAGCTGACAGTGGTGGCGGCGCAGAACATGGACTACAGTTCGGAGAAGGAGATAGAAGAAAGAATTACCAAGGCTATTGAAGAGGGCCTTGAAATCTGCAAGACATTCTGATAATGGGACATTACAACATACATTTCAGCCCTACAGGGGGAACCAAGAAGGTCGCAGACATCATATGCAGCGCATTGGACGGAGAGTTCAATGAGATCGACCTTTGCAGCAATATCGAACAGACATCATTCAGCCAAGATGATATCTGCCTGGTATCCGTTCCATCCTACGGCGGAAGAGTACCAGGGGCAGCGATAAGGATGTTAAAAAATATTACAGGTAACGGGGCCAAGGCAGTACTTAACTGCGTATATGGCAACCGTGCCTGGGAAGACACTCTGACTGAGCTTCAGGACACTCTCGAAGAGCTGGGATTCAGATGTGTCGCAGCGTTAGCTACAGTCGCGGAACATTCCATCTTCCGACAGTTCGCCACCGGCCGTCCGGATGAGAAGGACAGGGCCGAACTCATCGAGATGGCAGGTAAGATCCAGGTAAGACTTAATGGAGACTTCACCGGTCCATTGGTACTGGAAGGAAGCCACGGGACCTATAAGGAGTTCGGCGGTTCGCCGTTAAAACCCTTCGGCAATGAGTCATGCTCCGGCTGCGGGCTGTGCGCAAAGAAGTGCCCGGTAGCAGCCATTGATGCCACGAATCCAAAGGCAACGGATTCTGAAAAGTGCATCAG
>CANBDZ010000072.1 GCA_947367375.1 uncultured Bacteroidales bacterium | reverse complement strand
TGGTATTGGATGCCTGGGCTCAGGCATCCAATATTGTTTTTGAGTCTGGAAGATATGGCAGCACGGCGACGGTGTCCTTCAAGGGCAGGAAGTTCACACTCCTGAAACCTTCAACATACATGAACCTCAGCGGAAAAGCTGTTAGGTACTGGATGACTGAGCTGAAGATCCAGCCGGATCAGCTGCTTGTAATTTCTGATGACCTGAACATCCCGTTCGGAACACTCAGACTGAGAAAGAACGGTAGTGCAGGCGGACACAACGGACTCACCAACATCAACGAGCTCATCGGAACTCAGGAATATGCAAGAATAAGAATGGGCATCGGCAACGACTTCGGCCGCGGCCAGCAGGTGGATTATGTTCTTGGCGAGCTCAGCAAAGAGGAGAAAGAGCAGATGCCGGAGCTTTGCAAGAGAGTGATCGACGGAGTAAAGGCTTGGGCTCTTATGGGACCGGACCGAGCTATGAACACTCTTAACACAAAGCCGAAACCACGTCCTGCAGAACCTGAAAAATAGGCGAAACTCATTGAAAACTACATTTTTCGATAACAAAATTTGGTTTTTTTAAGGATTGTAACTATCTTGGCAGAAGTTTATAAATCCATTAACCATTAAAATTGAAACACAATGAAAGAACTTGTTGATCAGATCAAAGCTGAGTACGAGGTATTCGTAAAGAACGCAGACGCTCAGGTAGAGAAAGGTAATAAGGCTGCAGGTGCTCGTGCACGTAAAGCTGCTCTTAACCTTATGAAGGCTATGAAGGAGTTTAGAAAGCAGTCTAACGAGGCTACAAAATAATTTTCCTTCAGAAAAAACGAAAAGCCGTCCCGATGGGACGGCTTTTATTGTAGATTGCCGGTCAGGCCGGCAATGACGTGCAAGTAAGAAATGACGTACAGAAAAAAAGAAAGGGACCCTGAACATCACTGCTCTCTGGTCCCTCAACGTGTACTAAAACCTAAACCTGCCGCAAAGATGCACATAATAAATCAAATGTTGCATCAAAAAGTGAAAAAAATTAAAAAATCTTTATTTACATCACAATTTCTACGTTATCGACCCACAAAACATTGCCGACACCGCCATAAAATGCCTGTCCACAGCTTGATATGAAGTGAAGTACAAGGTGTGTCGGCTGTGTTCCGGCAGGGGCCCATCCTTCCTCTATGACCATCACATCCTGCCCCTTCGAATTCTTGGTGCAGTAGGCTGTCTCGGGATCGTTCTTCAATCCCATATATTCCTTGTAAGACGGCTCTGCCGTCATATCACCGTAATATATATCCACTTCGTGGCCATTGACCCATTGCGGGATGTCTTTCGTTATGCGTTCGATGCCGGTTCCCACGCGGAGAGCATGTACATTCCCATCTTCGTCCTCCCATCTCTTCTGAAGGATCATCGTGATCTCCGCATAGTCGGGCACGCCCATCGCCTTGAGTTTGGAGAATCCTGTTCCACGGATGGTCTCATGACCTACATCTGCCTTATAATCAAGTCTTAAACACTTTGGCGAAGATATAAACGGTATCGCATATTCGACCTTAGTCATCGGATCTTTTGTGGTCGTTATCGGCTCAGGAAGTTCGCCTACTATGAGGGTTCCCTGGCAGACCACGTCCATATTCACTATTCCCAAGGCCTTGACTTCCTCGACGTGGGTCTCGATCCTCGCGCAGTAGCCGTCTCCCCTCTTCTCGGGATAGACGGTGTTGTTGGTCTTGACCACTCCCATCACCACTGCCAGGACGTTGTTGGTACGCCAAAGATAGCCCTCTGGGGCCTTGAAAGGCTGTTTTCCTGTCCGTAGAGTGTCGGTCGGATTGCCGTAAAATTCATAGAGATACTTTGTGTTTCCGCCAATGACAGCAGACTCCTTTATCTCTCTGACACACCAGTTGTCGAACTTTCCTACCTCATTGATCTGACGCACAATTCTCTCCTGTGCACCCGCGGAAAGCGCTGTTGACAGCCCTATATATACATAAAGCCATAATAATCTTGTCCGTCTCATAAAAAATGAGTATATATGCAGTTTGTTTACAAATATTCTGCAAATATAGAAAACGGGTAGAAAAAGAATGAAATTAAAGACGATATTATCCATACTGACAATGACCATAGCCTTATTGGCAAGCGCCGGACCAGCCCAGATGGGGCCAGTCTATCTTTCGCAGCCAGACGGCTACGTCTTTGAAGGAAGGATGGCCGGAGACGAATTCTACAAAATCATAACCACTGTCGAGGGCAACGCCATCATAAAGGAAGCAGACGGATGGTGGTACTACGCGAAATACACCGAGGAGGGCGAAAAGATCAGCACTGGACATAAGGTCGGAAAACACATTCCGTCAGACATAAGATCAGTGAGCCTTGACATTCCTTTTCAGAAACTTGCGGAAAATGCGGCAGCGAAAAGGAGTTCAGTTCAGAAGGTAGAAGAAACCCCGCTTATCAAGCGCATTATGGAGTCTGGCCCTGCCACAAAAGCAGGCACACCCAAAACCAAGCATGGACTTGTAATCCTCGCTCAGTTCAAGGACGTAAGCTTCCAGTTTACAAAATGGGACTTCACTAACATGCTGATACAGAAGGGGTACAGCTACAACGGAGCAATCGGAAGCGCAAAAGAGTACTTCGACGACCAGTTCAATCACAGCATCGAATTCTCATTTGAAGTCAGCGACATCGTCACCCTCCAGCACGAAAGAGCCTACTATGGAAAGAACGGAAAGGACGGAAACGACGAGAACCCGGCCCAGATGATCGTAGATGCCTGCAGACTGGTAGACAGCAAGATAGACTTCTCACGCTATGACGATGACGGAGACGGAGAAGTGGACAATGTCTTTGTGTTCTTCGCCGGCGGAGACGAGGCCTGGGGAGCAGGAGATGACTGCATCTGGTCACACGCCTGGTACGTGAAGAGCGGAGCAGGAATGACAGTGACAATGGACGGCAAGCTCATCGACAGATATGCATGTACATCTGAGCTCGCAAGAAAGGAAGCGGGACAGGCCAACAGCAACGTACTGGCTGGTATCGGCACATTCTGCCACGAGTACAGCCACACCTTCGGTTTGCCGGACCTGTACGACACCGACTATGCAAAAAGCGGCGGATTTTCTGCAGGACTTTGGGGAAAGACATCCCTGATGGATGCAGGCAACCAATTAAACAGAGGAAACACCCCGCCAAATTTCAAGGCTATAGAGCGCGAAATCCTCGGCATAGGCGAGCCGGTCATTCTCAAGAACGACGGAGGCTACGAACTCAAGCCGATAAGCGAGGGTGGCAAATACTATAAGATCCTATCAGACACCGAGGGAGAGTACTACCTCATCGAGTGCCGCCAGGACTACAAATGGGACGTAGGCATCGGAGGTTACGGAATGCTTGTCTATCATATAGACAAGAGCGTCAGGGCATCAGGCCATTCCGAGACCTACAAGAACACTCTAAGGGCGATCGACAGATGGACTTTTGCAAACGAAGTGAACTGCCGCCCTGACCACCAGTGCGCAAATCTTCTGGAGGCCGATGCGAGAAAGGACTGGTTCCCCGACATCAAGGACGAGGCTTACCTTCAGGCCGCTTCTGACATCAGGAGCGTATTCTTCCCAAGCAACGGAGTCACTTCCATCATGTCCGAGAGCAAGAACGGCTTCATCTTCTGGAGCGGCATGTCCAGCGAAGCTTCCATTACAAACATCAGGTTCGGAAGCGATGACAAGACCGTACTCTTCAACGTAATCGGATTCTCGGGCACAGAGGTTCCTCCTGTAGCTCAGGACATTAGCCAGGAAGTGTTCATGGATGGAGCGATCATCCAGTTCAACAGCAGCAGGAAGTACGACGGTGAAGCCACAGTCATTTACGGCAGAACCGGACAGGACACTGACACACTGAAGGTCCAGCCATACGAGACAGGAAAGTACGCCGTAACCCTCAGAGGTCTGCAGCCGGACAGCAAGACCTACACTGTAAGCATTCATTTCGAAATCAACGGAGTGGTCGGCGACTCGGCGGAGACCCACTTCATGACAAAGAAAAGCCCGGTCGTGGACTGGCCGTTCATATACATAGGAAAATCCCGTCTCAACGCAGACGGCACCATCCCGGTACTGACCAGGATCCCGCTGAAGTTATATAACGCCACAAACGCCGCTGAAATCAAATGGAAGTTCAACGGAAAGAAGGTGGCGCCGGAAGGAAACGGCTATTACCAGATAAAGGAGGACGGCACGCTGAAGGCATATATCACCTGGCCTGACGGCACGGAGGAAGTGGTGATGAAGGAAATAACTGTCGATTATTAGGAATATGAGGAAATATACATATATATTGTTGGCATCCCTTCTGGCCTTGACAGGCTGCAAGTGCTATGACGTCGATGAAATCCTTCTCAAGCGCGATGAGCTGTCTCTGACAGTCAAGGGCGAGCTGCAGTTCAGCTATGACCCTCTGACCTGCCAGATCGGTCAGAACATCACTGAGAACGAGTACCGCATCTATGACGACGCCTTAAGCAACTGGCTGATTGTCAAGTGCAACGAGAAACCGACACATGAGGGACAGGAGCTCAAGGCGACTGTATCCTGGACGACGATAGACGACATCCGCAAGGAAAATGATCTTGAATTTGAAGTCCACAAAATCGACAGCAAAGGCAAGATCTGGATGTGGAACAATTCTAAGGATATCGGTGTTGTAATTCAAGAATTATAATTGTAAATTTGCACCGCATTTAACGCAAGTATATAAAGTTCAATAATATAATTTTTACAGAAATGAGAAAACACATCGTAGCAGGCAACTGGAAGATGAACACAACAGTTGCAGAGGGCGTTGAGCTCGCAAAGGCAGTAGTAGCAGCTTCAGCTGAAGTTCCAGCTGACGTAAAACTTATCATTGCACCTCCTTTCACACACCTCTATCCAGTAGCTGAGGTAGTTAAGGGTTCACCAGTAGGTCTTTCTTCACAGAACTGCGCTGACAAGGAGAAGGGTGCTTACACAGGTGAGGTAGCAGTTAACATGCTTGCAAGCGTAGGTTGCGAGTACGTTATCCTCGGTCACTCTGAGAGAAGAGAGTACTACGGCGAGACTGACGCTAAGCTCGTAGAGAAGGTTAAGCTTGCTCTTGCTCAGGGTCTTTCACCAATCTTCTGCATCGGCGAGAAGAAGGAGGAGCGTGAGGCTGGTCGTCACTTCGAGGTTGTAACTGCACAGGTTAAGAACGTTCTCTTCGAGCTTACAGCTGAGGAGATGGCTAAGGTTATCGTAGCTTACGAGCCAGTTTGGGCTATCGGTACTGGTCTTACTGCAACTGCAGAGCAGGCACAGGAGATCCACGCTGAGATCCGCAAGGTTCTCGCTGAGAAGTTCGGTGAGCTCGCAGAGGAGATCTCTATCCTCTACGGTGGTTCTTGCAACCCTACAAACGCTCAGGAGCTCTTCGCTTGCCCAGACATCGACGGTGGTCTTATCGGTGGTGCAGCTCTCAAGGCTGACAGCTTCAAGGCAATTGCACTTAGCTTCTAATCATCTATGAGAAAATCACTTATCATGGCAGCCGCTGCAATCGCAGTGGCTGCTTGTGCACCTAAGGAGGACGCTGCACTCAGAGCAAAGGTAGATGAGTATGCAATCGTGGAGATGACTTCTCCGCTTCTTGAGCAGCTCACACCGCAGGAAAGACAGATCGTTGACCTTCTCCGCCTTGCAGCGGTTGAGTGCGACAATCTTTTCTGGCTCCAGACTTACGGAGACAAGGCAGAGATGGAAGCGATCAAGGATCCTGCAGCACGCGACTTCGCGATGCTTCACTACGGACCTTGGGACCGTCTCGATGACAACAAACCGTTCATTGAGGGAGTAGGAGCAAAGCCGCTCGGATGCAACTACTATCCGCAGGACATCACTGCAGAGGAGTTCGCAGCTTTCGAGGATCCTGACAAGCTCAGCCTCTACACTGTAATCCGCCGCAACGAGGATGGTTCACTCAAGACCGTATGGTACCGCGACGAGTACAAGGAACACCTTGACAAGATCATCGGCTACATGGAGCAGGCTATCGCTCTTTCTGACAACGAGGGCTTCAAGAACTACCTCACAGAGAGAATCAAGGCCTTCCGCACAGACGACTATCTCGCCAGCGACCTTGCTTGGATGGACATGAAGGACAGCAGAATCGACTTCGTGGTAGGTCCTATCGAGAACTACGACGACAAGTTCAATGAGGCTAAGGCTTCTTACGAGGCATTCATCCTCCTCAAGGACGAGAAGAGAAGCGCAGACCTCGAGAAGTTCGTGTCTATGCTTCCTTACCTCCAGACACAGCTTCCTTGCCCAGCCGAGTACAAGACTTTCGTGCCTGGTACATCATCAGACCTCAACGTCTATGACGCTATCTTCTACGCAGGAGACTGCAACGCCGGCAGCAAGACCATCGCGATCAACCTTCCTAACGACGAGCGTGTACACGCAGCCAAGGGAGCACGCCGCCTCCAGCTCAAGAACAGCATGGACGCTAAGTTCAACAAGATCGTGATTCCTATCGGACAGGCACTCATCGAGCCAGCGCAGCAGCAGTACCTCAACGCAGATGCATTCTTCTGGAATGTAACCTTCCACGAGGTTGCTCACGGCCTCGGTGTGAAGCAGACTATCAACGGCAAAGGCACTGTAGATCATGCAATGGGTGACCAGAAGACTTCATGGGAGGAGGCTAAGGCTGACATCGTAGGCCTTTACCTCGTGAACACACTCATCGACATGGGTGAGATCACAGGCATCTCTAAGGAGGAGTCGATCACCACATTCATCGGTGGCATCGTACGTTCAGTACGCTTCGGAGCCGCTTCATCACACGGAAAGGCAAACATGATGTGCTACAACTACATGGAGGAGCACAAGGCCTTCACACGTAACGAAGACGGCACTTATCACATCGACTTCGAGAAGGCTCTCGAGTGCGTGAACTCATGGGCTGAGCTCGTTCTCACCACTCAGGGTGACGGCAACTACGAGTTCGCTAAAGCATATGCAGCTGAGCACGCAAACATCGGCGAGGCACTCGCAGCTGACGTAGCAAAAGTCAATGCCCTCGGCATTCCGCGCGACATCCGCTTCGATTTCATCTGGTAACAGATATATAAGGAAACTGACTGATTGTACTATTTGTCATTCCGACCGAACGTAGTGAGTGGAGGAATCTTTACAAAAGATATCTCATCTCACTACGTTCGTTCGATATGACATATTCAAGACACAATTATCAGTTTCTTTTCTCGTATAAAATATGTATCTTTGTAGGTTTAAGAAAAGACTATGAGGAACAAGATATATATAATACTCGCAACTATATTATTTTCTGTCATGAATGCCTCTGCCATCAGCAGAGAAGCGCTCATGACTACTGACGCATTCAAGAAATGGGAAGGCGACAAGTACTCTATGATGGTCCACTTCGGACTCTACTCCCACCTTGGAGGAGTATGGAAGAACGCCCAGATAACTAATGCAGGAGGTGAGATGATCCAGTCTGCTGCAGGTATCTACTATGACATCTATGAAGAAATCGCTGACGAGTTCAACCCTCAGGGATTTGATGCGGACGCTATAGCCCAGACAGCAAAGAAGGCAGGAATGAGATCAGTCATTTTCACGGCAAAGTATCACGACGGCTTCTGTATGTTCGACACTGAGACTACAGAATTCAACAGCGTTGACGCGACATCTGCCGGCAGAGATTATGTGAGAGAAATGGCAGAGGCCTGCAGAAGAGAAGGCTTGAAGTTCGGTCTTTATTTCTCTCTCCTGGACTGGCACTCCCCTTTCGGTGGCCAGATGTCAAGCCACAACGCCGACAAGATCTCCGCTGACCTCCACAACCAGAACATCGCTCAGATCTATGAACTGATCCTCAAGTACGGAGACCTTTCCGAGTTCTGGTTCGACATGGGATCGCTCACACCGGAACAGAGTCAGGAAATATATAACCTTGTCAAGAGATTCCAGCCTACCTGTATGGTAAGCGACCGTCTCGGCAATGACGCCTTCGATTTCGCTGTAACACCGGAGAATGTCTGCCATCACCTGGATGACCCTTGGCAGAGCATTGCGCCTATGTTTGACGGCACTTATGGATGGAGAAGCTGGGAAGAGAAGGGTAAGGTCAGCGACAAGGCTGCAGACAAGCTCAAGGCTCTCACCTACACCGTGTCAAACGGAGGAAACTACATCCTCAACATCGGTCTCAACAATAACGGAGAGATCGAGTCATTCGAAAAGGAAGTCCTGAACAAGGTAGGAGAATGGCTCAAGAAAAACGGCCAGGCTATATACGACACCGCACCGTCACCTTTCGACAACGAGTTCGCCTGGGGAGGCATGACTGTGAAAGACAAGACAGTCTATCTCATCCTCAACGGAGAGTATCCGTCAAACGGAGAGATCGTCATTCCAGTCCTCGAGGGCAACAAGATGGAAAAGTGCAAGGAGACCACCATCAAGAACACCAAGACAGGAACCACAGTCAAGGTCAAGAAGGAATGGTTCTCCGACAAGAACAACATAAAGGTGCTGGAGGCGACCTACAAGTACAAGGTGCAGTCGCCGAACAAGATGCAGACACAGCGCAAGGGCATCGTCCTTGACAGGAACAACGCCTTGATCGAGCACAGCCACTCAGGCTTTGACTACTACACCAACTACAGGAGCGAGACAGGCTATTCTTGGGCTATCAACAGAAGCCAGATCAAGAATCTGCATATCTTCTACTCTAAGGAGTCACTTGGAAAGACTGTCATACTTTCGACTGAAGGAAAGGACATCAGCATCAAGCTCGATAAGACAGTATCTGCTGAGTTGAACTTCCTGGATGTGGATGCAAGAACAGAAAACAGGATCACAGAAATGTCTTTCTGCAAGGTGGCGGACAAGATGTTTGACACAGACCTCATGGACATTGTCAACGAGAACCGTGCCCTCCTTAAAGACTGCACAACTGAGGATCTCAGAGGAATCAAGGTAAGGCCTATGCAGAGCGTCATCGTGAAGGGAGTGATCAATGCTTCCAAAGAGGGCTACAAGATGATCGAGATTGAAGCCGGCAACGGTGTGGAGGTTGTACTCAACGGCCAGACAGTGATGAAGCACATGAATCCATACGGCACAAAATCACGTGTAGAGACAGTACTTCTTAAGCTCAAGAAAGGAAGAAACGAGATAATCCTCCGTTCATTCAACCGCTTCGAAAGCAAGATGGACTGCTACTTGGGTCTGGATCCGAAACAGTTCCTGTACCGCAAGACAGTCAATCTCGGAAAAGGCAAAGGCAGCAAGAGCATCAAGCTCTGGTACGGTCCGGAAAGCTCACCGCATCACGACGCAGAGATGCACAACTTCATAGTATTGACCAAATCAGAATAATTGAATAAAACACAGATAAAATGAAAAATTTTGTAGAGGAACTCAAGTGGAGAGGCATGATCCAGGACATCATGCCGGGCACTGAGGAAAAACTTATGGAAGGCCCTACAGCGGCCTATGTAGGAATCGACCCTACAGCTGACTCACTTCACATCGGCCACATGGTCGGCATCATGATTCTCAAGCATTTCCAGAACTGCGGTCACAAGCCTATCGCTCTCGTTGGAGGTGCAACAGGTATGATCGGTGACCCTTCGATGAAGTCACAGGAGCGTAACCTCCTTGACGAGGAGACTCTTAACCACAACGTAGCAGGCATCAAGAAGCAGCTCTCTATCTTCCTTGACTTCGAGTCAGACATCGAGAACAAGGCTGAGCTCGTAAACAACTACGACTGGATGAAGGGCTACTCATTCCTTAACTTCGCACGTGACATCGGAAAGCACATCACTGTAAACTACATGATGGCCAAGGATTCAGTAAAGAAGAGACTTTCTTCTGAGTCACGCGAGGGTATGTCATTCACTGAGTTCACTTACCAGCTCCTCCAGGGCTACGACTTCCTTTACCTCTATGAGCACAAGGGCTGTACCCTCCAGATGGGTGGCAGCGACCAGTGGGGCAACATCACCACAGGTACTGAGCTCATCAGACGTAAGCTCGGCGGCGAGGCATATGCGCTCACTTGCCCGCTCATCACAAAGGCTGACGGCGGAAAGTTCGGTAAGACTGAGAGCGGTAACATCTGGCTCGATCCAGAGCGTACTTCTCCATACCAGTTCTACCAGTTCTGGCTCAACGTTTCAGATGCTGACGCTCAGAAGTACATCAAGATCTTCACTATGCTCACTAAGGAGGAGGTTGAGGCTGCTGTAGCACAGCACCTTGAGGCTCCGGAGCGCAGAGAGCTCCAGAAGCTCCTCGCTAAGGAAGTGACTACAATGGTACACGGCGCACAGGAGTATGAGAACGCAGTTGCAGCATCACAGATGCTCTTCGGAAACGCTACAAAGGATGCCCTCATGGGTCTCGACGAGAAGACTTTCCTCGCAGTGTTCGACGGCGTTCCTACATTCGAGGTACCTGCTGAGAAGTTCCCTCTCGGCATCATCGACCTCCTTGCAGCTGAGTCACAGGTGTTCCCTTCAAAGGGTGAGTGCCGCAAGATGATCCAGGCAAACGGTGTAAGCATCAACAAGGAGAAGGTTGCTGACATCAACGCACAGATCGGCAGCGAGTCATTCATCAATGGAAAGTACATTCTCGCGCAGAAGGGCAAGAAGAACTACTTCATCATCAAGATTGCGTAATGGAAAAGACAGGTGAAAGCACAAGGCAGCTCAAGGTTGCCAAGGAGATACAGAAGGTGATGGCGGAGATCATCCGCAGCAAGGGCATGGCAGCCTTCGGAGGCGCTCTCGTCTCTGTAAGCGGCGTAAAGGTCAGCCCTGACCTCTCTGTTGCCAAGATCTATGTAAGCGTTTTCCCATCTGACAAGGCTGAGGCCGTGATGGCAGCGCTTGAGGAGAACGGAAAGGCGCTTCGCGGCGAGCTCGGCGGCAAGATGGGCAAGCAGCTCCGCATCGTTCCGGAGATCATCTTCTACCTCGACAGTTCCCTCGACTATGTAGAGCACATCGAGGAGCTTCTCAAGAAATAAGGAATATAGCACAACAGGATGAGGCTGGCTCCCTTCATAGCAGGACGATACCTTTTCGCCAAGAAGTCACACAATGTGATCAACATCATTTCGGCGATAAGCGCCATCGGTATGGCAGTAGGTACAGCAGCCCTCATCATCATATTGTCAGTATATAACGGGTTCGACTCGCTCGTCAGGTCTATGATGAGCAACGTCGAACCCGACCTTATGATTACCCCTGCCCAGGGCAAGGTGTTCGTTCCGGAAGGTGAGGTGTATGATTGGATATATGACCAGCCTTCGGTTAAAAACATGTGCACAGTGCTGCAGGAGCAGGTTTTTGTCAACTATGACGGGCAACAGGGCATAGCCCTGGCCAAAGGAGTTGATTGGATATATGAGGAGGAATCACCGATCAGAGACTATGTCCTGAACGGCAATTTCACCCTGCACAAGGGCGACGTCCCTATGGCGGCGGTAGGCGCAGGGTTGGCATATTCAATGAATATAAACCCACGCTTCATCTCCCCTATCGAGCTCTTCTACCCTAACAGGAAGGACAAGATCTCGATGTCCAATCCGTTAGCTTCAGTGGAGATAGTCCATCTGTGGCCGTCATGCACATTCTCCATCAACACAGACATCGACAAGGAGCTCATGATCGTGCCTATCAAGACCATGAGGGAGCTCCTGGAGTACGATGAAGAAGTCTCAGCTGTGGAGATAAGGGTTGTCGAAGGAACAGACAGCAAGGAGTTAAAGAGGCTTCAGACTGAGATCAGCGCACGTCTCGGAGACGGTTTCAAGGTAAAGGACCGCTTCCAGCAGAACGAGTCGCTGTACAAGATGATCAAGTATGAGAAGGCTGCTATATATATGATCCTCATATTCGTCATCATCATCATATCCTTTAATATATTCGGCAGCCTTACCATGCTTATAATCGACAAGAAGGGCGACATCCAGACCCTTAGAAGCCTTGGAGCAGAGGATAAGCTTATCAGAAATATATTCATACTCGAGGGATGGATGATCTCCCTCGCCGGACTTGCAGGCGGCCTTGTTGCCGGCATCGGCTTCTCGCTGGCTCAGCAGAAGTTCGGATTCATAAAAATGCCCGGACAATTTCTTGTCCAGGCATATCCTGTAATCCTTTCTTGGAC
>CANBDZ010000071.1 GCA_947367375.1 uncultured Bacteroidales bacterium | reverse complement strand
GGTAAGAAACGGCCTTCCAGATGTCTGGAAGGCCGTTTCTTGCAGATAGCCGTATACTTTTTGAGTATACGGCTATTTCTCTTGAACTTTGCACCCGACATAAAATAAAACACTTGTAAAACGATTAAAGTATGAAGTTCAAGATTATGATTGTCGCCTCGATGGCAGTTATGTCAGTTGCCGGATCCTGTGAGATTCTAGACAACGATCCTGACAAGCACGTGAAGGAGGAAGACTTGGTATATGTCAGTCTCAATGAAGTAGCTTCGGTGTTGTCGAACATCCAGCTGGGAGTCGAGCAGTTGAATGAAGTTTATGACGCGGTGTCCTCGTCATCAGATAACGGATACGATGAAGAATATACGATGCGTGACCTCTTCACCAGTCCTGGAGCAGGAGTTGGAGATGCTAAGGTGAAGAGCAGTGTTACTTATGACAGGCCGTTGAAAGATTTGATAGCAGAGTATTTGAGAACTGCGCCTCAGGTGAAGTCTGAAGACACTGTCAATCCAGACCTGTTCATGAAATCTCTCACAGACTCCGACATTCAGATATATTGGCCTTACTCTGAAAATTGGGATGGTGAACAGCTGCCCGTCATCACTTTTGATCCGGAAGACGGTGCGGAGGCAAACATTGGATACAGGCTGATTATGGATGATGATGGATCACGTCAGGTTGAGGAGATAATTGTTGACGAAGAATTGGCTGCTGAGCAGCCGGTATGGGTGATAAACAGAAATTCGGATGCCGGCTACACGACATTGGAGATGTTAAGAAAGGAGAATCCTGAGTGGGGAGACGGTGGCGGTAACGTTGTTGTCAGACCCAGGGTTCAGAATGCCGGAACTAAAGGTAATTCGACGTGCAGATCATTGCTGCTCAAACAATTCACAATGAAGAGGAATTATGACTCCTGGTTTGCCGGAGGCTCGGAGTTCTTCGTCAAGACAGGTGCTGTGGAAGACTTCTATGCTACGACAGAGGCAGAGATGAGGCTGTACTCTCCGACAATAACAGATTTTCTGGTAGTCGTGAAGAGAGACCAGTTGGGACAGCCGGTTCCGTTCAATGCCATTCTTGTTTCAGAATGGACTGATCAGGTCGATCAATGTGCCTTTATGATTACTGAAGATGACGGAGGCACCATTACACAATGGATATGCAGTGCCTTGGTCAGAGTGCAGTCAAAGAGCTATGGCATAGAAATATCGATTCCGTGTAATTCCCGTGATGACATAGTGTGGAGAGGCCAGTTGTCGCGCAAGTGGTTGGAAGCCAACAGCAATCTGACCGGCCATTTCGGAGATGTAGATCTTGTTTTCGAGGTTATAGAGTATTGATTACAGTCATCTCGCAATTGCGGCAGTCAAATTTCAATGCAAAGCGCTGACCGTTGTTGAGAAGGAATAAAGGACCGCTGTCCTTGACCTTGTGATGAACAGGACAGATGCCGAGTTCGTATCTGATGCAGTACTTCGAACGCATCAGTTCGGCGTCCTCCTGATGAGAAAGTTCGTACGCCTGACCGACTGTTTCAGCTCCGGCTTCCTGGTAGAGCTTGAGAGCAAGTCTGTTGGATACGTTAGCCTTGTATGTGACATCCTTCTGGAGAACTGTTTTTTGAGTTTTTTTCAGATCTCTGAGGAGGATGTCTTTTTTACCGCAAGGCAGAGTGTCGAGTGCCTCTGCAATCTCCCTGCGTATGCCGTTTAGAGATGAAGCGCTCATAAAAGGAAGTCCGCCTTCTGTGGTAACGCTTCCGATAGAGAACCTGTAACCGCCGGAAGTCTTCTCCACCTGGGTGTGGATCATTGCGGTCATTCTCTCTGTGTTGTTTGCTTCCTGGTCTCCTGCAGCGAATTCCAGGTCAACGCATCTGCCGTCTTCGCTGACGGTATGTGTAAAGGCCTTCCATAGGCCCTCGACCTTACGGAACTCAAGATCAGTGGTTGCGCTGATTATGCGTGAGCACGCCTGCTTTTCGAGCTCCTTTTCGAAGGCGGCATTTATATTTCTGAATATTCTTGCACCGACAAATAGTGACTGCACCGGCTTGCTGCGGATTACCTGACCCTCGCAGATGTCTGCTCGGAATCCGGCCACGCTGCCATCCTTGGCGACAAACGAGAAACCATCACCGTTGTTCAATTTTATATTCCTGTTCTGAAGCCTGAGAGTTACGGCTGTCCTGTCGCGACTGATGGCCGAAACAGTTCCGATCTCTTCACCCATAGATTTGGCTGCATCCATAGATGCCCATCTGCCTCTTTGTCCATCGATGAAAAGTTCTGTATATCCTCTGTTGAATGTTTTGGCGGTGTCAGGGGTAAAGCCTCCGGTGACAGTTCCGAAAGAGCCTCTTTCGTAGGTCTCGGGACGCTTGCTGACGATGTTGTCCAATGCGATAGAGTAGTCTCTCACTACATTCTTCACATAGGACTCATTCTTGAGTCTTCCCTCTATCTTGAATGAGGTAATCCCGGCATCTGCCAGTTCCTCAATCCTTTCCCTGAGGTTGTAGTCTTTGAGCGAAAGAAGTGCCTTGTCTCGGACAATTACCTTACCGTTTCCATCCACCAGGTCATAGCGTGAACGGCAGGCCTGGATGCAGGCTCCTCTGTTGGCGCTTCTTCCGGCTATCATTTCTGAAAGGTAGCATTGGCCGCTGTAGCATACGCAGAGTGCTCCGTGCACGAAGAATTCGAGTTCGCAGCTCACTGCGTCTCGTATAGCCCGGATCTGGTCAAGGGACAGCTCGCGCTCAAGGATGAGTCTGGAAAATCCCAGACTTTCCAGGAATCTGGCCTGTTCAGGAGTGCGTATCGCACATTGGGTTGAAGCGTGAAGAGGGATGCGGAACTTCTCAAATCGTCCGCCGAAACCATCCCTGGCCATCTCGACGATACCCATATCCTGGATAATCAGAGCATCGGCTCCAACCTCCTGCACAGCCAGCATCTGGCTGTAGACATCTTCGAGCTCGTCGTCATAGATGATGGTGTTCAGCGCCACAAAGATTTTTGCCCCGAATCTGTGGGCATAGTCACACAGCCTTTTTATCTCTTCGATGTCGTTTCCGGCTGCCTGTCGTGCTCCGAACCGCGGTCCGGCTATATACACAGCATCGGCACCGCAGTCGATTGCTGCGATGCCGATTTGTGTGTCTCTTGCCGGAGCAAGCAGTTCAAGCTGTCTCATAAAGTGGATTAGAGAGTCTTCAACTGCTCCTGTGCAGATGGACCGTACTGAGGATCAGTAGTCACCTTCTCGTAGTACTCCTTAGCCTTAGCCTTGTTGCCAGCCTGCTGGTAGAGAGCTGCGATAGTGAAGTTTACACCACCCTTGTCCTTAGCATTTGGAGTGAGCTCAAGGTACTTCTCGTATGCTGCGATGCACTCAGCGTTCTTGCTGAGCTGCTGGTAGGCGCTTGCTATAAGCTTGTAAGCGTTGCCGTTCTCGAGAGCCTCGTTTGACTTTGTAGCGAAGTCGATAACTTCCTGATACTTCTTAGCCTTGCTTGAAGCCTGAGCCTTCTGGAGGTAAACCTGTGAAATGAGCTTGTTTGCGTTATCTTCCTGACCGTTAGCCTTTGCAGTCTCAAGAGCTGCGAGTGACTCGTCATACTTCTTTGCTCTCATATATGCCTGACCAAGCTGGAGCGCTGCGTTTGCGTTGTCTGGCTCGATCTCGAGAACCTGAGTGAAGCAAGTGATTGCAGTTGCATAGTCCTTTGCCTTAAGGGCAGCCTGTCCTTCAGTGTTGAGCTTAAGGAGGTTAGCCTGGCCGATGAGCTCAGCTGCGTCAGCAGCGATCTCAGCCTCACCGTAACCCTCAGCGATCTCTTTAGTCTTCTCGAAAGCTGCTACTGCGCCAGCGAAATCCTTAGCGTTGTAAAGATCCTTTGCCATAGCGAGGTTTGTAGAGCAGATAGCCTTCTTGCAGTTAGCCACAAGGTCAGCACCCTCCTCTCCAAGAGCCTCACCCATTGTGAGAGCTGACTGGAAGTACTCCAATGCTGCACCGTTATTTCCCATCTGGAGCTCCATAGCACCATTGTTGTAAGACTCTGTTGCCTGATTGATGTCCTGTGCAGACAATGCACCAGCTGTCATTACGACTGCTGCAAAAAAGAGGAAAATTTTCTTCATAGTAGTTGTTATCAATTTGTTAATATTAGTAATTTTCGCACGAACTGCAAAAATAGGAATTTTTGTTTTAATTTTGCAACTCAGAAAAGGATTTATGATGAAAGAGGTGCTTATCCGGTCAGTTGCAATATTATCAGTGCTCTTGGTTTCAATTACCATGCCAGCGCAGGACATCCCCTTATTGTCTTCTGATAAGGCTGTGACAAGCGGAGTACTTCCTAACGGAATGTCCTATTATCTGGTTCCGAACAAGGCAAGCTTGGGAAAAGCGGATTTCGCCTTGGTGCAGAAGACCGGTACGGACAATTGCACCGACACTTTGGACCAGCATCCGGTACATATCGCCAAGTCCGCATTGACATCACTTCCGCGTTTCAACAACGTTTCTCCTCAGTCATTCGTCATCCGTCAGGGAGCAATGCCCGCCAAGGATGGATTTGTGACAGTGGGATCTGATGCCACAGTTTTCAGATTCAATGACATACAGGTGGGACGCGGTCAGACTGTCGTAGACTCTATGCTTGTCCTTCTGATGGACATAACTGACAGAATTTCGACAGCGCCGGACAGCAGCAGTATACGTAAGTGGTACACTCCTGCAGACCAGGCGGTGATCGTGGCCGGAGATATAGATCCTCAGTCTATGGCTCACAGCCTCAGGATGCTTTCTTACAGGACTGCCAGCTACCCTTCTTCTGAAAGGAGGCAGTACACTTGGTATGATAAGGAGGCCGCTTATGAGATCCGTGAAGGGAAAGATGGGCTTGCTGAAATTTCAGCAACATGGTTGTCACCGAGAACCCCGGCACATCTGATGTCTACTACCCAGCCTGCAATTTTCGAGATGTACGTTAAGTCAGTCGGAGAAATAGCTGTAAAAAGGATATCTCAGAGAATGCGGGATTGCGGTATTCCTGTTGCCGATCTTTCGTATGATTATGTGAAGTCAGGAGAGACCAGCGGGGATGAGAGCTTTACAGTGTCATTCGTGACAGAAGGCAAACATGGCGGCAGGGCCTTGGAACTCTTTGCCAGCATTATGGCTTCCTTGAAATCAGGTTCTGCCACTCTCGATGAGTATCAGCTTTCGAGAGCCCGATCCATAAACAGGCTTGTTTGGGAAAGCCGTGCGAGCTACATTTCGAATGAAAATTATCTGGAACGTTGCATTTCATCCTTCCTGTATGATGCTCCACTTGCATCTGCTCAGACAATACTCGATCTGCACTTGTCCGAAAATATTTCAGACCAGGCGGGACTTGAAATTCTGAATAATTTTGCATCAGCATTTTTAGGCTCAGACAAGAACCTGTCTGTGATCTGTTCGGGTTTTGAATGCGACGCAGACAGTTTGTTTTCTGCCGGTTGGAACAGACCGGACACATCCTCATATCAGAGGACTGAGGCTTCTGACATGCCGGTTCTTCCATTTGAGCAGTCAAAATTGAGAGTGAAGTCAGTAAAGCCGGATTATCTGTCAGGAGGCCACATAATCACTTTCTCAAATGATGTGAAGGTGGTTTACAAGAAGATGGACACAGGGAAAAAGCTTTACTATGCTCTGGCTCTGAATGGTGGATATATGTCGATTCCGGACTTGCAGCCCGGTGAGGGTGCCTTCGTTTCGGATTTCCCTATGCTGTGCCGCATCGCAGGGGCTGATGCTTTGGATTTTATGGACGCGTTGAGCGTCAAGGGCATGACAATGGACTTTAAGGTCAATATGTCCAACACGGTGATAGGTGGATGTTGCCCGGAAGACAGCGTTACTCTGCTTATGGAGTCCCTTCTGGCTGTTCTCAACAAGAGGGAGATTGTACCTGAGAGATTGGATTATTACAGAGCTTGTGAAGAGCTTGATCTGAAGACTTACGAAGGGCAGAGTTCATCAAAAATGGCTGTCATAGACAACATTATGTGTCCCAACTATGTCTATTCTCCTCACAAGATGTCAGGCCGGATTTCAGATGACTTCATAGTCAAGTCAGATGCTCTCTTCAATGATATCGCAAGCAAGGTGAATGATGGTGTGCTGGTCATAGCGGGTGATCTGGATGTTGATGAACTGAAGAGGGTCTTGACCCCTTATATTGCATGTTTCAACACAAGGCATGCGGTGAGCAGAAGGGCGGATGTGCGTTATCAGCCGATTTCAGGTCTGGCCACTTACACAGAAGCCGGAACATATAATTCCATTGACGTGGCGATGTCCGCAAGGATGCCGGTCACTGCGGAAAACTATATGGCTTCTTCGATTGCTGCCAAAGTGCTGTCATTCAAAATCACAAAGGCGTTCCGTGATATGGGGGTATATGCCTCTGTGGGTCATCACTGCAGCATTTACCCTGAAGAGAGGTTCCATGTGATGGTCTCTGTCGCGGAAGCTTCAAATGATGGTTTTGCTTACGGAATGAAGCCGATCAGCCGTCTTAGGATGCTCTATGACGTGAGAGACGCTGTGTCTGATTTCAAAGAGATCGAAGTGACGGAAGATCAGCTGAAGAGATATAAAGCTTCATTGAAAAATGAAATAGCGATCCGTATGAAGGATCCTGTCTATTGGACTAGTGCCATAGCGTTAAGGTACCTCGACGGAAAGGACTGGACCACAGATTATCAGTCTAAGATTGACGCAGTTACAGCCGCTCAGGTCAAGGCAATCCTTGCTTCCCTCGACGAAGGCTGTAAAGTAGAATATATAACAAGAAATTAAGTATATCCCATGTATCACGGAACAATCATTCAAATTGATGACTGCCTCGTTTCAGAGGAAGTGTTGACCGAATATTTTGCCTGCGACTATGAAAAGTGCAAGGGCTGCTGCTGTGTGATCGGTGACAGCGGAGCTCCTCTTGAAGAGTGCGAGGCAGAGGCTATCGAGAAGAACTATCATATATTTTCACCTATCATGCAGGAAGCCGGACGTGCAGCTGTAGAAAGTAAAGGTTTCTTCGAAATAGATATGGATGGAGATATGGTGACGCCGCTTGTTCCTGGAAGCGAGGAGTGTGTATATACACTTTTTGATGAGGAAGGAAACTGCTTCTGTTCAATGGAAAGATGCTGGTTCCAGGGAAAGGGCGACTTCCGCAAACCTATCTCATGTTGGCTGTATCCTATCAGAATAACCCAGCTCAGCAACGGTACCCGTGCGTTGAACCTGCATCGCTGGCACATATGCCAGGACGCTTTTGCAAAGGGTAAAAAAGAAAAGGTCCGCGTCTATCAGTTTTTGCGCGAACCTATCGAAAGGTATTTCGGTGAAGATTTCTATCAGGCTCTTGACGAAGCTGCCAAGATGCTTAATCACGATTAAGAGTGTGCTCCAGACCGCTTGCGGCGAGGAGCACATCTTTTCTCAGACCCTCCATCTTGAAACCGGTTTCAGTCTTGCTTAAAGTTATGCGGTCTTCGTACATTCTTGAGATTCTCTCAACGGTTGACCTTCTGATGAAAGTAAGGGTGTCATCAGTTTCCGACTCGAGCTGATAGCGTCTGTTCTTGAAGTACTCCTTAGAGATTCCTTTGATTTCATCCCAGCTTTGCTTAGCCTCAACGTCGCGTACAATAAAACCCAGCTTAGGATAGACTGCAGCAACGAGAGCGAAGAACACTCCCATTTTCCACAGAGCGTTGTAACCACCTTCAAAGATATCATTGATGTCGCCGTTCACGGCGCCGATGAAGATCAGGGCGAAGACAATGGCGGTTGTAAGGAGGGCGAAATAAAAGAAGTACTTGATGGATCTGATGATATATTTCATATTAGTCTGATATTTGCAGTAATAGTTATGTTTGCGCCAAAGGGAGCAAGGCAAATATACTAAAAATCCGATATTTTCGTATCTTTGCGGCCGAATAGGATAGAATCACTACTATAAAACAACACAGAACATGGAACAGAACCTTAAAAAGATAATGATCGCACTCATAGTGGTCGTAGTTGCCCTTGCGGGAGTGCTTGCTTATGTATGGTATCAGAAATCATCTTTGGTAAAGGAACTTACCATCGAAAAGGATGAACTCACAGAGCAGATGGTCGCTTTGCAGAACGACTATGCAACACTGTCATCTGACTATGATGATATCAATCTCCAGCTCGATTCTTCTCGTCTTGAGGTACAGCTTCTTATCGAGAAGCTTGCCAAGACAGAGGCTACAAACAGAAGCAAGATCCGTCAGTACGAGAAAGAACTCGGTACTCTCAGAAGCATCATGAGAAACTACATCGTACAGATCGACTCACTTAACACTCTCAACAAGAAACTTACAGCAGATGCCGCTGCGGCACGTCGTGAGGCCGAGGAAAGCAGAAAGCAGCAGGCTGAGCTGAAAAAGACAGTTGAAAGCCTCACTGGTCAGGTGGCTGCAGGTTCAGTCATCAAGGCACGCGGTATCAGCATCGATGCATATAACTCATCAGACAAGATCACTGACCGAAGCAGCAGGGTGGTGAGACTTCTTACAACCCTCAGCCTTGTGGAGAACGACCTTGCTCCGAAGGGACCATTCAGAGTATACATCAGAGTAAAGGATCCTGATGGAATCCTTCTCACCAACGACACTCAGAGAACATTTGAGGTTGATGGAGAACCAATGATCTGCTCTGCTTCACGTGAGGTAGACTATCAGGGAAATGAGGTCGAGATGAGCATCTATCTCAATGACATCCCTGCATACGTGAAGGGTATCTACACAGTTGAGGTTTATTCGACTCAGGGACTCCTCGGATCAGCCGAGCTGATGCTCAGATAGCCGTGATATATCTTCACATACCTTTCTGCAGAAGCTTCTGCACCTATTGCGACTTTTATTCGGAAGTCGCTCCAAGGTGTCTTGATGCGACAGCATATTTATCCGCTTTGACAGCGGAGATAAAGGAGCGATCTGCGGAAATCAATGACAAAGTCAACACTTTATACATAGGAGGTGGCACCCCATCGGTGCTGCCCCTTGTCTTTTTCAGAGATGTCCTCCGCGTGCTCGACGAGTGCGGAAAAGGTGGACCGTTCAAGGAATTCACCATTGAAGTAAACCCGGATGACATAGTTGAGAAGGGGGAGTCTTATGTGGAAGGACTTCTCGAACTGGGGGTCAACCGTGTGAGTATGGGAATACAGTCCTTTGATGATTCCATATTGAAATGGATGAATCGTCGTCATGACGCTGCCACGGCCCGAAAGGCATATTCAATCCTTGAGAATGCGGGAGTACAGAACATAAGCATAGACCTTATCTTCGGCCTTCCTCAGGTGGACGATCATAAATGGGCAGACACATTGAAAGAGGCTCTTGAGATCTCGCCGCGTGGCGATCTTCCCCGCCACATATCTTCATATCAGCTCTCAGTCGAGCCGGGAAGTGCACTCGCGCGTATGGAAAGGGAAGGAAAGTGGAGTGAAGCAGCTGATGATGTGTGTGAAAGACAGTATAATATGCTGTGTGGGGCATTGAAAGAGGCCGGTTATCATCATTATGAGATTTCGAATTTTGCTCTGCCTGGCTATGAGGCAGTGCACAACAGCGCTTACTGGAATCATTCACCTTACGTAGGACTGGGTCCCGGAGCCCACAGCTTCAGCATTGAGGAGGGCAGCTACATAAGAAAGTGGAATGAACCCGATCTGAAGGTCTACATTAAAGACTTGGACTCGGTACGTGGATCAGAAATCCTTGACCAGGAGCAGATCGCAATGGAAAAGATAATGCTGGGGCTGCGCACATCGGCTGGCGTGGATCAGCAGTATCTGCTCGAGAACGGAGAGGTTGGCGCAGTGCGTGAGGCAATAAAGAACGGCCTCCTGGTACACCTGCCCGATGGGCATCTGCGCATACCGGAAGACCGTTTCTTTATTTCAGATTCTATAATATCCGAAATAGTCTGATTACTCAGCCTTAGGGAGAACAAGCATGAGGATGAGGTAAATCCACAATCCGAGTGAACCCATAAGAGCGAGGACGAGCCAAATGATACGGACGAGTGTAACGTCCAGGCCGAAATACTCAGCTACTCCTGCGCAAACACCTGCAAGCTTCTTGTTCTTGATGTCGCGAACTAATTTTTTTGTGCTCATATTTTGATAAAGTTATAGTTGATAATCCTGAATCTCCGCAAAGATAAATAAAAAAAGGTAAATTTGTCCTAAACTAATGTATTAGCAATGAAGGAAATTTATGTTGAAAGAATAGACGCCTTGCGCAGCATGATGGCGGAAAAGGGTTGGGACGCGGTTGTACTTACCGGTTCTGATCCCCATTCGAGCGAGTATCCGGCTCCAAGATGGAAGCAGGTGGAGTGGCTCACTGGTTTTACAGGTGAAGCAGGAGATGTTGTCGTTACAGCAGACCATGCCGGACTATGGACAGATTCCCGCTATTTCATCCAGGCGCTTACACAGTTGGACGGTACCGGTGTGGAGCTTCACAAGACAAGAGTCCCTGGTGCAGTCGGCATTCCGGAATGGCTTTCTTCAAATGCAAAGGTGGTGGCGGTTGACGGCTTGTGCCAGAGTGTCAGCGCAGTAGAGGACATTGCGGCCTCTTTGGGTGAAGGAGGTCTTGTTGTGGATGCTCCAGACTTGCTTCAGGAATTATGGGTGGACAGGCCGCAAATCCCGGTCACTCCAATCATGACCCTTGACGTGGACTGCTTTGGAGGGGTTCAGCGTATTGACAAAATTTCCTGGCTGAGAAAGTGGATGCTTCTCCAGGGCTATGACAAGGTGCTCCTTTCTTCATTGGACGAAATCGCCTGGATACTGAACGTAAGAGGTTCTGACATCGAGTATAACCCTCTGGTCATCTCCTATCTTCTGGTTTCTCAGGATAGCATCAAGTGGTTTGTCAGGAAGAACACTTCCGGTCAGCCGACAGATCCCGACACAGTTGACAGCTTTGCGGAATTGAATATGGACCGTGTGGATGTAGAGGATTATGATGCGGTCTTCTTTGCCCTCTCAGATTTTGGAGATGATGAGACTTCGGGAAATATATTCATAGATCCGTCGACACTGAACCATCATATATATAGGTATATATGCGATTGCTTTGCTCCTGAGTGCATAACCTGCGGAACTTCGCCTGTAATCCTCGAAAAGTCGGTGAAGACCTCTTCAGAAATCGAGAACCTCCGTCAGACCTACATCGATGACGGTCTCGCTGTCGAGCAATTCCTTTACTGGCTCGAGCACGAAGTCGCTTCAGGAAGTGAAGTGAACGAATGGGAGGCCTCTGAGAAGCTCACATCATTCAGAGCAGCAATCCCGGGATATAGAGGAAACAGTTTCGAAAATATATCGGCATACGGCCCTGCGGCCGCCCTGCCACACTACTCGACTCCTTCGGAGGGCTCGTCGGTAATACGTCCGTACGGACTTTATCTGGTGGATTCAGGCGGACAGTACCTCACTGGAACTACAGACATAACCAGGACAGTGCCTATGGGTGAGTGCACCGAACTGGAGAAGGAAGACTACACTCTTGTGCTTAAGGGAATGATAGACCTGTCAATGGCAGTCTTCCCACGCGGTACAGCAGGCTGTCAGATCGATGCTCTCGCAAGAATGCCTCTGTGGAAGGCAAAGCGTAACTTTGGTCATGGTACAGGCCACGGCATCGGCTACTATCTCTGTGTACACGAAGGCCCGCAGTCCATCCGCTATCAGTACAATCCTCAGCCACTCCTTCCTGGAATGGTGACCTCGAACGAACCGGGACTCTACAGAGAGGGAATGCACGGCATAAGGCATGAGAACATCGTTCTCTGCAAGGAGGCGGGAACAAGTGAGTTCGGCGACTGGCTCGAATTCGAGACTCTGACCTGCTGTCATTTCGACACATCTGCAGTCGTTCCTGAAATCCTCGGCCCGGAAGCCCTGGCCTGGCTGAACGTCTACAACGAAAGGGTATATCGTACCCTCGCGCCTCAGCTTCCTGCAGAAGTAGCAGCATGGCTTCGCGCTAAGACAATGCCGCTTTAGGCTGGATATAAACACAAAAATTAAGGCTCTCGAAACCGAGAGCCTTAACTTTGTACGCCCAGCACGGGCATGTTCTAACGGGTGAAAGTCCCTAATGCGCCCTAATGACGGGAAGCATATAGCC
>CANBDZ010000070.1 GCA_947367375.1 uncultured Bacteroidales bacterium | reverse complement strand
CAGCTGCCGTTCCATTCAGGAGTGGTCCTGCTTGCCGCACTTGCCAATGTTCCGATTGTAATGGTATATATCGATGGTCCTCATAAGATTCTGAGAAAACGCTCCAAACTCATAGTAGCTCCGCCATATACGTTACCATCACCAACAGAAGGGATAAATTCTGAGTATATAAAAGATATGACCGAAATCCTTCAAAATAGGATGACTGACCTGATGAATGAGTTTATAAAGATAAATAATGGTGTCTTGTGATTCACATCAGAAGACACCATAACCTAAAACTTAACCTATGAAAAAACTATTCTGGTGCTATAGAAACAATATTTGTACCATGTGGATTGTTTGTATACTTATTGCAAATATTGGGTTACATTAAGGATAACGCTGACGATATGTTATTCGTTAGGTACACACTTTTATTCTATTGCGAATTTCTTTGAATGCATGGCAGAAGACTTGCAACTATATGATTAAACACAACGATAAATATGTATTGGACTCTAGAATTGGCCTACCATCTTGATGATGCTCCATGGCCAGCAACAAAAGATGAACTTATGGATTACGCCATACGCTCATGCGCCCCACCTGAAGTAGTAGAGAATCTGGAAGAACTTGAGGATGAACTATATGAATGCATTGAGGATGTATGGCCTGACTATCCCACAAAGGAAGATTTTATGTGGAATGAAGATGAATACTGATTGACATTCAAATAGATGTACTCATTATTTTCATAGTTAGTTTTGTGTAGTGTCCCGCAACGATGTGAATCGGTGTGGGATTTTACTATACTAAAAAACCGAAAAAAGAGAATAGTTTGGTCCTATCGTTACCTGTGGAAATAATGAAAATTAAACGAAATTCAGGATTTTCAAGTTCCCCTAAAGTTCCCCGCAAACAAAAAAACACTCACGAAAATTTCGTAAGTGCTTGATTTTCAAGTAGCGGGACGCAGGATTGAACTGCGGACCTCATGATTATGAATCATGCGCTCTAACCAGCTGAGCTATCCCGCCATTATGTTTTAGAACTTTGTTGAGATAGAAGGACTCGAACCCTCACTGACAGAGCCAGAATCTGTAGTGCTACCATTACACCATATCTCAATTTGGCTTCCCTTTTTTGAATTGGGACTGCAAAGGTATGAATGTTTTGTTAAAATGCAAAACTTTTTTCAAAAAATTGAAGATTTCTTATAAATTAGTGCTCTCAAATTGCTTATGAAACGATTTATCCTCATTTTGATAACCATTTTGGCATCTGCTTTTGTGGGTGCAGCACAACCTAAGGCCTTGGGTGTAAGGGTGGGTGCGGACTGTCAGCTCAGTTATGAGCATAACGTCCGTGATTGTGCAGATTTCGTTGAGTTGGATTTTGGCATGCAGTTCCTGGGATTGGGGTGGAATGCTGCCGGCGCTTATAATTTTATGGTCGCGCAGCCTCAGTGGACCCGTAGGGGTGAGTGGGGCGTGTATATAGGCCCGGCTCTCAAGGCGGGATATATGAGGATCGGCGGTTATCTATCAGCTGGTTTCCAGGCTGGTATGGAATATACATTCAGTTTCCCGCTTCAGGTGTCGATAGACATCAGGCCTGCTGTGGGAGTTGCCATGGAAGGCCGTTACTTCTTCATATACGGAGCAGAAGCTGTATTCGGTTCGATCCCTTGTCTTTCTCTCCGATATCGTTTCTAATTCGAAAAGCCTATAATCTGTCGATGTAAAGTATGCCGTCGAGGTGGTCTGTCTCGTGCTGGAAGATGACTGCTGTGAAGCCCTGGATCCTTTCGCGGACAGGCTGGACTGTCACTTTGCCTGCCGAGAAGACGGCGTCGTACTCGATCTCAATGTCTTGCCATCTTTCCACATCTCCTCTTCTGTCCGGAACCGAGAGGCAGCCTTCTGCTCCGGGCTCTTTCTCGCCGTGTCTCTCAACGATACGGATGTTTCCATAGACTTCAAACGGCTCCCCCTCCTTGTCGAATCTCTGCACAGCCACAACTCTGCGGTTCAGTCCGACCTGAGGCCCGGCTATGCCGACTCCGTCCTGTGACGGGTGGGTCACTGTTGCTATCATCAGACTGGATAATGTGGAGTAGGCTTCTGAAGACAGGGCTTCTGTGGACAGGTCAGCAGACTGCGCACGCAGAACCGCCAGGTCGTCAGGCCTGTCGATGGTCAGCACGCGCATAATGCTGTCTGTTCCGTTTATTATTGAGAGTTCGTCCTCTGTAAAATTCCCTTTTCCGCTATTGCAGGAAGTCAATGTGAAAAGTGCCATCATAAATCCGCACAAAACTGAAAACCTTGACATAGTGACATGCTGTTATTTCTTCAGTAACACCACCGCGTACACCTCGCAGCCCTCGCAGCGGCCTACAAAGCCGAGTTTCTCTGTTGTGGTCGCCTTGACAGACACCTGGCCGACTGAAACTCCCATAATCTCGCTGAGACATTCGCGCATAGGGATGATGTATGGGGCGAGTTTTGGCTTCTGCATGGCTATAGTGATGTCGGCGTTGCATACTTCCCAACCTTCTGAGCGTACGAGCTCCATCACGCGTGCAAGAAGGATCTTGCTGTCGATGCCCTTGAACTCTGAGGATGTGTCAGGGAAGTGCTTGCCGATGTCTCCGAGCGCAAGTGCTCCGAGAAGGGCGTCGCACAATGCGTGGATAGCTACATCACCGTCCGAATGAGCCACACATCCTGTCTCACTTTCTATCTTCACGCCACCCAGCCACAAAGGCAGTCCCTCAGCCAGTGCGTGCACATCATATCCGTTACCGATTCTTATGTCCATATTAGATTCTATTCATATATTTTCCACAAAGTAAACAAAAAATCACTAAATTTGCTTGTTAAAACAAAAAGGATTATGGGATTTAATTTCAGTTTTTTCGGCACCCAGGAAGTGCGTAGGTTCAGCTATAAGCCACGTTTCTATGACCCTGAAAAGGAAGAGCAGAAGAAGAGGTTGAAGAAAGCCGGCTTCAAGAACGAGGAAGAGCACACCTATGTGCCCGGCCAGCATCTCAGAGGAAGTCTCCGTGACGGAAACTACCAGAGAAAGGTCGAGGTCAGCCGTAACCAGAAGAGGATAGGAGTGGTCACTATGGCTCTCCTGTTTGCTGTGATATATCTGGTGTACAAGTATTTCCCTCTCCTTGTAGACACCCTCGCGAAGTAGGGTAGTCTTGTCAAACAGATAGGATAATGGACATAAGAATATTACCAAGTAACATAGCGAATATGATCGCTGCGGGTGAGGTCGTGCAGAGACCTGCGTCCGTGGTGAAGGAGCTGATGGAAAATGCTGTCGATGCCGGTGCAGACCAGGTGACGGTGGTGATTCAGGACGCAGGCAGGACACTGATCCAGGTGATCGACAACGGCTGCGGAATGTCTCCGGACCAGGCTGTGCTCTGCTTTGAGAGACACGCAACATCCAAGCTTGCTTCTGCAGAGGACCTGCACAACATCCTGACCTTCGGTTTCCGCGGTGAGGCTCTTGCTTCGATCGCAGCAGTGGCTGAGGTCACTCTCAAGACACGTCGTGAGGAAGATGAAATCGGCTGCCAGGTAGAGTTCGCAGACTCGCAGCATCTGGCGACAGAAGAGGTGGCGACTTCCCGCGGAGCAAACTTCAGCGTGCGCAACCTGTTCTACAACGTGCCGGCCCGCAGAAAGTTCCTCAAATCAGACAACGTAGAGTTCAAGCATATAGTTTCTGAGTTCACAAGGGTAGCCTTGACAAGACCTCAGATCGGCTTCACATTGACACACAACGGAAAGGATGTCTTCGTCTTGAGACCGGCAAAGTCCCTCAAGTTCAGAATCCAGGATGTACTCGGATCGAATGTGGTGAATGATGTCGTGGATATACAGACGCAGACGTCCGTGGTAGCCGTGTCCGGCTACGTCGGCCGCCCGGCCTCGGCAAAGAAAGGCCTCGGCAACCAGTACTTCTTCCTTAACGGCCGCTACTTCCGTAGTCCGTACCTTCACAAGGCAGTGATGAAGGCCTATGAGAACCTGATTCCTGACGGAGTCACTCCTTCATATTTCATCTACCTCGATGTGGATCCTCAGTCAGTGGATGTGAACATCCATCCGACCAAGACCGAGATCAAGTTCGAGGACGACAGTGTGATCTTCCAGATCCTCTATGCGTGCATCAAGGAATGTCTCGGCAAGAATTCTTTTGGAGACAGCATCGACTTTGACCGTGAGGGTGTTCCGGACATTCCGGTCTTCAGCAAGGGATTCGATGAGTATCGTCCAGTGAGCGAGCCTCAGCCTGGTGCCGATTCGACATACAATCCGTTTGACAATGACGGATTCCCTTCAGAGTCAAGCCCTTTCGATAATTTCTATGTAAACGGCTCATCTTCATCAGGCTCTCACTCTTCTCCTCGTCAGCAGTCCTTCGGAGACGACTGGGCCTCTGCCGGTCAGGGCTTTGAGGAGGCTGTCCAGCATCAGCAGGCCGGTTATGATGTGGGAAGATTCATAGAGAAACGCGACGACTACGGCAAGCTCTTCGAAGACAAGATAGCTCCCGGCAGGTCTATCCTGACTGTGCAGGGTAAATATATAGTGACAAACAGCCGTTCCGGCCTTATGGTGGTGCACATGGCAAGAGCTATGGAGCGCATCCTGTTCGACCGTTTCCTTGCTGCCATCTCACGCAATGACCACGTGACACAGACTTCGCTCTTCCCTGTGACAGTGCAGGTAGGAGTTGAGAATATGTGCCTGTTCAGCGAACATTCGCAGCTTCTGGCAAGCCTCGGCTTCGACATCGCGCCGTTCGGAACTGACACTATCGTTGTGAACGGAGTGCCTGAAGGTTACAGCGCAGAAGCAGGAAAGGTTGTGTCTATGATAGGTGACATTCTGCTCATCCTGTCAGAGGACCACAGCGCCCTTCCTGAGATGATGGCTGCCAATATGGCGGCAAAATTCGCTCATCTGGGCTCACTTAGTGGCGATCCTGTCACAAATCCGGCAGAGGCACAAAGATTGATTGACCAGCTCTTCGCCTGTGAAAATGCAGAATATACAAGTACGGGACGACGCATAATGTCGCTCATCCCGATTGAAGAAATCGACAAGAAATTCTAAGGAAATGAGCTATTATTCATATGATAACGGACGCAGAGGCTTTATGAGCAACGTGCCGACTGCAGTCAAGAACATAATAATCATCAATGCCCTCATTATGATAATGACTGCATTGAATGAGAACTTTATGTACGAGAGGTTCGCCCTTTTCTATCCGACATCGCCTTTCTTCCACTGGTGGCAGCCGGTTACGCATATGTTTATGCACGGCGGTTTCTGGCACCTTCTTTTCAATATGTACACCCTGTACATATTCGGAAGCCAGCTTGAAAGGATCTGGGGTGCAAAGAAGTTCCTGGTCTTCTACTTTGTGACCGGACTCGGAGCCGCCCTCATACACACCGGAGTCGAGTGGCTGCAGATGCAGAACTGGATGACCCAGGCTGCAGAGGGTTCTATGGCGGCACAGGCCTCGATCCACGCCTTGAAGATGACTCCGACAGTGGGTGCTTCAGGAGCGATATACGGAGTGCTTATGGGCTATGCGATGCTGTACCCGGATGCTGTTATGACCCTTATCTTCCCTATTCCTATATCTTTGAAAGCCAAATGGTTCGTGCTTATATTTGCAGCGATCGAACTCCTGACGGGAGTCACAGGTGTAGGCGGCGGCATTGCCCATTTCGCCCATCTCGGAGGTCTGATATTTGGCTTCATCCTCATCTGGTACTGGAAGAAGAGGCGTATGCTTTACAGCAGGATGGACTAAACGATATGTCATATGCCGAAGGCTAAGAAAAAGGATAACAAGAAGAAAAACGCAACGTTTTTCGGTATAACGTCAAGGGTGCTTATGCTCATAGTGGCTGCACTCCTGGCGTTGTCGTATGTTTCTATAGCCATAAATCCGGCGAAGGTGTGGCTGGTGTCCCTTTCGGGCCTTCTTTTCGTGCCTTTGATGACGCTCAATGTCATCCTTCTCCTTTGGGCCATCAAGCGCCTTTCAAAATCCTTTGTGATTCCTCTTCTTGCTCTGATACCTTCATTCTTCTTCATCGGACGTTATGTGCAGATTGGGGCTGAAGAAGAGCAGGCAGGCCAGAACAAAGGCGAAACCGTCAAGGTGATGACCTGGAATGTAGGAAGATTTGCCGCGTTGAACGAGGAGGCTGGAATCAAGAATATGCAGCAATGTGCAGACTCAGTCTTTGATTACATTCTTTCCCAGGATCCTGACATCGTCTGCCTCCAGGAGTTCAGGCTCAGCAACAGTCAGAAGGTACGAGAGTACTTGAATAAGAAGATGAGGGGCTATTCGGTAGAATATTATATGTTCCCGAGTGGTTCGGGTTCTTTCGGTAATGTCACATTGAGCCGCATCCCGATCAAGGATAAAGGAAAGATCAAGTTCGAGCAGAGTGCGAACCTCGCCATATATACAGACCATCAGGTAGGGGATAGGCGCTTCCGCGTATATAACTGTCACTTCGAGAGTTATAACATATCATTCACCGGTTTTGCAAAGGCTCTGCTCCAGCGCGACAGCACTGTGATCAATGAAACCGGCACTAAGATGAAGCGTTCCATCACCCGTCGTCCAAAGCAGGTGGACCAGGTGTTCTCGCACATCGAGGACTGTCCGATCGAATCGTTCGTATGCGGTGACTTCAACGACAACCCTATGTCATACACCTACTACCGTATGACCCGTCACAGAGAGGACTCCTTCGTCGAGGCAGGCAAGGGCTTCGGAGCAACATACGCCCTCCTCTGGCCTATGCTCCGAATCGACTACATCCTCTATCCGTCAAGATATGACGCAGTCACCAACGACATCCCGAGAGTAAACCTCTCAGACCACTACCCGGTAATATCAGAAATAGAATTGTAATATATATGAAAGAAGAGATTCAGAAAGCGGTTGAGGTGCTCCGCAAAGGCGGCATCATCCTTTATCCGACCGACACAGTATGGGGCATCGGTTGCGATGCCACAAACCAGGAGGCGGTAGCGAAAGTATATGAAATCAAGAAGCGCGAAGACTCCAAGTCGCTGGTGCTCCTTGCAAGTGATATAGATATGATATGCCGCTATGTGAAGGAGATTCCGGAAATGGCAGTACAGCTTGTTGAGGTCAACGACAAGCCTATGACAATCATATATCCAGGCGCTATGGGCCTTGCCCCTAACGCGGTCGCTGAAGACGGCACTGTCGGCATAAGGATCCCGATGATGGACTTCTGCTGCCAGCTTGCTTCAAGACTTGGCCGCCCTATCGTGTCAACTTCTGCAAATATATCAGGAGAGGCAACTCCGAAGAAGTTCGCGGAGATCCCTCAGCAGATCAAGGATGCAGTGGATCACATCGTAGACCCAGCCCTTGAAGCGGGTGCAACTGGTCAGGCCTCATCCATCATTAAGGTGGGCCTTGACTACACAATCCAGATAATAAGGAAATAAGGATTATTCCATATAGTGGAGATATACAGCTGAGACTGCCGTGAGAGCGGCGGTCTCAGTGCGTAAACGGGACTCCCCAAGATGTACAGGGATGAATCCGTTCTGCAATGCAAGGTCGGCTTCCGCCTTTGAGAAATCGCCCTCCGGGCCGATCATCACGGCGATTTCGCCGCCTTCATATCCCTTCAGGACCTGCTTTATGCTTCTGCGGGGAACATTCTCGTCATCAAAGCAATATGCAATCAGTTTAAGGGTGTCCTTCTTGTCGGCAAAGCTGGTGATGAAATCCTTTACAGACAGGGGCTCATTGACAGTCGGCACTGCAGCCTTAAGGGACTGCTTGGCAGCACTGACCAGGATCTTTTCCACTCTTGCTGTCTTCAGAATGCGTCTTTCTGAATGCTCTCCGATGACAGGAGACAGTTCGTCGAAGCCCATTTCGCAGGCCTTCTCTGCAAACCACTCGTACCTGTCATTGTTCTTGGTAGGGCAGACCGCCATGTGAAGTCTGTACGGATGAGAACCCCAATCTTTTACTGTCTCAATGACTGCGGCTGTGACTTCCTTGTGACTGTCAGACACGATCCTGCATTTGTACAGTGTGCCGCAGCCGTCAATCACAGAGATCTCGTCGCCGCATCTGTGTCTGAGCACCTTTATGCAGTGACCTGATTCGTCGTGGTCCAGACGGCAGATTCCGCCTTCTATGTCCTTGGAGTAAAAAAGTTCCATCTGTGCAAAAATTTCAACCCACAAATATAATCAAAATGTTAAATTTGCATATCACACCCTGTCATCCTGAGTCGGCGGCGCCTGTTGCCTCTGTCATCCTGAGGAGGCGAAGCCGACGTGAGGATCTTATAAATATTGAAAGAAATGAAATATATCGGTCTGCTATCAGACACCCACGGCGTCTTCAGCGCCGAATTCCGTGAATTCCTCGCCCCGGTGGACGAGATCTGGCACGCAGGCGACTTCGGCGGAGGCCTTGATCTTGCCGCTGCCATCGCGGAATTCAAACCCCTTGTAGGTGTTGCTGGAAACTGCGACAACTACGACCTCCGCTTTACCCATCCGCTACACCGCTTTTTCGAATGTGAGGGGATGAAGGTGCTTATGACACACGTCGGAGGTTATCCCGGAAGATATGACGCCCGAGCAAGGAAACTGATAGACGAATTACATCCGGACATCTTTGTCTGCGGCCACTCTCATATCCTTAAAGTGGTGAGGGATCCCAAGAGAGATATGCTGGTCATAAACCCCGGAGCAGCAGGCATCCAAGGCTTCCATATAGTCAGGACAGCCCTCCGCTTCCGCATAGACCAAGGCCGCATAAGCGACATGGAGGTCTTTGAACTTGACAGATAGTATATCATTCAATCAAATTTTTATTAAATTTGCAATGAATGACGTGGTCTTTACGACCATGAAATTTGTCACTTTGACCGAAGTAACATGTGACTTTAATTTTACCTGTCACTTCGACCGAACGAAGTGAGTGGAGAAGTCTATACATTTTAAATTGTTATTATTATGAAGAAGGTATTTATGGCATTGGCAGTTGCTGCCGCTATGCTCGCAGCTTCATCTTGCTGCTGCAGCAACAACAAGGCTGCTGAAGAGGCAGCTTGCACTAAGGATTGCGCAACTTGCACTAAGGACTGTGCTGACAAGAAGGAATGTACTGATTGCGCTGACTGCGCTGGTTGCAAAGGATGCGACAGCACAGCTGTAGACTGCTGCAAAGCTGAGTAATCTTTATGGCGACTGTGAAGACTAAGACGGTCTGGTTCTGCAAGTCCTGCGGAAACGAGAGTCCTAAATGGATGGGCCGATGCCCGGCCTGCGGAGAATGGAACACGATGGTCGAAGAGACCGTCGCAACCGGCAAGAAGGCTTCTGTAGCCGACAGAGTGCCGGGAGCAGGGCAGAAACCGATGCCGTTGTCTGAAATAGATTCGTCGGTAGAGAACCGCATATCATTGAACAACGACGAGGTCGACCGCATACTTGGCGGCGGCCTTGTCGAGGGTTCTCTTGTGCTTATAGGCGGAGAACCAGGTATAGGAAAGTCCACTTTGTCGCTTCAGATTCCGCTTAACTGTCCGAATCTCAAGACCCTGTATGTGACAGGAGAGGAGAGCGCAAGACAGGTCAAACTGCGTGCTTCGCGCATAGGTGGAGATGATGCCAACTGCTTGATCTACAGCGAGACGCTGATGGAGAATATCATAGCGGAGGCCAAATCAATAAAGCCTGACTTGATGGTGGTGGACTCTGTCCAGACAATGTTTTCACAGAATGTGGAGTCATCTCCCGGCTCGGTGACTCAGATCAAGGAGACAGCCGCAATGCTGCTCCGTTTTGCAAAAGAGACCGGAGTGCCTGTCATACTGATAGGCCACATCACAAAGGAGGGAAGCATCGCTGGTCCGAAGATTCTGGAACATATAGTCGATGTCGTACTCCAGTTCGAAGGCGACAACAGGGGAGCCTACCGCCTTCTCAGAAGCATAAAGAACCGTTTCGGTTCAACATCCGAACTTGCTGTCTTTGAGATGACAGGAAAGGGTCTGCGTGAAGTGAGCAATCCGTCCGAGATGCTTATCCCTATGCACGAGGAAGGCTTGAGCGGAGTGGCTGTGAGCGCTATGCTCGACGGCACAAGACCGTTCCTCATCGAAGTTCAGTCGCTCGTGAGCACGGCTGCCTACGGCACGCCTCAGCGAAGCGCGACAGGCTTCGATGTCCGCCGTCTGAACATGCTCCTGGCAGTACTCGAAAAGAGGGCCGGCTTCAAGCTCAGCATAAAGGACGTGTTCCTGAACATGGCAGGCGGACTCAAGGTCAGCGATCCTGCGTGTGACCTTGCTGTAATCGCTGCCGTGCTGTCGTCAAATTTTGATTTTGCTGTCCCATCTGATGTCTGCTTTGCCGGTGAGATCGGCTTGAGCGGTGAGATCAGACCTGTAGCTCAGACTGACAGACGTATCATAGAAGCTGCCCGTCTTGGCTTCAAGAGGATATTCGTCTCCAGCTTCACAGCCCTTGACGGACTGGAAGAGCAGGGCGTGAAAGGAATAGAGGTAGTAAAAGTCGCCGATGTGCCGGCTCTCTGCCGTGCGCTCTTCAAGGCTGACTAGTTCACTTCGGCCAGAGTGGCCATAATCTTGTCCAGCAGCGGACGCACCTTCCAGGTCGGTGAGGTGCAGTTGTTTACCATGATAGAGAATACTATAGTCTCCTCCTTGGCTCCTGAGCTTGGGAGGATGTAGCCGCTGTAGCATCTCACGCCGTTCATCGAGCCGCTCTTGACCTTTATCCTTGACTTCGTGGTAGCAGGACTTGACTTCATGTTGTACTCAAGTGTACCCTTTGATCCCGGAGAAGGAAGTGTTGCAACAAAGTCCTCATAAACCGGTGATGACATCATTCCGGTCAGAAATCTGCAGAAGAAATCAGTCGACATGTAATTCTGTCGAGACAATCCGCTTCCGTCTGCTATTGAGGCTCCGCGTAAAGTGCTGACTCCAAGACTTTTCAGAACCTTGTCCATAGCCACATATGACGAATCATAGCAAGCGCTTCCAGTAAGCGTCTTTCCTAATGTACGGAACAAAGTCTCAGCATAGAGGTTGTTGCTGGCGTGATTGGTTTCGAATACAATCCTTTTAAGAGAAGGTGAGGCTGTCGAATCGATTATCTGGATCTGACCGCCATCCTCAAAATCCTGACAAAGTCTGAAATCTGAGGCTCCACCCTCGCAGGCAATTCCTTTCCCTGCCAGATACTCTTTGAAATAGTACGCGCAGGTGTACTCCGGGTACTTGTTGCTGCAGTCCAGTCTCTTCTTGGCTCTGTCCACACCGAAGGTGCCTCTAATTTCAGCAACCGGTGCAAGCTCGCTGGTGTACAGATAGAGCTGGTCGCCTGTGCCGGCAGCGCCTGTGCTGCAGTTCTGCCTCACCTCAAGCCAAGGGCAGACAGGATAATATGGGGATATATTGACGTCGTCACCGACCTGAGCGCCTGCAGCAGCGTAGAATGAAAGAGTGTTCTCGTAGAACATGAGCCCTGTGGCTCCGGAACCGTAGTAGGTTCCGATGTCGCTCCATTGCCAGCTCGGATGCTCCATCATGCCGTCAAACTGTCTACCGTCTCCGACAATCTTTCCGTTGATATGACTGATTCCAGCATCGCGGACTATCTTCTCCCACTGTCCGAACATCTCTGCAGTAGGAGTCGCAATCGAATCCTTCGAGCAGGTGGTAGGATCTCCTCCTCCGATGATATAAAGGTCCCCCTCAAGGATGCCGTCAGTGATTTCTCCGGTATATCCAATCTTTGTATAGAACTGATAATCAGTACCTAATGTGTGCAATGCCGCACCAGTGGTAATCAACTTCATGTTAGATGCAGGCACGAGCATATTATCCGAGTCCACATCGACGAGGACTTTGCCGTCCGCCCTCTTTGCACATATGCTTACCACACCCTGATTCAGCGCGGGATCCTCCGCGATGGCATTGACCTTCGCCTGAAGGGCGATAGTGGTCGAGTCGGCCGCGTTCTGCGCGTGTGCGTTGCCGAAGGCAGCTGACGCACAAAGCAGCATATTGATATATATGAATATACGTTTCATCTTCTCAAGTTTCGCAAGTAGTAAATTGTTGATTTTTTGAAGGTTGGTGAAACTTGCGAAACTTTTCCCACCGCACCTTCTATGTTTACGTTACCTTTCCCCTAAATCCCCTTTCTCGGAAAGGGGACTTACTATCGAC
>CANBDZ010000069.1 GCA_947367375.1 uncultured Bacteroidales bacterium | reverse complement strand
GATCTGAACTCCGAAGAATCCGAAGCTGATGTTCCACATCTGCCAGAAGGTAAGTTTAGTTTTTTGCATTTTATAGCTGTTTTTGGTTACTAATTCTAACGTAAATATAAGTTTGCGAAAATAATCATTATATATAAGAAGGAGTAATAATATCCGATGAGAGGGCGGAAGTCCCCGACGAACGGCACATTTTCCGCGACGAATGGATATATTCTCAGAACGAACGGGCATCAAAAATTGGATAATCGGAGCAAAATCCTTAACTTCGGTCGATATTTTAAGAATATATGGGCATAATACGCAAACTTTCCACCACGTGGATAATACATATCTTCGCCATCCTGCACGCAGTGGTAGCGCTCGGTTGCCGCCTTGCCGGCATCGAGGATGAGCTTCTCCTTACGATGCTCACGATGACGATGGCTCTTATCGTCTGCACCAAGAGCGGACTGAACATCGACCTTACTGCAGCGGCCATCATCGTAATGAATATCTTCGGCTATTTCATAGGAAATCTCGGAGCTGACATCCTGCAGACCTTCATATCTCAGACCTACGCGGTACACGCCCTATCGACGCTCATCACAACCGAAATCCTCGGCTGGAGCATCGTGACACTGACCTCATTGTTCAATGTAAAGAGAAAGAGCAGCAAGACTCCCTACGATACATCTTACCTGTCGTGGCTCATACTGGCGATGTGCGGAATCTTTGTACTCCGTCTCAGCATAGTAGTCCTGTTCTCCGGCGGCAGTATCATCCAGGGAGATGTGTACGACACCTCCGCGATGGTGTTCTCCAACTCATTCTCTCTGATCACGTTGATCTGCATAAACGTCCTCTATGTACGCTACGCAAGACGTTATTCAAAGAAATGGAGCAAGACATCCAGACTGTTTACCTTCCTTGCCTTCACCTTCACCGCAGCCTTCCTTGAAAGCATCCTCGCGGGAGCAGGCATCCCTTTCAAGTTGAGCAATGTCTTTAGCCAAGGCTATCCTCTGCTTTACGCAACATCCCTTCTTGCCCAGATCGCAGTCTACTGCGTTGTATATATAGTCAACTACGCCCTTTCGATAAGGAACGAGATGAAGGAAGAGCGTGAAAAGGCGAATATGGCCCAGTACAGATATGTAAAGCTGAAGCACCAGGTGAACCCTCACTTTCTCTTCAACTCCCTCAACATCCTTGACTGCCTGATCTGCGACAACAACACAGAAGCGGCAAGCGCATATACCCATAAACTCGCAGGAATATACAGATATATGCTTAAAAGCGAGGATGAAATGGTGGTGTCGCTGCGCGACGAGCTCGTATTTGTCGAGTTATATACAGACCTGCTGAAAGAACGTTTCCCGGTGGGATTCAGCGTGGAAACTTCTGTTCCGGAAGAACTTATGGCGAGGTTTGTGCTCCCTTGTTCGATCCAGCTGCTGATAGAGAATGCCACCAAGCACAATGCAGTCAGCGAGGAAGAGCCTCTGGTGATACACATTGAAGCCGAAGGCGAGAGCATAAGGGTAACCAACAACCGAGTGCCTAAAGTAACCAAGAGTCCGTCCACAGGACTGGGACAGGCCTACATCAGACAGATGTACCGCGACCTCTCCGGCAAAGAAGTGGAAATAGAAGAGACCGATAAGATTTACAGTGTAACCTTACCATTGATTTAAGATTATGAATGTACTGATTGTAGAAGATGAGATCATGGCTCAGAAGAGCCTGACCCGCGTTCTGATGCAGAATTTCCCCGACATGAACATCGTCGGAAGCACGACATCCGTAAAAAGTACAGTGGCATGGCTGAACACACCCGGTAACCACGCCGACATCATATTCATGGATGTCGAACTGTCGGACGGTGTGTGCTTTGAAATATTCAGACAGACAGAAGTCAAGGCAAAAGTCATCATGACCACAGCCTACGACAGCTACGCCCTCAAGGCATTTGAGGCCGGCAGCATCGACTATCTCCTTAAACCTGTAGATGTGACCTCACTCAAGAGAGCAGTCGCACGCTGCAGGATGAGCGGCGGCCAGGTCGATGTGGAAGCCCTGCTCAAGGCAGTTGGCAACAACCAGGAGCCGAAAAAGGAGTACAAGGAGCGCTACATTGTCCGTTTCAACGACCGCATAGTGCCGCTCATGACTTCCAACATAGCCTACATCTATTCTGAAGACAAGAACAACTACCTCGTCACCTTCGACGAGCACAAATACATCATAGACTCGTCACTCGACATCATCGGAGAAGAGCTGAATCCGACAGACTTCTTCCGCGTGTCAAGAGGTTGCATAGTTTCTATGAAGGCTATCTCAAGCATAATCAAGCAGCCGGGAGGCCGTCTGCGCATAATTGCCACCCCTGCTACAAAATTTGAGATGACGGTAAGCCGTTCACGAGTGGATGACTTCCTCGTCTGGCTCGAAAGATAAAACAGAAAGCCTGCTCGTTTGAGCAGGCTTTCTGTTTTATATATCAACTTATTGCATTAGCAACGACCGCTTGCTGCAATCATGTCTGTGAGTGTCTCGTTGAACTCCTTGGCGTCAGCGAGCTGCTCGAGAGTCAAGTGCATACGGTAGCGCCAGTAGTGGCGTGAGTTTGCAGGCACATTGATACGCTCTGTGTTAGGGTCTTCGCGACGGAGCTGCGGATCCATAGAAAGCCAGTCCTGAAGCGGAAGGATGGTCAGCATAGCCGGTGACCATACATGCTGATCGAGAATCTGGCGGCAGATCCAAGGCTCGCAGTAGTAAGGAGCCTCTCCGTGGTTGCCAAGAAGCATCTGCCAGAACTGGTTTGTAACCTCGCGGTCTTCCTCCCACCAAGCACGGATAGGGTTCATGTCGTGGGTAGAAGTTGTACATACTGACAGGTAAGGATAGTTGCCAGGATGAGCGAAAGTCTCCTCAACAGACTTAGGCATACGCTGGATCTCGAGAGAAAGGATTCTGAGGTCAGACATCACCTGAGGTACTGTAGCCGGAATCATTCCGAGGTCCTCACCGCAGGCAAGCATTCCTGTTGAATCGAGGAGTGCAGGAAGCTTCTGCATTGCCTTCTCCTTCCAGAACTCGTTGTTGCGGCGATAGAAGAACTCGTCATAAGTACGGTCGTATGCAGCCTTTCTGTATGCATCGAGAACGTGATATGAATGAGTCTGCTTTGCACCGATCTTCAGGTGGTAATGTCCCTCCTGACGAGGATCCTGAAGGAAGAGGTCGAAGTTATCTACATCGAAGCCCATGCTCTGGAGCTCATGAGCAGGATAAGGAAGTGCAGGGCTGAAATAACCGTTCAGACCGCTCTTTGTCCAAAGTGGAATCTCCCAGATACGGAAGAAACCGAGGATATGGTCGATACGGAATGCGTCGAAGTACTCGGACATCTTTGCAAGACGCGACTTCCACCAAGCATAACCGTCTTCAGCCATCTTCTCCCAGTTGTATGTAGGGAATCCCCAGTTCTGACCGTCAGCAGAGAATGCATCAGGTGGTGCACCCGCCTGTGAGTCCATATGGAAGAGCTCAGGATAGAGCCATGCGTCCACGCTGGTACGGCTGATACCGATAGGAAGGTCTCCCTTGAACACAACACCCTTTGAATGAGCATAAGCACACACCTCAGAGAGCTGGAGGTCAAGATGATACTGTACGAAGCACCAGAAGTCGATGTCTGTCTTGTGCTCCTCGCAGAAAGCGGCTACCTTCTTCTTGTTGTACTTTGCATAGCCCTTCCACTGAGTGAAGTCAGGAGTTCCGTTCTGGTCACGGAGTACGCAGAATGCAGCGTAAGGAAGGAGCCAATGGTTGTTCTTCTCTACGAACTGCTGGTACTCTTTCTTAGCTGAAAGTCTCTTGAAGGTCTTTGCATATGCCTTTCTAAGGAGCTCAAGCTTAGTAGAGTTCACTCTCTCATAATCGATCTGATCGAGAGCGTTGAGCTCAGCCTGAAGAGCCTTGTACTCCTCGTCCTCCTTCACGCCAACTGCAGGAAGATGCAGGAACTGCGGATGAAGAGCGAATGTCGAGTTAGGATTATATGGGTACGAATCCTCCCATGTGTGGAGCATTGTAGTGTCGTTGATAGGAAGAAGCTGGAGGATGCTCTGACCTGTAGATGCAGCCCAGTCAACCATCTTCTTGAGATCGTAGAACTCACCTACTCCAAAGTCGTCAGCACTGCGGAGAGCGAACACCGGGATCGCTGTACCCGCTCCCTTCCAGTTACGGCCGCTGAAACGTACCTGAAGATCAGCCTTAACCATAAAGCCATCTGCCTCAGGAAGCTCAGTAAACCATCTGTTAGAGCTGTCTTCCCAAGCAACAGGAGTAAGAGTCTCCTTGTCAGCCACGAGGATCTTGTACTCGAAAGGTTCAGTCACATTGAGAGCCAAAGTCCATACAGGGAACTTCGAACCATCGAAAGGAACAATCTTGCTCCAGTTCTTCAAGGCCTTTCCACTTCCTGCAAGCGCAAGTACCTCGTTAGCCTTGAGGGCAGGAGCAGCAACCTGGAGGAGCACGTTTGCACCCTTAGGAGCCTTCTTTGCCTTCTCAGCCTTACGGCCGAAGATAGCGTTGGTAAATGCTGAAGAATAGAAAGGAGAATCATAAGGACGGTCGATCCATCTGTCTGCGATGGTGAGTTCCTTCGGAGCGACGCCTTCAGGAAGAACAAGAAGATGCTTCTTCCACTCTGTACGCACGGTAACACCGTCACGTACTACCTCATAGGCATACTCAGCCACATTCTCCGGGTTGAAGCGGGCGATCTCGCCCTGCCACAAGCCCTCGGCTACATATGCAAGAGGATAGCGCTTGCCCCCAAGACAAAGGACGACTTCCTCGCCCCAGTTTGTCCTGTATTCAATGCTGATATGTAATGTCATAGTATGTTATAATATTATTTGGTTAATATTTTCAATGCAGATTCCTCGACTTCGCTCGGAATGACAGTGGCACAGATTCCTCGACTTCGCTCTGAATGACAGATGCTTTCGGCTATTGCCGAGGGGCTGTCATCTTCTTCCAGTTCAGGACCGGGAGGACGAAGGAAATCACCGCCGCAGCCACCCAGAACCACGAAACAGGGCCGAAGTTATATATATCCACACCTCCCACCTGGTCGGTGAAGCCCTGGATCAGATAGCCGCTGGCTATATCCTGAATTCCCGCCGCCACATAGCTTGATATACCCACAACACCGAGGGCTGCTCCTGTCGCCTTCCTCGGAACTATATCTACAGCCATCAGGCCGGCAACGATGCAGTAAAGCACACCGGTCGCCAAACTGAACAAAGATACATAAAAGATGTTAAGAACAAAGCCACCTCCGACGAACAGGAAGAGAATCAGGGATAAAGTGCCGAGAATTCCCGACAGAACGGCAGGCTTCACCCTGTCGCCCTTGAACACCCTGTCCGAAAGCCAACCCGCAAGCACGGTGCCGAGCACGCCTGAAATCGCCGAGAAGGCGATCACCTGCGAGGCATCCGCAAGGTCAAATCCACGGGCTTTCTGAAGGAAGAGCACTCCCCAACCGGCTATAGCATATTTGGTTATGTATATAAATGCGCTTGAAATCGCTATCACCCATATTCCCGGATGCTTGAGGATCATCTTCTGGAGCTCCCTTGTCGGCATCTTGTCCTCCTTGGTCATCGCCTCACCCGAAAGCTCCTGGACGGAAGGAAGTCCGCAGCTTTCCGGAGTGTCGGCCACAAACATCAGAATGATGAAGGCTCCGGCAAGTCCGGCAAGCGCCGCGACGATGAAGCCAGCCTGCCATCCGAGCCAAGCCACGACCAAGGCCAGGAGGTTGTAGGAAATGAACTCACCTATGTATGGACTTGTGCTGAAAAGACTGTAATAAGAACCTCTTCTGGACTGAGGGAACCAGCGTGAAAGACTGATGACACCAGGTGCTGAACCCATGGACTGCATCCATCCGTTTATGCCCCACAAAATGGCGAACATAATGAATATCAGCATTGTAGGCAGCATGCCGTCAAACAGTCCAAAGGCACCCATAAGAAGGTTCACCACCGCAGAAATAAAGAGTCCGGTGGCCATGAAGCGTCGGATGTTGCAATAGTCTGCTATGAAACCGTTAAGGAATTTTCCGACCGCATAGACAAAAAGGAGGGCAGAACCGATCAGTCCGAGCTGACCTGCAGAAAGGATGTCCTCATCGATCAGAGGCTGCTTCACCACGTTGATGCTCATCCTGCAGACATAATACAAGCTGTACGCAATCGTCGCACCCCAGAAGGTTCTGTTGCGCAACGATCTGTATGTCTCCTTCACTTTCTCAGGAGAAACAGTCTCCTTCGACGGCTTGCTTATTCTATAAAATGAGTACAGACTCATAGTTCCTGCGTGTCAAACAAAGACAAAGTTAGCAAAGAATGATAAAAATCACTAAATTCGCTCCGTAATTTTAGAAACCAAAACACCACGATAATGAAAAGACTTTTGACCTTCGTGGCCTTGGCAGTGATTTCAACTGTCCTCAGCGCCCAGACTCCAAAAGATGTAAAGTTCAGATTTGTAGAGGCTTCCGAGCTTAATCTCATCGGAAAGATCATCGAAGACACCCCAAATCCTTACCACAGAGTGGACACAGTACAGTACACAGGATTCACCACAGGTGAAAACAACCAGGTACGCAGTTCCGCGGGATTGGCAGTGCTTTTCAGAACAAACTCATCAGTAATTTCAGTAAAGACCGAGTTCGGATATATGAATATGGGAGTGAACACCATGGGTGTCTCCCTCAGAGGATATGACCTCTACATCAAGAAGAACGGAGAGTGGCTGTACGCAATGTCAAAGGCCAGCGCAGTAGGTAAGGAAGACGAAAACCTCGTCCTTATCAAGGATATGGACAACTCCATGAAGGAGTGCATGCTCTATCTGCCTATATACAGTGAGGAGCATTCAATCAAGATCGGAGTGCAGGAAGGAGCTTCTGTCGAGTCTATCGAGTCACCTTTCCGTCACCGCATCGCGATCTACGGTTCAAGCTACACTCAGGGAATCAGCACTACCCGCGCAGGTATGAGCTACCCTATGCAGCTTATGAGAATGACCGGTCTCCAGTTCCTCAGCCTCGGCTGCAGCGGAAACTGCAAGATGCAGCCTTACTTCGCTGACGTCCTCTGCGACGTGGAAGCTGACGCATTCGTGTTCGACTGCTTCTCAAATCCTGACGCAAGACTTATCGAGGAAAGACTCTTCCCGTTCATCGAGAGGCTCCAGGCAGCTCATCCGGGCAAGCCGCTCATTTTCCAGCAGACCATCTACCGTGAAGGAAGAAACTTCAGTCACAGTGTTGACGAAAAGGAGAAGGCAAAGCAGAAGATGGCAGCCCAGCTCATGAGAATCGCATGCAGAAAGTATGACGACGTGTATTTCATCCAGACAGACGCAACAGACAGCATGCACTCGACATCAGTTGACGGAATCCATCCATCTGACTACGGCTACACACTCTGGGCTAAGTCAATCAAGAAGCCTCTCCTTAAGATCCTCGCGAAGTACGGAATCAGATAACCTTGCGATAACGCACTGACAGATAAACGGTTCTGGCAAGAAGATGAGCAAAATAGGCAGCCATGAGCACATGCACGGCCATAGTGTTGTAAGCTGTCTCATCAAAGTCCATGAACCTTAAAGCAAATATACCGCAGGCCCAGATACCTGCGAATGAAACAACGGCCAACAGCATCGAATCACGCATGTCTTTCGATGCTGTTGCTCCTATATATATACCATCCCAAGTGAAGGCGGCGCAGCCCACCACCGGCATCAGAAGCAGCCACGGAAGGTACTGCCTCGCCGCCTCGATCACCTGTACATCCGAGGTCATCATCTTCAGGAGCGGCACACCCGCAAAATGATATATTCCCATAAAAACGGCCGCGATGGACATGCTCCAGATGAAGGTCCACTTCACCGTCTGTCCGAGCATGGCACGGTCACCCGCACCGATATATTTTCCCGTCATCGCCTCGCCGGCATAGGCGAAGCCGTCGGTGAAATATGAGAATATCATCAGAAGCTTCATCATTATCGAGCAGACGGCAAGAAGAAGGTCGCCGTAGCGTGCAGATATGACGGTAAAGCCTATGTATATGGCTATGAAACAGAGGGATCTGACGAAAAGATCGGTGTTCATAACAAAGAAGCGGCGGGTCTCACTGCCTTTGAAGACACCTTTCAGATCCAGCTGCGAGAACGTACTCTTCCTGTACTTCAGCAACATAAGCGCAACTGCCACTGCCAGACCAGTGTACTGAGCCACAACTGTTCCGGCCGCGATACCGGCAAAGCCCATTCCTTCATATCCCCAGGACTTTATTCCCAATGCAAGGACAAAGCTCATCAGCACATTCGTTCCGTTGACGGTCAGATCCACTGCCATAGGGCTGACGCTGTCCTGCATACCGATGAACCAGCCTTTGAAAGCCATAAGGCTGAGGGTTGCCGGCGCTGCCCAAATACGTATGAAGAAGTACCTGGAAGCCAGCTCACGTACTTCCGGAGTGCAGTCTATGACAAGGAAGGCAGCCTTCACAAAGATCCACTGGATGAGGATCAGAAGCAGAGCACAGGCGAGGGCTATGCCCAGGGATCTTGCGAATATCTTTGCACATTCACCGCGGTCTCCCTTGCCGAAGGCCTGGGCTGTCAGTCCGCCGGTTCCTACACGCAGGAAGCCGAAGTTCCAGTACAGCAGGTCGAAGAGCATGGTTCCGATCGCGATGCCTCCGATAAGGGTAGCTGCGTTTGCGTCGAGATGTCCGGCTACAGCAATGTCCACCATTCCCACCAGCGGGACGGTGATGTTTGCAAGAATGCTTGGAATCGCAAGCTTGAGTATGTCTTTGTTGATTGGTCTCATAACGTCATCCCCGACTTCCACACGTCATCCCCGACCTGATCGGGGATCTTTCTACCTATACTTGCCCTCCTCCTCGAGCATTCCCAGATAAGAAGAATAGCGGTCGTAGCTTATCTCTCCAGCCTCCACAGCTTCCTTTACTGCGCAGCCTGGCTCGTGAGTGTGGGTACAAGGAGTAAACCGGCAGTTCTGAGCAGCTTCGAGCATTTCAGGGAAGTAAAGAGCGATCTCCTCCTTCTTCAGATCCACGAGTCCGAAGCCTCTGATGCCCGGAGTGTCAATGATGAATCCGCCTGTAGCAAGGCTGTACATCTCGTAGAAGGTAGTTGTGTGACGTCCCTGCTCGTGTGCATCGGAAATTTCGCCCACACGCGGCTCCAAAGCCGGATCCAGCGCCTTGATAAGAGAAGACTTGCCTACTCCGGAGACTCCCGAGAAAAGGGATATATGTCCGTTCACCATATTTCTGAGCTCATCCACTCCCTGTCCTGTATGCGCTGAGACCTCAATTATCGGGTAGCCCGCGCCTTCATATATTTCATGGAAGGCAGCCAGCATGTCAGCATGCTCAGGACCATAAAGGTCGCACTTGTTCAGGACTATGGTTGCTGGGACATTGTACACCTCGCAGGTGACAAGAAGTCTGTCAAGGAAAGGCAGCTTCACCTGAGGGTAGTCGATTGTGATGACAAGGAAAGCACGGTCCACGTTAGCCGCGATGATGTGCGACTGGCGGGAAAGGTTGGTCGATTTTCGGATGATATAGTTGCTGCGGGGCTTGATCGAAGTGATCACAGCCGGATTTTCAGCTGTGACAACCTCCGCCATAGGAGCATCCTGCACATTCTCTGCGACCTCTGCCTCGTACACCACGACATCTCCTACAGCCACTGGGTTTGTGGCATTGCTTCCCTTCAGACGTATTTTACCTCTGAGCACAGCCGGGAACAGGTCCCAGTCCGGAAGTCTCGAAAGCAGATAGTGGCTTCCCGTATGTTTTACAACCGTTGCTTCTCCCTTTATCAGCATATATTGATATATTTTTCAAACCATGCAAAGATAATGAAAATCCATTTTTATCATTAACTTTGTACGATTTGTTGATATTGAACTTACGTATGATGACTGAAACAAACATCGAAAAGGCTGTGAAGGACCTGTTTGAGGGCCTTGAGTTCACACGCGAGCCGGAAGGACTGTACGATCCGCTCAGGTATATGATCAGCATAGGTGGAAAGCGCATCCGCCCTCACCTGTGCCTTCTGACATACTCGATCTACAAGGACGGAGGCTTAGATGAGACCATTCTCCAGCCAGCTGCGGCTCTTGAAGTATTCCATAGCTTCACCCTTATCCACGACGACATCATGGACAAGGCTGACATCCGCCGCGGAGTGCCTACAGTGTACAGAAAGTGGAACGAGAACACCGCGATTCTTTCAGGAGACGTAATGTCAATTGACAGCTACAAGAGAATAGCCAAGGCTCCGGTGGCAGTTCTGCCTCAGGCATTGGAACTGTTCTCCACAACAGCAGCGCAAGTGTGTGACGGCCAGCAGTACGACATGGACTTCGAAGACCTCGAATGCGTCCCTATGTCCGACTACATGAAGATGATCGGTCTGAAGACCGCCGTACTCATCGCATGCTCTGCAAAGATGGGAGCACTGATTGCAGGAGCCTCTGCCGAGGACTGCGACCGTCTGTACAGCTTCGGCCACAATCTCGGACTTGCGTTCCAGATAGCAGATGACTGGCTGGATACCTATGGTGACCCGGCTGTGTTCGGCAAGGCTATCGGAGGCGACATCGTGAACAACAAGAAGAGCTGGCTTATGACCCGTGCATTCGAAAAGGCGGGAGAGTTGAAGGGCGACCTTCTCGCCGCTATGGCTATGCCGGTGGAGACAGCAGAGCAGAAGGCTGCCAAGGTCGACGCCGTAAAATCAATATACGACAGTCTGGGAGTGGGAGAAGAGGCAAAGCAGGAAATCATCCGCCTCAACGACATGGCAATGAACCTCATCGCCGAACTCGGCCTGGAGCCAGAAAAGGCAGCATTGCTTGAAAATTATGCAAAGAAACTGATAGGAAGAGCTAAATAATGGAAAATATTGAAACTAAAAGGAAGGCCCTCGAGATAATGGCTCCTGCCGGAAACTTCGAATGCCTCCACGCTGCCATCCAGGGCGGTGCCGATTCTGTATATTTCGGAGTTGAGAAGCTGAACATGAGATCACATTCAGCCAACAACTTCAAGATGACCGACCTCAAGGAGATCGTGAGGATCTGCTCAGAGCACAATGTAAAGACCTACCTCACCTTGAACATCGCCCTCTTCGGAGAGGACCTTGAGGATATGAGAAAGACCCTTGACGCTGCCAAGGAAGCCGGCATCACAGCCGTCATCGCTTCGGATATGGCAGCGATCCTGTACGCCCGCCAGATCGGGGTGGAAGTACACATATCAACACAGTTGAGCATATCCAATGTCGAGGCGCTTCGCTTCTACGCCCAGTTCGCCGACGTGATCGTCCTCGCACGAGAACTCAACCTCGGACAGGTGAAGGAGATCAAGAGAATCATCGACGAAGAGAAGATATGCGGACCTTCAGGACGCATCGTAGAGATCGAGATGTTCGCCCACGGAGCGCTTTGCATGGCCATTTCAGGCAAGTGCTACCTCAGCCTTCACGAGTATGGAGCATCTGCCAACAGAGGTTCATGCTACCAGCTCTGCCGTCGTGCCTACAAGGTACAGGACAGGGAGACAGGAATGGAACTCGAGATTGACAACAAGTACATAATGTCACCTAAGGATCTCTGCACCATCGAGTTCATGGACAAGATCATAGACGCAGGTGTGACCGTCTTCAAGATCGAGGGTAGAGCACGTTCTGCGGAATATGTCAAAAGAGTGGCATCATGCTACCGCCGTGCAGCTGACGCGGTCTGCGACGGAACCTACACTCCTGAGCTCGGGACCAAGATGAAGGACGAACTCATGGAAGTGTTCAACAGAGGATTCTGGGACGGATACTATCAGGGAGCACGTCTTGGCGAGTGGTGCGACGTTTACGGAAGCACAGCTACACGCAAGAAGGCGTACTGCGGAAAGATCACCAACTGGTTCGGAAAGCTTGGAGTCGCTGAGATCCTCGTAGAGTCATACTCACTCAAGGTTGGAGACAAGATCCTCATCATCGGACCTACATCAGGCTGCGTGGAGTACACTGTCCCTGAGATCAGAGTGGACCTCAAGCCGGTTGAAGAAGCTGCTAAGGGAACCTACTGCTCGATTCCTATCGACTGGAGCAAGGTAGTTCCGGGAGCACGCGAAGAGGCCCTCAGCCTCTGCGGAGACGGCTGCAACGAGGCTGCCTGCAAGGCTATAGAAGAAAATAGAC
>CANBDZ010000068.1 GCA_947367375.1 uncultured Bacteroidales bacterium | reverse complement strand
GCTGTAGCAGGTTTTGCAGACCTGTGCCTAACCGCTCGGCCAAAGCACCATTTCCCGAATGGGATTGCAAATATAGGCACAAATTTCGACTTTACAAATTTTAATTGACTTTTTGGCCTACATCTTTTCAAATTCTTTCTTCGGGGCGTAGCAGCGTGGGCAGACCCAGTCGTCCGGGAGTTCGTCGAATGAGGTTCCTGGGAGAATCTCACTTACAGGGTCGCCTTTCTTAGGATCGTAGATCCATCCGCACTTCTTGCATTTGTACTTTTTCATAATCCAGAGTCTTTAATCAACTCCGGACCGAAACAAGAGTCATACCATTACTCCACGTAGAGGAGAAGTCCCTTGAGGTACTCTCCCTCAGGATGGTAGATGTTCACAGAGTGGTCGCAAGGCTGGTTCAGACGGTCCAGGATGCGGACTCTTCTGCCTGTCTGGGCTGCTGCCGAGAAAACTGCAAGAGCAAAGGCTTCCTTGTCCACTACCTGAGAGCAGCTGTATGTGAAGACGAAGCCGCCTGGAGCTACTTTTGAGATCGCTGCGGCGTTGAGTCTCTGGTAGGCGCGGAGGGCGTTCTTAAGCGCTCCTCTGTGCTTTGCGAATGCAGGCGGATCGACGATCATGAGATCGTATTTTCCTTCCGGTACATCGCGGAGATAGTCGATCGCATCGCAGCAGAGGCTGGTGTGGAGAGTAGAGTCAAAACCGTTGAGTTCGACGTTTCTGTCAACCATCATCATAGCCTTTTTCGAGCTGTCTACAGAGTCGACATGAGCCGCTCCGTTATTTAAAGCATAGATTGAGAAACCACCGGTGTAGCAGAAGAGATTCAATACGTTACGTCCCTTTGAAAGTTTTCCTACGAGGTCTCTGTTGTCTCTCTGGTCAAGGAAGAATCCAGTCTTCTGACCCTCAGTCCAATTGACCATGAACTTATGTCCGTTCTCCTTCACCACGAGTTCATTCGCAGTGAAATCCTCGCGACGGTACATATATCCGTCAATGAGTTCAAGGCCTGCCTTGAAAGGTGCCGTGCCTGAGCTCTTGTCGTAAACTGCCTTGAGCGTGCTGCCATATACCTTCTGAAGAGCGTCAGAGATGTGCTTCTTCGCTCTGAACATTCCCACTGAATGGGCCTGCATCACGCAGACTCCATCATAGTAGTCAATGATGAGTCCAGGAAGGTTGTCTCCCTCGCCGTGTACAAGACGGTAGCAGTTGGTCTGAGCGTCCTCACTCTCCGAGTGAAGTCCCGCAGCAACACGCATCTGAAATGCACACGAAAGTCTGTCCTCCCAGAAATCCGGACGGAGAGCGCTCTCATCAAAGCTCAGAACGCGGACTGCGATCGAGCCGATCTGATAGTGTCCATATGCGAGAAAACTGCCGTCAGCAGCGTGTACAGACACGATGTCACCTTCCGCAGGATCTCCCTGTACCTGAGCGATTGCTCCAGAGAACACCCACGGATGAAACCTGCGCAGAGAGTCTTCCCTGCCCTTCTTCAATACTATCTTTATCATAATGCGTTTTCTTCAATCAAAGGATTCTTTTCTGATTTCATAAGCTTGAGGTACATCTCGCGACATACCCAGGCATCTGTTGCGGCGTACTTGCACTGAGACTCCGAGAGTGTCTCTGCCTCCCAGTTGGAAAGCTGCTGAGTCTTTGATATACGGAAACCGAGTATGATTCCCGCCATCTTCTTTACACTCTTGTCCTTAATGCCGTACTCCCACACTATCTTCTGTAGATCCACGAAACCGCCGGGAGTAAACTCACGGAGTTTCTGGAGTCCCTTAATGTCATCATGCACTGCAGCTCCAGCCTTGATGATCCTCTTGTCAGCAAGGAGGTTGCACAACCTTCTGTGCATTCCGAAGTTCTTGATGCGGAAAAGGAAGGCCTTCTCCGGACCGGAGAGCTGAAGCAGCGACACACCGTAACGCGGCTGGTTCGGAGAGAAGCACGGACGCGTCTCTGTGTCAAAGCCGATCACCTTCTGAGAACGCAGATATGCAATCGCGCGATTGAACTCAGCACCCACGCTGTCAATCACATAAATCTTCCCAGGGAAAGCTGCATAATCCAGCTTATTCAGATCCTCGTTACTTATACTTTTAATAAACATAAACTCTCTTAAATACCTGCAAAATCAGATATTAGAAAAATAATAATTCTCTATACTTAGGCAATGGCCACATCTCATCGTCAATCAGCATCTCAAGGTTGTCCGCGCTAAGGCGCACCTTATCCATCATATCCTTCACATCCTGAGAATATGCCTTCGCCCTCTCGGCTATGGCCTCAATTCTGTTGGCTTTCTTACGTGCCTCAACCAATGCCTGGACATCGGACGATATACGGTTGACATATGTAGAAATCTGCTTCAGTGTGTCGATTTCAGACGAGCAGTAGTTCATATATGCCTCATCTCCGAATATATCCTTAAGTCCCTTTATATTTTCAATAAGTACGTTCTGATACTTAACTGCCGCAGGGATGACGTGGTTAAGGCACATATCGCCGATGACGCGCGCCTCGATCTGCAGCTTCTTTACATATGTTTCGTTCAGAATCTCGAACCTTGCCTCGACCTCGTTAGGAGCGAGCACGCCCATCTTGTCAAAGAGCTCGATGGTCTGCGGCTCATGATATACCTCATATGCCTCAGCTACGTTTTTGATCGCTCTCAATCCCCTTCTCTGTGACTCCAGCTCCCATTCCTTGCTGTAGCCGTTTCCTTCGAACATGATGTCGCGCGCCTCAGTGATGAATTTGCGTACAACATTCATCACAGCTGCAGCACGCTCCTCGCCTGCCGCCTCAAGGGCATCGACCTCCGCACGGAATTCGCGCAGGCTTTCAGCCACCGCTGTGTTAAGTACATATACCGACGTCGCAACGTTCTGAGAAGCGCCGACTGCACGGAACTCAAAACGATTACCCGTGAATGCAAATGTGGATGTTCTGTTTCGGTCTGTGTTGTCAGGGAAGATCTCCGGAATCGAGTTCACGATCTTGATAGACTCGAGGTTAGAGCTTTCCGACTCTGTCACTTCATCCATCTCCATAATTGACTTGAAGACATCATAAAGTGTTGAGCCTGAGAATACTGACATAACTGCCGGCGGAGCCTCATCGCCACCGAGACGATAGGAGTTGCCGAGAGTCGCAACTGTGGACATGAGCAGGTAGTTGTGCTTGTGCACCGCTCTGAGCACAGATGCATAGAACGAAAGGAACTGAAGGTTCTTTGTAGGGGTCTTGCCTGGAGAAAGGAGGTTCACTCCTGTGTCTGTCACTATAGACCAGTTGCAGTGCTTTCCTGAACCGTTGACGCCATCGAAAGGCTTCTCGTGAAGGATGACCTTGAGATGATGTCTCTCAGCCACCTTCTGCATTACGATCATCAGCATCATATTCTGGTCGATAGCCTTGATCGAATCACAGAATACAGGCGCACATTCGAACTGGTTCGGAGCCACCTCGTTGTGGCGGGTCATCAGAAGGATGCCAAGCTTATAGGCTTCGGTCTCAAAGTCCTTCATGAAGCTGTTGACACGCGATGGAATCGCACCGAAATAATGGTCTTCGAGCTGTTGGTCTTTTGCAGATGTATGTCCGATGACGGTTCTTCCTGTCATCCTGAGGTCCATACGTGCATTGTAAAGAGACTCGTCTACTACGAAGTACTCCTGCTCTATACCGAGATTCACCTTTACGGCCTTGACGTTTTCATCAAAGAGGTTAACAACAGACGCTGCCGCCTCGCTGAGTGCATGAAGTGACTTCAGGTTAGGCACCTTTGTGTCGAGGGCTTCACCTGTGTATGCCACGAAAACAGATGGAATACAAAGAGTTCCATCCATTATAAACACTGGAGACGAAGGATCCCAGGCAGAATAACCGCGGGCTTCGAAAGTGTTTCTCAATCCTCCGTTAGGGAAACTTGACGCATCCGGCTCCTGCTGCACGAGGGCGCTTCCGTTGAACTTCTCGAACGCCTTTCCGTTCTTGAAGGAAATGAAGGCTTCGTGTTTCTCTGCAGTAGAGTCAGTAAGCGGCTGGAAGAGGTGGGTGTAGTGTGTTGCTCCCATCTCCATTGCCCAAGTCATCATACCTGCAGCAATCTCATTCGCAAGTCCTCTGTCGAGTTTCGCACCGTCCTTAACCGATGCCAGCACTGCCTCATACGCTTCCTGAGACATATACTTACGCATCTTGTCAAGATCAAGGACATTGAGTCCGAAATACTTTGAAACAGGACCGTCTTCGTGATAAAAACGGCTTGTTCCGTGGGAGGACGCCTCATTCAAGGCTCTTTGTCTGAAAATCGCCATAAATTTCTCAATTAGATTTGTCAAGTCGGTCGCAAAGATAATAAATTATCGCTATCTTTGCCGCGGAAAAAACAAAACGGATTAATATAAATGGGAAAAATTTCAAACAGAGCCCAGCAGATGCCGGCATCTGCAATCAGAAAGCTCGTTCCTTACGCTGACGCAGCCAAGAAGGAAGGAGTGAAGGTGTATCATCTTAACATCGGCCAGCCAGACATCAAGTCACCACAGTGCGCTATCGACGCCATCAAGAACTTCAGTCTTGATCACGTTTCATATTCACACTCGGCAGGACTTATGGAGCTTCGCAAGGGTCTTGTAGAGAAGTACTATAAGAAGATAGGCATCGACATCAGCGTCTCAGACCTCATCGTGACTGTAGCGGGAAGCGAGAGTGTGAACCTCGCCATCTCGATCACTTGTGACGAGGGAGATGAAGTAATCGTACTCGAGCCTTTCTACACAAACTACAACACTTTCGCGTTCATGAACGGTGTGACCTTGAAAGCCATCAGCACTGACATCAGAGAAGGCTTCCAGGTACCGGCAATGGAGGAATTCGAGAAGGCGATCACAGAGAAGACAAAAGCTATCCTCATCTGCAACCCTGGCAACCCGACAGGAACACTTTACACAAAGGAGGAGATGCTGGCGCTTGGAGAAATCGCACGCAAGCACGATCTCTTCCTCATCTCAGACGAGGTGTACAGAGAATTCTGCTACACAGACGAGCCTCATTTCTCTGCAATGGACATCCCTGGCCTTGAAGACAAGGTAATCCTCATCGACTCTGTATCCAAGAGATATAACCTCTGCGGCGCACGAGTAGGATGCATCATTTCCCGCAACAAGGATGTAATGGCAGCTGCCATGAAATATGCTCAGTCACGCCTCTGTCCTCCAGTGCTTGGTCAGCTCGCATCTATCGGTGCGCTCGACACACCGGATGAATATTTCGCCGCCGTTAAGGAAGAATACATCAAGAGACGCGACTACATGATCGAAGGTCTGAACAAGATCGAAGGCGTCTACTCACCAGTTCCTATGGGAGCATTCTACACAGTAGCTGAGCTTCCTGTTGACGATGTAGAGGAATTCGCAAAGTGGATGCTCGAGAACTTCCGCATCGACAACGAGACTACAATGGTGACTCCGGCAGCTTCATTCTACAGCACTCCGGACAAGGGACGCAACCACGCCCGCATCGCATATGTACTTGAGGTAGATGAGATGAAGAAGGCTCTCAGAATCCTTGAAGAGGGTCTGAAAGCTTACCCAGGAAGAACAATCTAAGGCAATTCAACCTCCAAATAGTGTAAAACACAAATGTTATAACCATTAACATTTGTGTTTTATTTGTTTATATCCAGCAGATTCTCAAGATAAGGTATCACACGCGAATAAATGTACTCCTCCTCAGTAAAATGAGTGCCGTCATACCACTCAAAAGCCTCTCCGAAGTACTTTTTCCAGGTCCTGACGCTCACGATTCCACTCTTGCGGTAGTGATCCCTTCGTCCAAAGAAGGCATAGAAAGAGTCAGAGCTGCCGGCAGCGGGAGAGTTAGCCAAGGCCTCCTTTCGATGAGCCGAATACCTTCTCATCACAGGGTAAGTGAAATGAAGCGGCTGCCTGTCCCCTTCCCTCGGACGATAGATCCTGTCAAGAAGAGCAGTGACTCCAGGAACGAGGGTAAGCCACGCAAGGTTGCTGAAATAAAGAGAAGCATTAAGTGACGGGGATATAAGTAAATGAGGGATTCCCTTGATACGGATGGCGTGCAGCGAACCGAGGGACTCGCCCATAATCAGCCGCGGCTGAAGCTCGTCCACCCACGAGGCGATCTGCCTCGATGCTACCTCCGGATCAAAGTCATATGTGCGGACAATGACCCTCACTCCCTCCGGCCTCAGCGCCTGATCGAGAATCGAGGGAATACGGCTGTCACCGCCGCCGCCCATTCCATGTATATACAGTACATTCGTCATATTTGCAAAGTTATATAATTTTAGTATCTTTGTGGAATTAGGCGAAAATTTTTAACAACACTGATATGAAACTTAAATTGACCCTTACAGCTGCGGCTATCGCTCTCTCATGCGCTGCCGCTTTCGCACAGGACGCAACTCCTGAGCTCGAGTTCACAGTAGTGAAGGAGAATCCTATCACTTCAATCAAGGATCAGCACCGTTCAGGTACATGCTGGTGTTTCTCAGCTATCTCGTTCATCGAGTCTGAGATCCTCAGAACAAAAGGCCTCGAGGTTGACCTCTCAGAGATGTTCGTAGTCGGTAAATCTTACCACGACAGAGCAATCAAGTATGTAAGACTTGACGGTCACCTCAACCTCGCTGCAGGTTCATCATTCGGAGACGTTCTCCACGTGATCAAGGACTACGGTATCGTTCCTAACTCTGAGATGCCAGGTCTTAACTACGGTACTGAGAAGCCGGAGCACTACGAGATGGACGCTGCCATCAAGGGCTTTACTGACGCTATCAACGCAAGACCTAACAAGACCCTCACTCCAGCTTGGACAAAGGCTCTCGACGGCATCGTTGCAGCTTACCTCGGTGAGTACCCAACTGAGTTCACAGTAGACGGCAAGACTTACACTCCAGAGTCATACAGAGATTTCCTCGGAATCAACTACGATGACTATGTAAACCTTTCATCATTCGCACACCAGCCTTGGTATGAGCCATTCGTAGTAGAGGTTTGCGACAACTGGAGATGGGACACAGCTTACAACCTCCCTATCAACGAGCTTATGGAAGTAATGGAGAACGCCGTAATGAAGGGCTACACAGTAGCTTGGGGTTCAGACGTAAGCGAGAAGGGCTTCACAAGAAACGGTACAGCTGTTATCGTTGAGGAGCAGAAGGCTAAGGGCTCAGACATGGAGCACTGGACTGGTAAGGTTGAGAACAAGCAGGACGACGCAAAGAAGATCGACGACTTCGTAGTTACAGATGAAATGCGTCTCGAGGGCTACAACAACAAGACCACTACTGACGACCACGGAATGCACATCTACGGTATCGCTAAGGACCAGAACGGTGAGCTCTACTACATGGTAAAGAACTCTTGGGGTGAGTCAGGAAAGTACAAGGGCATCTGGTACGCATCTGAGGACTTCGTAAGCTACAAGACCCTCAACATCGTAGTTCACAAGGACGCTCTTCCTAAGCACATCGCAAAGAAGCTCGGAATCAAATAGTTCCCGGAACTAAAGTAGATTTGACATGAGAATTGTCAAGCACATACCTAATACAATCACATCCACAAACCTGCTCTGCGGCGTTTTGGGTGTGATTTGTACATTGAAAGGCAGCCTCGACACAGCTTTCATACTGATGCTGGCCGCAGCTGTCTGTGATTTCTGTGACGGACTTGCAGCAAGACTGCTCAAGGCCTATTCAGAGCTCGGAAAGCAGCTGGATTCCCTCGCTGACATGGTGAGCTTCGGAGTTCTTCCGTCACTGATGATGTACAGCCTTATGGTGCAGGCTCAGGGCGATTCGTGGATTTGCTACGTTCCGCTTCTGATCGCAGTATTCTCTGCACTCAGACTTGCCAAGTTCAATATTGACGAACGTCAGAGCGAAAGTTTCATAGGCCTTGCCACTCCTGCATGTGCAATCATCTGCGGATCATTCGCATACTATGTGTGCAACGATCCGACAAGCACATTGGCCTCTTGGGCTGCAACAAGGTACTTCATTCCTTTTGCATCGGTTACCCTCTGCACCCTGCTTGTGAGCGAGATCCCGATGTTCTCGATGAAGTTCAAGAAAGGAGGCTCAGGCAGTCAGAACAGAATCAGACTGTACTTCCTTGCCGCCTCTGCTGTAGCGATCATCCTGGCAGTCATTCTTAAACTGAACTGGTCGATCATTCCATTGGGAGTGTTCATAGCCTACATCCTTCTGAACTTCTTCGCAGCATTGTTCAAACTGAAGTTCTAAAGAGCACACAATAAAAAGAGAGACGCGGCCTTCAAAGGCTGCGTCTCTTTTTATTCCGTCACCCGACTTTATCGGGAATCTCTACTAATAGTTAGTAGCGTGAATCATGAAGTAGCTCTTCGGATGCTTGCACACTGGGCAGATCTCTGGAGCCTTCTTGCCGATAACCACGTGACCGCAGTTAGAGCACTCCCACATCATGTCCTCGTCACGTGAGAAAACGAGACCACCCTGAACGTTAGCAAGAAGCTGACGATAACGCTCCTCATGCATCTTCTCGATAGCGCCTACTTTCTCGAAAAGTACTGCGATCTCCTCGAAGCCTTCCTCGCGAGCCTCTACAGCGAAACCTGCATACATGTCAGTCCACTCGTAGTTCTCACCCTCAGCTGCATCAAGAAGGTTAACCTCTGTTGTAGGAACTTCGCCTCCGTGAAGAAGCTTGAACCAGATCTTAGCGTGCTCCTTTTCGTTGTTGGCTGTCTCTTCGAAGAGCTTTGCGATCTGAACATATCCGTCCTTCTTTGCCTTTGAAGCATAGTAAGTGTACTTGTTGCGAGCCTGTGACTCACCAGCGAATGCAGTCTGAAGGTTAGCTTCAGTCTTTGTTCCTTTCAAATCTTTCATAATCCGTTATGTGTTAATTTAAAATATAAATTCGAAAATTGTGCCCTGCACAGTCTTACAAAGTTATAAAAGATTTTTGAATTAATGCACCATCAGGCCGACTTTCATTAAGCCTTAGCAACCTTTTCAGTACGCTTGATCTTATAGCCGATCATAGCTACAAGAATGGACATAAGCGGAGAAAGCAGGTTGAAGAAGCAGTACGGAAGATAGTGCATAGTAGAAACCTTAAGCACTGTGGCCTGGGTCATACCGCATGAGTTCCAAGGGATCAGAACAGAAACAACTGTCGCAGAGTCCTCCACAGAACGGCTGAGAAGCTTGCTTTCATATCTTCTCTCCTTATAGAGTTTCTTATAAAGGTTGCTGGTAAGGATAATAGACAGGTACTGGTCACCGGTAATCATATTGGCAAAGATTCCTGTTCCCACTGTAGCCGCAACCATAGAAACACGCCTGCGAACAAATCCCACAAGAGCGTCTGTAAGGCTCTGAAGCATTCCGCTGCCCACAAGCGATCCTCCGAATGTGCTGGCCGCAATGATAAGGAACACAGTGTTGAGCATACCGGTCATTCCCCTGGTGGCAATAAGACTGTCCACATCAGGATTGCCCGTCACAATAGAAGTCGATCCATAATAGCTCTGCATCAGTCCCTTGAATCCGTCAATAAAGCTGAAATCAGCGCTCGCAAGCTCAGCGCCCACAGCCACCTCTGAAATGACCTGAGGCTGGAATATGAAGGCAAACACACCCGCAATCACCGACGCAGCAAAAAGGGTGATGATAGCCGGCACCTTCTTGACGATAAGAAGACCTGTCAATACAGGAACAAGCAGAAGCCATGGGGATATATTGAACTTCGAAGCAAGATCCATCGAGAAATCCACAGTCTCAGCACTGCTTGGAGCCTGATGAAAGAGGCTGACAACAAGGAATATAACCAAGGATATAAGAAAAGAAGGAACTGTCGTAATCATCATGAAGCGGATATGCGTAAAGAGAGGCGTACCAGCTGATGATGACGCAAGAACTGTCGTATCCGAAAGCGGAGACACCTTGTCACCGAAATATGCACCAGAAATGATTGCACCTGCAGTCCAACCCGGATCATAACCATGTGCTGTTCCGATACCTATCAACGCCACACCGATGGTCGCAATTGTAGTCCACGAACTACCAGTCATAACTGCAATGACAGCACTGATGATACAAGAGGCGAAAAGGAATATACCCGGAAGGATGACCTTCATACCATAATATATAAGTGTTGGCACTACACCGCTGATCATCCATGAGCCAGCTACAGCTCCGATAAGAAGAAGGATGATTACAGAAGTACCCACTGACTTCAGATTGTCTACCATTGCATCTTCCAGTGTCCTCCACTTAATACGATAAAAGACCATAGAGATAGCTACAGTAACACCGGCCGCAAACATAAGGGCCACCTGGCTGCCGCCTTCAAGCGCATCTGCGCCAAACGCCTTGATCACCAGAACAAGAACCGCCACCAGAACGATGAACGGAATCAACGAAACCCACCACGAAGGTCTCTTCATACCACTATCAATATTATTCATATCACTACGTTACCACTAAAAAAGAGCGCGAAATTACAAAATATATATGTAATATCCTACGTGCATAAAAAAGCCGCTCCTCAAAGAGGAACGGCCTATGGGTTTTGATATGGTTATCAAATTACTTCGCGATAACGCGAGCCATCTCGAGAACCTTGTTTGAGTAACCCCACTCGTTGTCATACCATGAAACAACCTTAGCGAAGTTAGCGTCGAGGCTGATACCAGCCTTAGCGTCGAAGATTGAAGTGTTAGCGCAACCGCGGAAGTCAGTTGAAACAACTGCGTCCTCAGTGTAACCAAGGATACCCTTGAGCTCGCCGTTAGCAGCCTCCTTCATTGCAGCGCAGATCTCAGCCATAGTAGCCTCCTTCTCGAGAACTACAGTGAGGTCAACAACTGAAACGTCAGAAGTAGGAACGCGGAATGCCATACCAGTAAGCTTACCGTTAAGAACAGGAAGAACCTTACCTACTGCCTTAGCAGCACCTGTAGATGAAGGGATGATGTTCTCGAGGATACCGCGACCACCTCTCCAGTCCTTGCGTGAAGGACCGTCAACAGTCTTCTGAGTAGCTGTAGCAGCGTGAACTGTTGTCATGAGACCCTTAACGATACCGAACTTGTCGTTGAGAACCTTAGCGATAGGAGCAAGACAGTTAGTTGTGCAAGATGCGTTAGAGATGATGTCCTGACCAGCGTAAGTCTCGTGGTTAACACCGTATACGAACATTGGAGTAGCGTCCTTTGAAGGTGCAGACATGATAACCTTCTTTGCACCAGCCTGGATGTGCTTGCGAGCCTTCTCATCCTCAAGGAAGAGACCAGTTGACTCAACAACTACGTCAGCCTCAACCTCGTTCCACTTGAGGTTAGCTGGATCCATCTCTGCAGTGAGGCGGATCTTGTTGCCGTTAACCACGAGTGCGCCTTCCTCTACAGAAACCTCACCCTTGAACTGACCGTGAACTGAGTCATACTTAAGCATGTAAGCAAGATACTCTGGCTCGAGAAGGTCGTTAATACCTACGATCTGGATGTCGTTTGAGAAGTTCTCAACAGCTGCACGGAAAACCATACGGCCGATACGGCCGAAACCGTTAATACCTACTTTAATCATTTTCTTAAAATTTTTATATAAAAAAGTTAAACATGAATTATCATGAACGCGATTATGGACGTAGCCACAAAATCACGGCAAATTTAGAAATTTTTATGAATATATTATATATATTTGTAAGAAAATAACTGAGAAATGCGCATACTTATTACCAACGACGACGGATACGAAGCTAAAGGCATCCGAATCCTCGCGGATATATTGAAAAAATACGGAGAAGTCACAGTCATCGCTCCTAAAAAGCATCAGTCAGGCATGTCAATGGCCCTTTCTCTTGGCTTCAAACCGATAGCCCACAAGGACCTCGGAGACGGCTGGCATTATGTTGACGCAACACCTGCAAGCTGTGTCAAATTCGGACTGAACACCATGTTCCTCGGCAACTTTCCAGACGTCGTTGTGTCGGGCATAAATCACGGATCAAACGCATCCGTAGCATCTTGCTACTCAGGCACTTTAGGCGCAGCGGCAGAGGCTGCCCTGAACGGCATCCCTGCCATTGGAGTCTCTCTTGACACCCTTCATCCTGATGCAGATTTCTCTGGAGTAGAGGAGTATTTCGGAGACATATTTACAAAGATTATGGAAGGAGTCACCGACAAGCACGGTGTGTACTACAACGTAAATTTCCCTGACATCCCGGCATGCGAGATCAAGGGTACCAAAGTCGGCTACCAGGGAATGGGAAGATGGATCAAGGAGTACAGGGAATGGGACCTTGGCTACTATGCAAAATACGGCATCACTCCCGAGACTCT
>CANBDZ010000067.1 GCA_947367375.1 uncultured Bacteroidales bacterium | reverse complement strand
TTATTACTTTTCGAATCAAGGATGGATAGAATTTTTTCTGTGGTCATAATTTGCCACAAGTTTTCTCTATCCATTGTTTTATTATACCACTTTGGCTTTTTGCAAACACGTCTTGCTTTCCATAAATGGTCTTTTGCACATTCCACCTTACGTCCATCAGAAAACGTAAATTCTATATTATCGAGAATTCCTCTTTCAAATATTTGAATTACAGTTTCATAGCCCCCGTCAGTGCTTGATATTTTATCTCCGACTTTCAGGTCTCCGAGTTTACGGAATCCGAACGGAGTACAAATGTCAGCATAAAGCGGTTGGGCTTTCCCGCAATTCAACACGCCTCCGCCCACAACAACATCCACGTTGCTTCTGACAAAAAGACGCTGGAATCCCGCATGTGGCGTGACTGTCAATGTTTTAGCCATTCATATCCTCCTTTTTGTTCTTGTTCCCAACCATATTCTGCCTTTGGAATCTTCCGTCATGCATGTTGGCTGGAAGTTGAAATCGACCTTTTCTCTGAGATCGACACTCTTTGTGACTTCAAATGTAAGCGGATCAATGTCAAAAAGACCATACAGAAAGGTCAGGAGGCGTATTTTTCCTTCTGAAGTCAAGTACATTTCAGGAATATACATATATCCTGACTCGACCTCTAATTTAATACGTTGCAGATCCGACTTTCCATCCGCAAGCACATAGACAGAGTGCGAATATGTGGAAAGCCAGACATTTCCATATTCATCTTCAGTAAAATCCATTCCCTTTTCAATAGGGAACGAATGCAGCTGTACCAATGGAATCTCTGCTCTCACAAAACGGTCATCATCGACAAGCACAGGAGGCTCTGCAGAAAAAACATGACATCTGTTTGAAGTGGCCACCCATATACGTTCCTTTGTGTCGACATATACAGCAAGAGGCTGCATGCGTGTGTACTTCTCAAAAAGCAGGCGGCTCACACGGTTGGCCTTAAGATCACATAGATATAATCCTTGTCCATTGGTGTTCACAAGCAGTTCTGTTTCATTCACTTTATGAACACTCTCGACAGCAACGCCCTTGTAGGCATAGGTTATATCATATCCGAACACCTCGGCTACCGACCCTTCTCCGAACACGTCAAAGCCATTCTTCTCTGTACCGAACCAGAGATTGCCTTTAGAATCCAGAAATATATTTCTTGTCTCCGAGGGTGCGGCTATTTTCTCAAGATGGCCGGAAGAAAAATCATACATATACACATCATTCTGACGTGTAAGAATATAGAAAGATGTTCCCGTACCCGGGAACAATGTCTCTATATCATCAGGACTGACCTTTTCCAATGAGGCTGTCCTTCGAAGGGGAACGTTCAGTTCCGATGACCATATATACAAGCCATCAGAGTTGACAGAGCAGATTACGGAGTTGGCAAGAAGTATCAGATCCTTGACGCCATTGCCGGCTCCTTCCAATATATATGCTTCATCAGAGTCCACGGTCTCCTTCCACCAGACCTTTCCATCAGAAAGGTACCAGAGACGGTCTCTGCTGTCGAAAAAGAATTTTCGTGAAGCTTTTCCATTATCGAACAGGATCCTTCTGTAAAACACCGACGAGGAAGGATCATATTCTTCAATCATATCACCTGTACTGAGAAAGAGGCGTCCATTACTGTCTTCCGCAAAGGCAAGAACACTTTCCGAACGATAGTCACTGTGATCGAACTCAACAGGGACAAACTCATCCATCTCATTCAATCTCGCAACTCCCGTGTTTGTTCCGACCCAGAGATTTCCTCTTGAGTCCTTGAACATCGAACATATGAAGTTGGAAGGAAGTGAGTTGTCATGGTTGCGGTCATGAAGATAGTGATGATAAGTGTCACCGTCATATCTTATGACGCCACGGGACGAGCCCAGCCACATATACCCATATTCATCTTCCGCAAAACAAGAGACTGAACTGTTGGGCAGGGAGTGTACGATTTTATGAGACTCTCTTGCAGAAACATCTGAAGCCTCTTGTCTTGTACAAGACAGGAGGCTCAGTGCAACTGTAAGTAGAATGATATGACCGAAATGGTTTCTCATATATTATTAAAGACCACGAGCACGTGTGAGGGCCTTTGGATCCGGGTCTGCGCCACGGAAGCGGCGGTAGAGGTCCATAGGCTCGTCGCTGCCACCCTTCTCGAGGATGTTCTGGCGGAATGATGTTGCAGTTTCCTTGTCGAAGATGCCCTTCTCCATGAAGAGTTCGAATGCATCCTTGTCAAGTACCTCTGCCCAGAGGTAGCTGTAGTAACCTGCGCTGTATCCACCGCTGAAGATGTGAGCGAAATATGTGCTGCGGTAGCGTGGGATGATCTCGTCGATAAGACCCATGGCTTTGCAAGCCTGAGCCTCGAATGCCATTGGATCAACACCCTCGATTGACTCGAGCATATGCCACTTAAGGTCGAGGATAGAAGCTGCTGCGAGCTCTGTAGTCATGAAGCCCTGGTTGAAATTACCGGCAGCTGTGATCTTCTCAACAAGCTCTGCAGGGATCACCTCACCTGTTTCATAATGACGTGCATATCCTGCAAGAACCTCTGGCTGGAACGCCCAGTTCTCCATAATCTGCGAAGGGAGCTCGACAAAGTCACGTGCTACAGATGTACCTGCAACGCTCTTGTAAGTACACTGGCTGAGAAGTCCGTGAAGCGCGTGTCCGTACTCGTGGAAGAGTGTCTCTACCTGGTCGAGTGTAAGGAGTGAAGGCTTGCCGTCAACAGGCTTAGCGAAGTTACCTACGTTCACGATTACAGGGCGGGTCTCCTGACCGTTCACGATCTCCTGGTTCACGAAGTTGTTCATCCAGGCACCGCCTCTCTTTGTGCTGCGTGGGAAGTAGTCTGTAAGGATGACACCGATGTATGAACCGTCAGCGTCAGTCACCTTGAACCCCTCTACGTCAGCGTGATATGTAGGGATGTTCTCGAGTTTCTCGTACTGGAGGCCCCAGAGCTTTGTTGTGAGATCAAACACACCCTGGCGTACGTTTTCCATCTGGAAATATGGCTTGGTCTGCTCCTCATCGAGGGCATATTTAGCCTTACGCACCTTCTCAGTGTAGTAAGCCCAGTCCCAAGGTTCGATCTTGGTTCCTGCAGGAAGAAGACCAGCCTTGATGTCCTGATCCATCATCTCCTGCATATCCACGATCTCCTCCTCTGCCTTCTTTACTGCCGGCTCCATGATGCCTGCGAGGAATGTGTCCACAGCCTCTGGAGTACCCGCCATCTTGTCGTGGAGGATCATCTGAGCAGGGTTCTTATATCCAAGAAGGTTAGCTTTCTCGATGCGGAGGGCCATCATCTTCATGATGAGGTCCTTTGTGTCATTCTCGTTGCCATTGTTACCACGTGAAGCATATGCCTTGAACATCTTCTCGCGAAGAGCGCGGTCATCGGTAGCAGCCATTGCTTCGCCATATTCAGAGATAGCTACGCCGAATTCCTCAGCGAAGGCGTTGTTCTCTGCGAGGAGCATGTTTCCGAATGTGTTGGAAAGCGATGAGAGTTCCATGTTGATCTCACGCATTCTTGCCTGCTCTGCCTCGCCGAGAGCGATACCATTGTTCACGAAGCCGTTGTAGAGCTTCTTGAGGGCCATCTTCTGCTCCTGGTTGAGACCGAGGTTCTCCATGTCGTTGTAAAGAGCCTCAACCTTAGCGAAGAATGCCGGATTCATAGAGATGTTGTCTGAATGAACTGAGAGCATAGGGAGAGCCTGCTCCACAATCTTCTGGAGTGACTCTGTACCGTCTGTCTCAGCAAGGTTGAAGAGTACACCCATAACGCGGTCAAGGATCGCTCCTGAACGCTCGTAAGCCTCTACTACATTAGCGAAGGTAGGTGCTTCCTGGTTGTCGATGATAGCCTGGATCTCAGCCTCCTGCTGTGCGATACCAGCCTCAACTGCAGGGATGTAGTGTTTCTCCTGAACTGCAGAGAAATCAGGAATCGAGTAAGGAGTGGTCCAGTCCGAAAGGAAAGGATTAGAATTATTGCATGACATAAGGGCCATAATTCCAGCAAAGATTAATGATATTTTCTTCATATATATTAAAAATATGTCAAGATCCCCGGTCGAACCGGGGATGACGTGATTACTTCAAATTGAATATTGATACAGTTGAAGGGTCGGCTGCTTCGATCGCTGCGGCTTCGTCCTTGCCGATCTTGCCCTCGAGGTTCACGAAGAAGTCGAGGCCGGTAAGAGTCTCAAGTTCGTCGATTGACACAGAGATAGCCTTGAGGTCATTCTTGGCAGAGCCATAGTCCTTGTGGTCTGTGTAGAAGCCGGCTGCCGCCCACTCTGGGCTACCCCCCTTCTGGTACCTGAGGAGAGCCTTGAAGAAGGCAACAGGTACTGTCATGGTCTTCTTGTCTGAGTCTGTAGTGAACTCCTGTGAACCCTCTACAACGCAACCTGTCACTACATAAGTGGTGTCAGAAGCAGCTGAGACTGTGTTTCTCACATAGTTCTCGAGGTTAGACCAGATACCCTCGTTGTGCTCGTTGAGCTGAGGAACGATGTTGGTTCCGTAGAATGTCTGCTTGTTGGCTTCCTTGCAGCATAGACGGTCAGCTGAAGGAAGCTGGTGACCACGTGCATAGTCGTCTGCATAGTAAGAGAACGGTGCAGAGCTGAGTTCCTTTCCAAGGTGCGGGTCATAAGCCCAAGAGTCCTGTCTGTCTACATTCTTCTGAGAGTAAGTCTTGTTGAGCGGATATGCCACCCACACAGACACGAGGTCCTTCTGGCTCCAGGCGAACGAGTAGTTTCTGTAGACCTTGTCGTCCATCTTGAATCTGTGCGAGAAGTAATTGTAGTTGCTGTTGTCAGTAGCAGGAAGCTCCATCCACTGAGTCTTGGTAGGGTCAACATCCTCAAGCGGAGCCTTGTCAGATTTGCCTGAAATCACTGCGACCTTAGCCACTTCCCAAGTACCTGCCTTAGTAGCTGTGCTTGAATACTTGAAGCCGAACTTGACTTTTGAACCGATGTAAGCCGAGAGATCCCACTCACCTGCAGACATGAATGTCCAGCTTGCAGGGTAGTCATTCGGATCTATGAGGAGCTGAGTCCACTCACCGCCGTCCTTTGAGATCCATACAGTTGCTTCCTCAGTGATGTCACCGAAGTAAAGACCTGCGTGCTCAAATGTGAAATAAGCGTCTGTGTAGCCTGCAAGGTCGATTTCAGGAGAGATGAGCCAGCTTTCTGACTCGTAATTTGTGTTGTTGAAGTAGGCTGTCGCCTTCATACACTTGTACTGTGTAGTGTGCTGCCAAACTGCAGAAAGTCCCTGCGGAACCTTCACTTCATTAAGAGTGAAGCTGCCCATGCTTGTCTCCAAAGCCTCGTAGAAGATAGCATTCTCAGGTGCATTCGATCCGAAAGGATGTCCCTGAGAGATCCTGACTTCCTTAGAAGCATCTTCAGCTGTAAACTTAAGCACTGCCTCACGCACGCCACCGATGTTCTCTTCTGCAGTGATAACGATCTCCTGCTTGTAAAGTGAGCTTGCACCAGAGTCTGGAGACACTGTGAGCCACTCAGGAACTCCTGAGACAGTCCAATCTCTGTTTGCAGTAAGATTGATCTTGATTGAGCCACCCTTAGCGGCGATCTGATCCGGCTTTGACGGAGAAATCTCCACCTTGGCAGGCTTTGGTGTAGTTGTGCCATTGTCTTTATTTGCCTGGTCGCATGAAACCGCAAGTACAGACACAGTCAGAATGGCAACAAGCCAATTAATCCATTTCATATTAGTAGTTTTTTATTATTGTTTTCTCACTGGTCGCAAATATATGGAAAATCAGCGGAATATTAATATTCCGACACCGGCGAAGCACCGTTCTTGTCAAGCGCAGGGATGTCAAGTCGGAAAAGTTCTCCGGCGTTCTTTCCGACATCGAACGGAATCGCAAACAGGGTGTAGTCATAGCCCCATTCAAGAAGGACCTCGGTCAGAGGTTCGGCTGTAAAGTTATACACATCGAAGAGCGAATCATCAAGAAGCATTGCACGGATCTCCTCATCGGTCGCACCTTCCTGTTCGAGAAGGTATGTAGGATAGATGGTGTAAACTGCATCTGCAGCTGCTCCACCAAGGGTGAACTTGATTCGTACTGCAGCCCAACCGGCATAGTCACCATAGAGATATGAATCGAACTCTGCCAGCTCTGTTCCGTCAAAATACTTCAGCACAGAGGCTGTCACAGTGGCATCTGTTGCCTCTTCCGAAGGAGCTGTAAACTCATCTATAGCCACCTCTGATGCAAAATTTCCTTCTGCATCCAGACACACCGCGCAAGCGTAATGCTTGAGTCCCGGCTTCAAGGCAAAGCTTCCTGTCTGCTCTCCCCTTCTTCCATAGCTTCTGGCAAAATCAGCCCTATCCTCACAGTCACCTGTAAGTGTCGCCTTCTTGATCTGCTGGTCGATCAGTTTCTTTACAGCCTCAGCGTTGACTTCGCCATAACGGGTGAACTCTTCCTCATCTGCCACCAAGGCAAGATATGTAACACTCACGTCAGAAGGTTTGAAGGTCACATATGCACTTCGAGCTGTCACACTTCCGTACTCAAAGCTGAAAGTCACGTCCGACGGATCCCCCGGAACCTGTGTGCGGAATTTCTTTGTTGTAAGAGGTGTCGTAAGGCCTCCGTCATAACCGAACACGATGATCATATACTCAGTGTCCGGCTCAAGAGCGTCATCAAAAGAGTGGACCATCTCTCCTGTGTTCGAGTGAAGAGGGAAGAAAGGCTTATAGTTCTTGAGAAGGAAGGCTTCAAGCTCTTCCATTGTCATATCTTTGTAGACAAACTCAGGGAACTCCAGCCACACGTATTCGTCATCGGTTGTCGGTGTGATGAAGAGCATTGCGGATGTTGCTGTAATCTGATCTATCTCGATCTCAAAGCTGTTCTGGGAAGCTTCCACAGGAGGTGTAACCTCTGACACTGTCACAATCTCCGACACAATCGCTCCGGTCTCATCCGTATGACAGGCAAAGACGATGAATTTCTGCTCCGGCTGGAGTCCGGTCACTTCCCTTTCATATACACCCTTCTTCATCAAGTCACTGATTGCCACATCAGAGTTCTCCAATATGGCAGTTTCAATGAAGTTTGTTGCTGTGACTGTCATATCATCAAGCGGACCGAAGGTAGAAAGATAGGTCTCGGTAGCCACTCCGCAGAAGTACTGGCTGGTCAAATCCTCTGGAGTGACCTTCACCTTGCAGTGGCTCGAATGCAGGTCAAATATTTCAATCTTGAAACCTCCCTTATCCTGAGGCTGCTCCACATCAGGCTTGGTCTCCTCGCAGGCCACTCCCACAAAAAGGGCTGCTATCAGCAGCATATATATCCTTATATTCCTCGTCATCAATTATATATATTTATAATTCACACTTCCTCCTATCGGACAGAGAGCACAGTTCGCGAGGTCGTACCTTCCGTCCTTCTGCACCGCATTCACTACGACCAGGACCTTGCAGTTCTCCTTTTTCCAACTCTCGTCAAGCTCTATGACGAAAGACTTTTCCGCTGTCTGGCCTACGCTGAGAGCACCGACCTTTTCACCATATATACGCAGATTGAGAGAGCTGCCCGCCATTGCTCTGACGGCATTTTCGTGGGTGTTCATCCAGTCCTCATAAGCGCCTTCCTGCTTTCCTCTGATTCCGTCCTCAAGCACCCAGACAGCGATACGGTACTGATTGCCCTTCGCAGCCTTCACCTGCACATTCACTCCCAGACTGTTTCCAGTCAAAGCTGCAGCTGCAGAGACACCCACATCAGCAGTTTCCTGATGAAGTTCATCTACACACTCCTTTATCTTCTCCACTGACAGTGAGGTACCTGTGTTTTCCTTGGTCAGGTTGAAGGTCAGTTCAGGATAATAACCGCTGCAGAATGCCTGCGAGAGGTTTGCAGCTGCTGTCGAGTAGGCCGGATCTCCCTCCTCATTATAGGAGTGTGCCGCCACGTGCTGGTACTTTTCAGCATAGGAACCGTCTTCCGAAAGGAGTTTCAGCGAGGCCATCAGAGCCGGGCAGTTCGGACAGTAGGTTCCTGTGTGCTGCAGAAGAACTATTCTGTGCGCGAATGATGTGTTTGCCGGATCTGTATCCTTTAGCAACTCAGGGATGACAACCTCTCCCGATGGGATATCCGGTTCATCCACCGGTTTCTCTGTGCAGGACAGCGCCAGCAGCAGGGCAGCGGCAAGGGCTGTCAGGATGCTTCTTTTCATATTACTTGTTCAATGATTCTATAAATTCTCTTGCAGGTGCAGCTCCGCCCTTGTCGGCCTTGAACTCGAAGATGGTGAAAGGTCCGGTGTAGCCTTCAGCATTTTCTGCCATTCCAAGGAACGACACTATCTGGTCATACTTGACTACAGCATAACCCATAGTCCTGTCATTGTCACTCTTGTAGTCAAGTTCCACAAGGATGTCATCTCTTTCCGCCCAACTTGCGAACTCTCCATAAGCGAAGGTTGTGCGCCAATGAGCGGCTGACTGATTCGGAACGATGGTGTAAGGCACCATCACCTGGCCTTTGCACTTGCTGAACTGCTGTGGATCGAGTTCCGCCAGTTCGGTTCCGTCATAATACTTGTCAATCACAAAAGTTACCGCCGCATCACTTTCTATAAGGACCGTCGTCCTGAACACCTCGCTCTTGAACGGAGTTCTGAGCGCTATTTTTCCTGTGTTCATATTTACTGTCGCAGCCACTATAAGGTACTCTGTGTCCTCCTCCAGACCGGTGAAGGTCCATTTCTGCTTGCCTATGGCTGCACCCATATCCTCAAGATACTCCTTCCTTGTGCAGAAGAAGAATTCCGCACCGTAGTCTATCCTTTCATCAATGAAACGGCATATGGCCTCATCCTCTGTTCCTTCCGATTCAATATAATCGTTGAGCACCTGCACAGGCATACAGTCATAGAAATAGTGCAGGCCAAGCTTAGGGGTTATATTTACTGTCACCTTGTTGTGAAGGATGTCAGACAGGGCAAAAGAGATTTCCTGGTTACGAGGGTTTCCTCCAGCAGCAGCCGTAGTAAAGTCCGCCCTTGTCAGACCTGTGGTCGGTGCTCCGTCCCAGCCGAAGCACAGCACAGAATACTCCGTCTCAGGAGACAGTGAGGAGATCACCTCCAGATCAACTATCTCATCCACATAAAGGACATCCTCCAGCGCTCCCCATTTTTCGTATGTCGCAACCAGATCGTACATTATCTCCGAATCAGACCCATACTGTTCGAGCTGTGCCTTGGACTGGATGGCGCATATGAAAGGATCGCCATTTGATGGGGTGACTGTGCCCTGGACGGCACAGAAAGTCGTCCCTGTGATGTCAATTGCAAATGTATTTGAGGACTGAGAGACCTGTCCTGTCTTGAAAGAGACAATCGTCGCCTCGGAATTCACAAAGAAATTTTCGTCTATTCCCACTGCATAGGCGATATAGTCCGTGTTGTCTGTGAGGTCATCGAAGATCAGCGACGCGCTTCCTACAGATCCTAGATTAGTGACCATTGCATCAAGGGTCTGGCCCATCTTTATGTAATAGTCTACAAGTGCAGCAGCGTGGTTGGCAAATGCCGCTTCACCTCCGCCCCATTCCTCGTATTGCTGCAGTGAAAAGACATTGACAAAGAAAAGGGCATCCTTCTGGCTTGCCTTCACACTGACCCTGGCCTGAGTCAGGTCTACATCTGTCACTTCTATCTCAAACGCAAGATCTCTGAAGCAGATGCGCGGCGTCGAAAACAGGACCTTTGTGACTCCTGTAGTGAAATAGCCTTCAGCATCGAGGCCGTAGGCATAAAGATAATAATCCTCTCCCGGCATAAGTCCTTCTTCATCACCCTCAAAAGGGCCCTTGTGAAGAAATCCCTGAAGCCACTCATTCAGAGTCTTGCCCTCCTCGCCTGCCTTTCTGCCAAACCATTCCAGGTCGTTGTCCTGATACTTGTATTCATCTTCGTAGGCATCAAAATCCTCCTTCGCAACCAGCATCACGACATAAGTCATCTGGTCATCTGCAGGCACAACCTCAAAATGGCAGGAAGTGCTTGTCACATCTGACACGCTGAGTTCAAAATCGGCCACAGGATCCTGCGGCACATCAGGTTCATCGGCCTGCGGTTTGTCACAACAGACTAAGGCCACGGCCATAAGAAAGGTGCAGGCAAGGTTAAAAATGTTCTTCATCTCGAATGATTTTACACTACACAAAGATATATATAATATATATACCGCAAAATAGTCGGTGCAGGCTGCACCGACTATTTATGGTCATATCACCAAAGGACCTTCGGCCCTTTAAATGTGGCGTCCGTTACTCGATAGGATTGTCTGCCTTCACGAGTACAGGAAGAATTTCAGGGAATTCATAACCTCCATCCAAGAGAACCCAGTTGTTATCTGCTGAAGAATATGTAAGGTCATAGTAGTATGCAGCATTATAAATATCGTGTGCTTCACCATAACCAGGCTCCACGCACCAGAGGTAGAAGGCATATGTATCGTCTGTAGGGAGTACATCGGTTACTGTGATATTGCCTGTTTCATCTGTCTGACCAAGGTAACGGCCGTATGAATCCTGGATTGTGTAGTATGACCAATCCGGATCATAAGTAAGGGTGAAGATATTCGCTGCTGTACTTGCTCCGTTTACAGCATCCTCAGCAGGGAGGACTCCCGATGTCGTACCCTCTGCGAGAGGAGCCATAACCTTGCCGCTGTTGAAGAACCAGTAGTCACCGTTCTCAACAGGACCTGAAGCGCCGCCGCCTGAAGTCTCGAACTGAATCTCATAAGGATTCTCAACCAAAGTGAATGTAACAGGGTCAGAAATTCCGAACATTGCCTCGCATACAGCCTTTACTGAATTTGCGCCAAGCTCTGAATAAGGGATCTCTACAGGCTCTGCAAACTCATCCCACTCCCAGTCATACTGAGTGAACACTACTGTACCTGATGTAGCATCTGTAGAAGCGATTTCATAAAGACCTGCCATGTAAAGACCGAATGCTGTTCCGTCCATAGTAGGGAGAGCGACAACAAGCATACCCTCTTCTGCAATACCGAAATCGAAGAGAACAGGCATACCGTCCATTTCAGCCATCCACTGCTTTCCGTCAAGAGTGTACTCTGGCTGTGCCGGAGCCTCTGGTGCACCGAAGTAGATCTTGTTGATGGTGAAAGCATCACCGGCAAAGAGGAGGTGCTTTGTATCAATAGCCTCAAGCATAGCGGCATCTGTAGTAAGATCAACCTGGAATGTGTATGAGCCATCACCATTATTGATCAAGTCTGGAGTGTACATAGTGATGTCGCTGTCGCCGGTCTGATCTCCTGTTGACCACCAGCCGTCTGTTACACGGATCTGCCACCACTCTGCGCCTGGAGTCGGAGTGAAGTTAACGCTGAAAGGAGCGATCTTCAATCCAGCCCAGATTGCAGCAGGAAGCTCTGCTACGCACTCATTCTGAGAGTCACCACCTTCGATTGAGAAACGATACACAGCAGCAGCCCATGAAGATGCGCCTGCTGTACCGTCATTCTCCCAGATCACGCCTTCTGTTACAGGCTCTACCGGTGCTGCTGGGGTCTCGCCTGGCTTGTAACCTGGAGCCATTACCCAAACCTTACCATTCTCTGCATCGAGATATACGTCATATGCGCCTTCAGCTGCTGACACGCAGATGTTGTCACCGCCCATCTGAACTGGGATCTCAGTGTTTGCAGACTGAGCTGGTGTACCTGCTGCAACTCCGAATGCATCCCAAGTACCAGTCTCACAAACCTTGAACTCGATCTGGTCAGCACCGCCGTACAGTGTTGCTGCTGTTACGAAAGGAACGTTCTTAGCAACGTGATAAGCACCTTCCTTAGTCATGAGTCCTTCTGCAGAAGCATTGTTCCAGTTGATTCCGTTGAGTGTACCTGCGATTGTGTAAGTAACCTCCTTTGGCTCAGTTGGGATCACAGGATCCTTCTCACCTGGCTTGCAGCCCTCTTCCATAACGTAAACCTCAAGTTTCTCGAAGCTGAAATATACGTCATATGTACCTGCCTCACCGTCGAGCTTGATGTCTGCTGAGTCCCCACCAAGGTTAGCCTTTGCGTACTCTGCTGTAACTACTGAAAGCTTTCCATTTACATAACCCTTTGCTGTACCTGGAGCATAACCGATGTTGGTTGCATCATCCCAAGAAGCGTTACCACGGATCTTGAATGTAAGCTCAGTGAACTGTGCACCCTTAGCAACTGCCCACTCTCCTTCCTGGGTCATAGGAACATCTGTGCTCCAGAGGTTGTCAACGAAGCATCCCATAAGTCCCCAAGTAACGTCTGGTGTAGGAGGAACGACTGGTTCATCAGCCTTCTT
>CANBDZ010000066.1 GCA_947367375.1 uncultured Bacteroidales bacterium | reverse complement strand
TCAGCGTAAACACGCAGGACATCGTTGTTCATAACCCAACTCTTGCTTACATATCCGGCAGTGAAACTCACATAATCAAATTCATTTCCAAGATCGAATATGGCATGAGAGCGAAGGTCGCTGTTTAAGAAACTCGCAGTCATATAAAGAATGAAGCCTTCATTGAACTTGGTACCGCCCATTGAGAAGGTCACATAATCTGAAATTCCTTCATACAATTGGTATTCCACCTTGCTTCGAAGAGAATATGGCGGTATATTAGTGATGAGTTTGCACACATCAGGAAGTTCTTTCAGGCGAGGATCGGGTGCATCGACCGTAACAGCAACATCAGTATCAGCATCCGGTGTATTCCCTTTCGGATATACCCAAGCATCGACAATGGCAGCATCCAGACTGCCGCTTGCCTGTTCGCTTTCAAAAGTCAGTCTGTTGACTCCTTTGACATCAAGCGTCACCTGCTGTGCAATACTTTCCTCATTGATTTCATATTCATAGAGTATCTTGCCATCACCCAATACAGTAACCCATCCCCTTGAGGTATCATTTCCGTCATCGGTTGCCAATGGACCGACAACAAAGCGCAAACTCTCATATTGACCCCTGATGTTCAGGTCGGTCGAACTTTTGCCGCTTCCCGATAACCGCATCGACATTCCTAACAGCAGACCATATTCATAAGTTTTGTTGCCGATCTTGATTGATTTGGTTTTTCTGTCGGGGGCAACCCAGGTGTGACGGCCGTCACCCTGACTGTTAAACGAGGATCCGTTCATACGATAAGGGGCAATATCCCTGAAAAGCATCCTTGTCTTCACCTCCGAGTCGTTTTTTCCGCGAAGGTCGTGCGGTGTCTGATCCTTTGTCCAAAGTGCGACCTCACAGAAGGCGGCCTCGACTTCAGGCTTTACCAGACTGAACTCAAGTTTATCAACTCCGCTTATATTCAATGTAAAATGCTGTCCCAGATCTCCATCCCGCAGCACATAGTCGAAGATTCTCCTGCCATCAGCGTGAATCTGCACGATGTTCGGGTCATTACCTCCGTGAGACTTTTCCGCTCCTAATATAAAAGAGATGGACTCATACTTACCTCCAAGATGGAATGTTGCATAGCCGTGATAATTATTGATCACTCCTAAAGTGAAACAATTGTTCCAGACATCACCACCCTGAATCTCAAGCGAAGAGTATGCATTATAACGATCGCTCTCAACCGGCTGATAGGCCTTTGTAAGATATACGGGAGTCTGTGCCAGAAGTTGTACACTCACCATCAGAAATACAGCAATAAAGAAAATGTACTTTTTCATACGCGTAAGTTTTGAAGCCAAATTTAACCTTTTTTATAAACTTTTACAACAATAGGGAAATTATCGGAAATGAAAAGGAAATGATTACACAAACTTATTGAATCAGAGAAAGTTGCAGAAGCTGACTTTCCTGGCTGAAAATTCAAGAAAAGGCCTCACAGGTTGGCGATCGAATGGACAAGCCTCAAAGGATGTAAACCTCTAGGCTTCCGTAAGGAAAATCTCAAAGAGAACAGAACCATTCAGCAGAATAAGATATTTATTTGCAGACTGGCATGCTTACGGAGCTGGAGAAAGCACTGAAGACCTGGCGCATTTTTATAGGAAAAGTGCTCGCGGTACCCTTGATTTCCGGGGTATCGCGAGCACTTTCGCTATGTTTTTGCACTCGATGCCCGATCAAGTCGGGCATGACTGTCATGTCATTGCCGGCTTGACCTGCAATCAATTACCAGTTGAGGATCTTATTGAAATCGTAAGCCTCTGGGTTCTCGATGCCGAGAGCCTTAACTGCCTCGTAGTCAGCCTCAGTCACGTAGTGAGCGATGTACTTGTAGTAGTTCTGTGCAGTACCTGCGTTGATGTCTACTACGCGTGGTGGGATCTTGCCAGTTGTAGGGTCCTGGAGGTCTGCGAGGTAGAGTGGAGATACGTTTCCGTATGAGTCAACATAAACCATGCAGCCTGTCTTGCCCTCGCTGTAGAGCTGGTAAACTCCCATTGCAAGCTCTGTACAGTAAGTAAGGTCATAAGCAACAGGATCCTGGCAACGAACGTCGTAACCGATCTCTACCGGACGGCTCTTAACCTTAAGACCGATCTTCTTGAACTCAGCCTCGAGGAGGTCGTTGAAGAGGACAGCCTTAGACACCTTGCCAAGCTCTGGGTGACCGTGGTCATCGTATGAGAAGTGAACGCCAGCAGCCTCCATCTCCTCTGCCTTGAACTCATGGAAGAGACCCTCAGCAGCTACGATAGTACCGTAGTTAACGCCCATAACCTTTCTCTTAAGGATAGCTGAGATAGAAAGCTTAACCACCTTGTCGAGGCAGATCTCAGTCTTGTTGAACATCTCAGGGATGATAGTCATTGGGCAGTGTGTAGCCTCGCCGATACCTAAAGCAAGACTTCCGCAAGTACGACCCATTGCAGAGATTACCAACCAGTTACCTGATGTGCGTGCATCCTCGTAAACTGTGCGTGCAAGGTGAGCACCCTCGTTCTTTGCAGAGTTGTAACCGAATGTTGGAGCGTTTGCTGGAAGAGGAAGGTCGTTGTCGATAGTCTTAGGGCAGTGGATGTTTGCGATTGGGTAGCCCTTAGCTGCGAGGAACTTCGAGATGCGGTTAGCTGTAGAAGCTGTGTCGTCACCACCGATAGTTACAAGAAGCTTGATATTGTTGTCCTTGAAGAGGTCAAGGTTGAAGTTGTTCTCGAAGTCTGCATCAGTTGGTTTGAAGCGGCTCATCTCAAGGTAAGAACCACCTCTGTTGAAGTAACGGTCAGCCTTGAAGAAATCGAGGTCTTCAGTACGTGCGTTCTTGCTGAAAAGGCCTGAGTAGCCACCGTGAAGACCGATTACACGGAATCCTCTAGTAAGGAATGTCTTAGCGACACTCATTGAAACTGAGTTCATTCCCGGAGCCGGGCCGCCACCACAAAGGATGATAACTGCGTCTTTCATTTTTTTCTAAATTTTAAGTTATACTATAATGTTGAATGTTTCATTTTGCAATCTGCAAATATATAATTTTTTCGGATATATCCCAATAAAAATATGGGGACGCCGACCAAAAGAGGTCGGCTCCGGCACCATCGGCTGCCGCGCCAGGCGCTGCCGCCGCTTCACGTATACGCGCACGCCTACATATATGAATTCTTAGTTGCAGATGTCGGGAGAAATGAGTACTTTTGTAGGATTTTATAACTATGGAGAAGGCACAGGCATACATAAGAATACAGGAACTGAAAGAGATCCTCACAGAAGCCAACAGAAGGTACTATGTGGAGAACTCCCCTACATTGAGCGACTACGAATTCGACATGCTCCTCAAGGAACTTGAGGCGCTGGAGAAAGAACACCCGGAGTATGCCACACCGGACTCTCCTACCCAGAATGTAGGAAGCGACCTTTTCCAGGCGGCAGGCACAGAGCCGGCAGCGAAAGCCAAAAGAGGAAAAGCCGAGAAACCTAAAAAGGAATTCGAGCAGCAGCCTCACCGCTACCCTATGCTCTCCCTCGGCAACACCTACGACATCACAGAAGTCCAGGAATTCGCAGACAGAGCCGTCAAGACCATAGGCAACAATTTCAGCTTCAGCTGCGAGCTCAAGTTCGACGGCACAGCCATATGCCTTACATATGAAAACGGCAAACTTGCCAAGGCGCTGACACGCGGTGACGGCAAGGTCGGAGACGACGTCACCGAAAACGTGAAGCGCATCAGCAACATCCCACAGGAACTCAAGACACCGGCAGGTTTCATTCCGACACTCACAGAACCGGAGCCTTGGCCGGAGCAGTTTGAGATCAGAGGAGAGATCTACATGCCTTGGGCAGCCTTCGACCGCTTGAACGAAGAGAGAATCAGCGAGGAGGAGCAGCCGTTTGCAAATCCAAGAAACGCAGCTTCAGGTTCCCTCAAGCTCATCGACAGCAAGATGGTAGCAAACAGAGGCTTGGAATGTACTCTCTATCATATTCTCGGCGAGGATCTGCCTTTCCACACCCACGACCAGGCCCTCAAGGCAGCCCAGAGCTGGGGCCTTCCTGTCTCTGACAAGAGAAAGGTCTGCAAGAGCATCGACGAGATAGAGACTTTCATAAAGTACTGGGACACAGAACGCAAAACACTTCCATTTGCAACAGACGGAATCGTAATAAAGATAAACGAACTGCCATATCAGGAAGAATTGGGCTACACAGCCAAGTTCCCGAGATGGGCGGTAGCCTACAAATTCAAGGCAGAGCAGGCTCTCACCAAACTCCTCAGCATTGACTATCAGGTAGGCCGCACAGGAGCTGTTACTCCTGTAGCTAACTTGGAGCCGGTGCAGCTCAGCGGCACAGTCGTGAAGCGAGCTTCCCTCCACAACGCAGATCAGATGGAGATTCTGGACATTCATGTCGGAGACTATGTCTATGTCGAGAAAGGAGGAGAGATCATCCCAAAGATCACAGGAGTGGAACTCAGCAGACGCGAAGCCGACGTCGTGCTCCCGCACTTCCCTGAGAACTGCCCGGACTGCGGCACCAGACTCGTGAGGGACGAAGAGGAAGCAAAGGCCTTCTGCCCTAACCAGACCGGCTGCCCTACCCAGATCAAGGGACGCCTCGTACACTTCCTCAGCCGCAAAGCCATGAACGTGATCGCAGGTGACGCAACCATCGAGCAACTCTACAACAAGGCTCTTGTCTGGAACATTGCAGACTTCTATGAACTCACCCAGGAGCACCTCCTGACACTTGACGGATGGAAGGAGAAGTCAGCCGAGCGTTTCCTCAGCAGCCTTGAAGACTCGAAGAAGGTAAGCTTCGACCGCGTCCTCTACGCCCTCGGAATCAGATATGTAGGCGAGACAAAGGCAAAGGTAGTGGCAACCCACTTCGGCAACATCGACGCCATCGCAAAGGCTTCCCTTCAGGACCTTATGAATGTGGACGAAGTCGGAGACGTAGTGGCTGAAAGCATATATGAATACTTCCAGAACGCCGACAACCTCGAGACCATCAGCCGCCTCAAAGCAGCGGGCCTCAAGTTCGAGATGGACTCCCTGCCTGAGAAACTTTCGGAAACCCTCGCAGGAAAGACCATAGTGATCTCCGGCAACTTCTCCATCTCCCGCGACGCGATGAAGGCGCTCATAACAGCCCACGGAGGCAAGAACAGCGGCTCGATAAGCGGCAAGACAAGCTACCTACTTGCAGGAGAAAAGCCAGGTCCGGAAAAGATAAAGAAAGCGGAAACGCTTGGCGTACAGATAATTGACGAAGAGACATTGAACAGAATGATCCAATAACACAAGGAGACAGGTATAACACAGAATAATAACTCAGAATCAGGTATATAGATATGAAAGCAGGTGACGTATATGAAATGACACACATCGTGTCAGCGAACGAAACAGCTGAAGTGCTCGGATCGGGCGGCCTCCCGGTCTATTCAACCCCATCGATGATATGTCTGATGGAACTCGTGTCCTACAAGCTCGCAGAGCAGAAGGGCCACCAGAGCGTCGGCACCAAGGTTAACATCAGCCACCTGAGGGCGTGCAAAGTGGACACCGAACTGACAGCAAGAGCGGAACTGACCCTCGTAGAGGGCAGAAGGCTCGTATATAAGGTCAGCGTCAGCGACGCGAAGGGCCTTATCGGCGAAGGCGAACACGAACGCTTCACTATCGATCCTGAAAGATTCATGTCAAAACTGCAGTAATGGGACTCCGTAGACGTACACGCAGACTGAAGGACTTCTTCAGCAAAGACATCTGGGCGATGGAATTGGAGGAACTCTCCAAGGCCAGGGCCCGTTTCATAAAGTATCTTAAGGTGATGATGATCACCATCAAGACCTTCTCAAGTGAGAAGATCGGCTTCCAGGCAGTTGCACTTAGCTTTTTCAGTACAATGTCTGTAGTGCCGTTCATTGCCATCGCCTTCGTCGTGACTGGCGGTTTCGGTCTTGCGGACAAGCTGAAGGAACTCCTGTATACCTACTTTGACAACAGTCATGAGATTATACAGACCGTCCTGGGCTTTGCAGACAACGTCATCGCGTCATCTCAGAGCAGTGCACTCGGACTCATAAGCTCCCTGTTCTTCATCTCAGTCGTGATATGGATGATGCTCTCAGTAGAAAAGGTCTTCAACAACGTCTGGATGGTACAGAAGCCAAGAAACATCCTCAAACGTCTGTCTATCATCATAGGCATGCTCATCATAGCGCCCTTCGTGGTGATGGTTTTCTTTGCAGGTTCCATCGTATATTCAAACAGTCTGGACTACCTTGGCCTGGACCTTGAAGCATTCGGCGCCTTGAAGACACTTCTGACATGGGTCGTATTCGGAGTTGTGGTAACATTTACATTCTCGGCAATGTACAAATTCATCCCCAACGCTAAGGTTGACTATGCCAACGCCCTCCGAGCAGCTATATTTTCAGGAGTAGCCTTCACAGTGCTTCAGTACATATACATTGAAACACAGGTCATAATGACCCGACTGAACAGCATATTCGGAGTGTTTGCCGCAATCCCGCTGTTCATGACATGGATAAACATAGGATGGTTCATAATCCTCATCGGAGCAGAGCTTTCGTATGCCTTCCAGCACGTAGATAATTATAACATAGAAGATTAAGAAATATATAAATGGCGACATCAGGGTTCAGACAACGCGACTATGAAGTGATAGCGAGAGAATATGCCGACCTCAAAGAGGCCGCAAGGAAGCGCTGCACAGACCAGTCAGAGCTGGATATGATCCAGAAGGCCTTCGACTTTGCAAATGAGGCTCACAAGGGCGTAAGAAGACGCTCCGGTGACCCGTATATACTCCATCCGATAGCCGTCGCAAAAATTGTGGTAAGCACCATCGGACTTGGCTACAAATCGATTGTGGCTGCATTGCTGCACGACGTGGTCGAGGACACAGCCTACAACATAGACGACATCAGGAACCTTTTCGGAGAAAGAGTTGCCACCCTCGTGGAAGGACTCACCAAGATCAAGACTGTTCTTGACAACGAAGACAAGGCCCGCCAGAAAAGCATGCAGGCCGAAAACTTCAAGCGTATCCTTCTCACTCTGAACGACGATGTACGAGTAGTTCTGATCAAGCTGGCTGACCGTCTTCACAACTGCAGGACCATCGAGTATGTGTCAGAGCACAAGAGAAAGAAGATCCTCAGCGAGACAATGTATGTATTCATTCCCCTAGCCCACCGCTTAGGTCTATACGGAATGAAATCCGAAATGGAAGACATCTGGCTTAGATATAACGAGCCTGAAGCATATAATTCCATCAGCGAGAAGGTAAACAAAGACGTCATCGACAAGGATAAGGAGATCAATGAATTCATAGCTCCGATCGAAGAGGCACTCAGAAAAGCAGGCTTCACCTTCGAGATCAAGAAAAGGGTCAAGACCCCGTACTCGATCTGGCACAAGATGAACACCAAGGGTGTGACCTTCGAAGAAATATTCGACCTCTACGCGGTCCGTATCATATTCGACCAACAGGAAGACGCGAAGGAATCTGAGCGTGACCAGTGTTACCATATATTCTCGATAATCACGAGCCTATATAAATATAAGTCCGACCGAATCAGGGACTGGGTGAACTTCCCTAAAAACAACGGCTACGAGGCTCTCCACTGCACCCTTATGAGCAGCTCCGGAATCTGGGTGGAAGTCCAGATCCGCTCACGCAGAATGCACGAGGTAGCAGAAAAAGGTATCGCAGCCCATTGGTCATACAAGAAGGACGGTTTCATAGACAAGAGCCAGAACGAGGTGGACAAATGGATAGTCCAGGTGAAGGAGATCCTGGTAAATCCTGACGTAAATGCCCTCGACCTTCTGGACATGATACACAACGACCTGATAAAGAGCGAGATTTTTGTCTTCACTCCTAAAGGTGAGCAAAGAAGCATTGAGAAAGGCGCTACAGCCCTCGACTTCGCATATTCTATCCATAGTCAGATCGGCCACAAAGCTATTGCTGCCAAGGTCAACCTCAAGCTTGTCCCTCTTTCAAGAGAGCTCAAGACGGGAGACCAGGTGGAGATCATCACTGCGGAGACAGAGAAGCCAAAACGCGAATGGCTGGACTTTGTAAAGACAAGAAAGGCCAAGGCGCACATCCTGGACTACCTCAAGGACGCGCATAAGGAAAAACGCCACCAGTTCAGGGACACCTCACGTATCAGACTGAACTTCAAAGGTTTGGACAGAATAGGAATATTACACGACATAACAAGGTACATCTCGATGATCACCGACGTGCACATCAAGACCATACATCTTGGCACAGAGGACGGAGTATGTGAAGGATATATAGAAGTCAAGGCAAACAAGGCCGACGACGTCGAGACAATTATTAACGAAATGAGCAAGGTCGAGGGAATCCAGGAGATTTCGAGGGCCGAGATATAAGAATATAAAGATGAAGAAGATATTTCAGAACCTGCTTCCGGCAATTCCGGTTTCAATCATTCTCGGAGTGATGATATTCTCGCACTCATGCGCGAACACCACAACTCCTCCATCAGGAGGTCCAAAGGACACAATTCCTCCTATCATCACCAAGGTCTATCCGGCCTTGGGTCAGGTGAATGTACCAAGAGAAAAGACGAAACTGGAGATTGTGTTCGATGAATACGTACAGGTAAAGGACCCTAAGAGCCTCTTCCTGTCCCCTCCTCTTGAGAAGGCCCCTAAGCACAAGCTCAAGGGCAAGGGCGTTGTCATCACCTTCGAATCACCACTGGATTCGGCCAAGACCTACACTCTTGACCTCACCAATGCAATTGCCGACAACAACGAAGGCAATATGTTCCCGGGATACACACTCGTGTTCTCTACCGGTGACAGGATCGACTCGATGGTAGTTACCGGTACTGTACAGGACTGCAACACACTTGAGCCGCTCAAGGGAGCTACTGTCATGCTCTATAAGGACCAGGCTGACTCAGCTATTTTCTTGAAGCGTCCTGACGCAGCCATGAAGACTGACCAGTGGGGCTTCTTTGCACTCAGAAACATCCAGGACACAGTCTACAGGATGTACGCCATCATAGATGAGAACAACAATAACATGTATGATCCTGATTCTGAGAAAGTGGCATTCATCGACACTCTCATCAGACCTGTAATGATGGTTACAGACTCGCTGCCGGAACTCCAGAAGTACGAAATGACAGACACTGTAAACTGTCTTGCAAGAAAGAGCGAATTCGAACTGAACATATTCAGGGAGAAGCCAAGCATGCAGATGGTAGTGAACAAGGAGCGTGTGGGCGACAGAACTGCATACATCACTTTCATGGCTCCATATGCCCAGATCGACTCGCTCTGGATCAGGGGTGTTGCTCAGGAAAACATCATCACTCAGTTCAACCCTCTCCAGGACAGTCTTGAGATCTGGGTGAATGACCCTAAGCCTCAGCCGGACACTATGTTCCTGAATGTCAGATATATGAAGACTGACACTCTCGGAATGTTGAACCTCTTTACAGATGAATTCAAGCTTCTCAATCCTAACAGGAAGCTTATAGGAAAGAGCTCTAAAAAGGACATCAAGCACACTGACACAACAGCAGTCATCACAGTTACCGCCCAGCCAGAAACAGTTGAGCAGTATGGCTTTACAATGGAATTCCAGTACCCTGTCGTAGAGTATGCATTTGACTCACTTACCTTCCGTTATCTGAATCCTCGCCAGGAAGAGGTTATCGGCAAGTACACAGTCGAGCAGGACACCCTGAACCTCAGAAAGTTCGTCATCAGACCTACAGAGCCGCTTCTTCCGGGTTATGAATACTTCCTGAAGATTCCACACAGAAAGTTCAAGGATATCAACGGTCACTACAATGACAGCTCAGAAGTGAAGGTAAGCCTGCCGAAGGACGACAAGCTCAGCCTCATGAGACTGGAGCTCAGCAATGTAAACAACAAGTACATCGTTGACCTTCTCAACGAGAAGCGTAACAAGGTGCTTCGTTCATATATCGTTGAAAACGATCAGATTCTGCTCTTCCCTTATTTGAAGGCAGGTAAATATTCTATCAGAATCACAGAAGACCTGAACAAGAACGGAATCGTCGACACAGGTATCCTCCTCGAACACAGACAGCCGGAGAAGGTGCGTTTCTACAAGCTTGAAGACGGAACATTCCTGATTAACATACCTGAAATGACCGAACTCGACCAGTCGATCGACATAATCGAAATGTTCAAGTAAAAACACAGCATATCTATATATGAAAAGACTTATCTCGATAATATTGATTCTTTCTGCATATACATCTGTGTATGCTCAGGAAACTATCGGCAGCCTTGCCAACAGATACGCTCCTGAGACCTACACAGACGAGTTTCTTGACACTGTAACCGTGAAGAAGACACTCGTAGTGAATGACTATTCGCTCATCGGTGTCCAGTACGGAGCAGGTCTGAGCCAGGTCTATTGGAACCCGGCTCAGGAACAGGAAATGGTGTTCATTCCTATGAACTTCGGTGTGACATACACTAAATATGGTCAGATGTTCGGAATGCCGTTCTTTGCATTGAAAGCCGGCGTATTCTACACTCAGGAAGGCTATCAGTTCAAATATAACGAGGAATATGACTACACCTACACAATCGAGGGTGCAGAAAAAGCTATCCTTGATGTTGTGGAAGTGCCTATGCTCTTTCAAGTGCATATCGACTCCTGGAACTTCAAGATAATGGCTGAAGTCGGATTTTATGGAGGATATCGCCTTGGCATTCACCGTTTTCCAGGAAAGACAGGAAATGTGAGCTATAGCAAGGAATACTCTTTTATAGACACAGACAGAAGGATGGACTACGGTATCAAGGGCGGTGTCGGCATGGCATTGATCTTTGATCCGCTGGAAGTGCATTTCAATGTTTCATACAAGCACTCACTTTCATCACTATACGAGCCTGATCACGCAAGCCAGTACTATTACAGGTATGCATATCCAATGAACATCATCGTATCTGCAGGTGTTCACTATCAGATAAGCAAACGTACAGGTAAGACCAAGGCAGCATTGAAGAAGGAAGCAAAAGAAATGGTATATGGCGGAGTCAAGAGAAACTAAGGTAGGGAATGTAGTCATAGGAGGCTGCAATCCTATAGTTGTACAGACAATGTGCAACACCCACACTTCAGATGTAGATGCATCAGTAGCTCAGTGCGTAAGGCTTTATGAAGCCGGTGCTCAGTTGATAAGACTTACAGTACCTTCATTGGGACAGGTCGAGAGCCTGCGTAAGATCAAGGAAGAGCTTCGTGCCAGAGGCATAGACATTCCCCTTGTTGCTGATGTGCATTTCTCTTCAGAGATTGCGATCGCAGTTGCTGAAGTTGTGGAGAAGGTACGAATCAATCCGGGTAATTTCCACAGAGACCACGAGAAGGCACGCGAGCAGTTTGCCAGACTTGTCGAAGTCTGCAAGGCAAACGGGACCGCAATAAGAATCGGACTGAACCACGGCTCACTTGGAGACAGGATCACCAACCTCTACGGCAACACTCCTCTTGCAATGAAGGAAGCCGTAATGGAATGGCTGAACATGTGCGTTGAGAACGACTTCTATAATGTAGTTGTCTCTCTGAAAGCATCTAACACTTTTGTTATGGTGGAGGCTTATCGCCTGTTAGCCAATGAGATGCAGAGCAAAGGCGTCGTATTCCCTCTCCACCTCGGCGTAACCGAGGCAGGAAACGGCGACGCAGGACGCATCAAGTCAGCAGTCGGCATTTCAGCCCTTCTTTCTGAAGGAATCGGCGACACCATAAGAGTTTCACTGACTGAGGATCCTGCAAATGAGATTCCTGTAGCTCAGTACCTTTCTGACAGATACGGACGCAGGCTGCACTCGACAATGACTTCACTCGTACTCGAAGGCAAGAAGGCTGTTGCAACTTACAGCTCCCCTTCCCGCGAACGCCTGCTTCTTGACTTCTCATGCGACTTCGGAAAGAGACTCCTCGACAAGGAACTGGATGAGGTTGAGATAAGAGGAACATATATAGATGAAAACGGCTCAGAAGTTGTGCTGGACGGAACTCCATTCGCAGAGTACCTCACAGATGAGCTTATGCAGGCTGCAAGACGCAGATTCTACAGACCTGAGTACATCGCCTGCCCTGGTTGCGGACGTACAATGTACAATCTGGAAAAGACCTTTGAAGAAGTCAAGAAACGCACTGCACACCTCAAGGGAATGGTGATAGCCGTAATGGGCTGCGTCGTAAACGGTCCTGGAGAAATGGCAGATGCTGACTGGGGCTATGTAGGCGAAGGCAACGGTAAGGTCTCGATCTACAAGCAGAAGACCCCAGTCCTCCGTCATATTCCTGAGGAAGAAGCAATTGATAAACTTTTAGAGCTGATTGAATGCCAATAAAGATGTCTCGACAAGCTCGACATGACATAATCGAGTAGGAGGTAAACGAAAGTAATGGAGTTTATCTCCTACTTTCGTTTACCGACCTCTCACACCACCGTAC
>CANBDZ010000065.1 GCA_947367375.1 uncultured Bacteroidales bacterium | reverse complement strand
TGTCCCTACTGAGCTTGCTGAGTCATTGAAGGATGATGCTAAGAGTAAAGGAATCTCTATTCTTGATAAGATGCTTACGGGAATTTCTGAGGAAGAACTCAATTCGTTCCTGGATACGCTTGATAAGCTTTGTGCTAATATGTCTTGTGATGATGAATAATTAAAATCCGGATTGCGCTTCACAGCACTTTCCGGATTTTCAATTTATGCAGCTTCGTGCTGCGTCCTGTTGGTTTAAGGTTTTAGTCAATCGTTGATATATCTTATTGTATATCAATTCAATCCAAATATCTAACACAAATAATCTCCTGTTATATAGTAAACGCGTTTACTATTCGAATACAAAAGTAATAAAAGAAGTTAGAAATGCAAACAATATGTCCGCATTTCTAACTTTTAACGTTTCAACAGGTCTTCAATGAAATTTTCCAAAGAGTATTCTGTATCCATTCCGATCTTCTGGCGGAAGCGATGGCGGAGCATAAGGACACTTCGTGGAGCAATCGCCAGAAGCTCAGCTATCTTCTTGTTGTCCTGCTTCAACACTATGAGCATTGACAGAATCTCCTCTCTGCGAGTTATGCTTGGAACCTTCTCGCGCAGACGGTGGAGGAACAGAGGATACAGCAGCTCAAAGCACTGGCGGAACTTGGTTTCACCACTCTCCTTTAATATATAAGGTGTCAAGGTCTCAAGCTCCTGACGCTTGTCTGTGTCTCTCAGGAATTCTTCGATTTCCTGCGTCATCCTATCCTTTTCCAGATTTGACTGATTAAGCTTCTCAACTAATGATTCTACCTTTTCATCAGCCCTCTTCATTTGGATATGGTGCTTTCTCTTTTCATGTATAATGAAGACAACTCCGAATGCGATTACGATAAGTGCAATCATCAGATAATTAGTCAGCCAGAGGCGCTTGTTGGACTCCTTAAGCTTTATAATCTCTATCTCATGAAGCTTTTCTTCTGTCTGGAAGTCAACAATGGCACTTACAAGATTTGTGTTTATCCTGTTATTATGTAATGTCTTCTGCTCCTGGATGATCATCTTGACAAAATCTTCCGCTTTTGCCTTATTGTTATGTTTCACATAATGATCGAGGATAGGCTGATAATCTATGTGAAGTATAGAGACAGGAGATTCATTCTGATTCAGCAAAGTATATAAGCTGTCCAGCATGATTTCTGCCTTTCTGCTCTCGTTTGTCTTCAGATAGGTCTGTGCCAGCTGGTGATAGGCCTTTGCGCGATTGGCTGTAGTTCCTTCGCGGACAACATTCTCCAAATGTCTGATTCCCTCCTGCTCGGAATCCCCTCCTTCTGTGGTAAGGCAGATGCCTTGAAGAAGATCTACGTCCACCATACCGCTGTTGTATGGCAGAGACTCGCAAAGTTTTCTGGCTTGGTCATTATAGAGAGAAATCGAATCGAGCTGCCCCAGTTGGTACAGTGCGCGGCCCTTATTTATATATGTCTGTGCAGAAATCATCGGATTCTGCATCTTCATATTTCTTTCCACCTCGACAGCTTCTGTAGCGAATATATTGGCATATTCAGGAATATCCCAGTAAAGGAAAAGGTCGACCAATCTGTGAAGACTGTTCAGTACACCCAGTTCGTCGTTTCTTGACTTTGCTTCCTCCTTGCTTTGCTGAAACAGCTCCAGTGCTTTATTCAGATTTCCTTCCCTCTTATAAAGAGATCCTAACATTGCAGTAACCCACTGTTTGCCAGAGGTGTTCTCAGAAAGCTGTGCCTGCTGCATGGCTTCCAGACACCAGTTTATGACTTCTTTCTGATAGTCAGGATTTGAATAGAAGACAGCAGCTGCATAGGCATAATCACGGAAATATCGTTCTGGAGTAGATGAATATAAAGGTAAGGTCAAGGCTTTCAGCATTGTAGTCTCTGCTTCGGCCATTCTTTCAGTTCGCGACAATGCATAGCCTAAAACTGAATTGTAGTCTCTTAGTAATTCATGCTGTAAGATTGGAGCTGCTTGAAAGACATCCTGTAGTGCAGATATGCAGGCTTCCGGCTCTCCTTTACTCTGATAATTGTTCATCAGCTGCACCAAGGCATCTGTATATGTGGCTAACTGTCCGTCTTTCAGATCTTTGACTTCTAACGGCCTGGTCAGGTAAGCTTCATATGCTTCTATAGCTTCAGCATATTTGCCTTCTCGCTGTAATCCTCTTGCCTGTTTATAGAGGTCTTCGGCAGCAAAAATGTTGCTGCAGACGAACATCAAAATGTGGATTATCAGTGTGCGTTTAATCCAGATATATGCCTTCATATATACTTTTATTTGTATACAGCCAGTATACTTTTCTTATTGGTTGATTATATATGTCGCAAAATTATTAAAATTCTTTAATATGTCCGAGCGTTAGTGTTTACAATTCGGTTTACATTGTGCATTTTGCGGGAAATACTGCTTTCTGTAGGGAAAAATGTAGGATTTCATTCTTTGGCTCTTCAACTGCGCTAATTTAAATTTGTGCGTTTTATTAAAAGGGTATAATGATGAAATTAAAACTTAGTCTTTGTCTTCTTGCTGTATTGCTTTTGGGCACAATACTGCCGGCCAGAGCGCAGAATACTGCTGTCAAGACTAATCTCCTATACGATGCAACTGCAACGGTAAATGTCGGATTGGAAGTCGGCCTTGCTCCAAAATGGACACTTGACTTGTCCGGCAACCTGAATGCCTGGAGTCTGAATGATCAGACCAAGTGGAAGCACTGGATGGTACAGCCAGAGGCACGTTACTGGTTCTGCGACCGATTCTCCCGTCATTTCGTGGGTGCCCATCTGATCGGTGGTATATTCAATTTCGCAGGAATCAACAATAACCTTTCTTTCCTTGGAACAGACTTTTCTGTTCTGGCAGAAAAACGCTATCAGGGATATGCGTATGGTGCCGGAGCAGCATATGGTTTCGCCTTTGCGATTTCAAAACATTTCAACCTTGAGCTTGAGGCTGGATTCGGCTATTTATGTCTCGATTATGACGTTTTCGAATGTGACGGCTGCGGACGTAAGGTGGATGAGGGTTTCCACCATTACATAGGCCCGACTAAGGCTGCAATCAATCTTGTCTATCTCTTCTAAACGCTGATTCTATGAAACGATATATCATTCTGACTCTTGCATTTGTGATGTCTGTCATGACAGGCTATTCACAGGAAATCAAGGAAGTTGACATCAAGGATTACACTCTGGAGCTCAAGGACGGTCGTCTTAATCTGGATCTGAACCTTGACCTTGACAAACTTAATGTAAAGACAACCAAGGTTGTAGTACTCACTCCTTGCATAATCAAAGGTGCTGACACTCTGCTGCTTAAGTCAATCGGCGTTTACGGAAGAAACCGTCGTGTGTATTATGAACGAAACGCCGAGGAAAAGCCTACTGCAGACGGCGACATCAACCTGAAGCCTTCGCAGATCGAGAATATCATCGATTACTCGACTTCCATTTCATTCCAGGAATGGATGGACGGATGTAGTGTAAGTCTTATTCGTACAGACTGCGGCTGTTGTGAGGAAACTCAGGTAATCAGCACGACAGAACTTGTCGAGCGCTTCCCTATTGAACCATACTTCCCTGAACTGATTTATCTGAGACCTCATAGTGAAGTCGTCAAGACACGAGAAATCAGTGGCTCAGCCTTTATTGATTTCCCAGTCAGCAAGACTGTCATCAATCCATCATACAGAAACAACATTGTAGAACTCGCAAAGATCACCGGCACTATCGATTCTGTAAAGATGGATAAGGACATCACGATCAAATCAATATTCATCAAAGGATATGCTTCCCCTGAGAGCCCGTACAGCAACAATGCATACCTGGCAGAAGGACGAACAGAGGCTTTGAAGGAATATGTGGAAAGCCTCTACCACTTCGGCGAAGGCTTCATCAAGACCGCTTTTGAACCGGAAGATTGGGCCGGCCTTGAAAGATATGTCGCAGCCTCTACCCTACCTCACAAGAATGAGATACTGGAAGCGATCCGTTCGGACAGAGAGCCGGATAAGAAGGAATGGTATATAAAGAGTACATGGAAAGAAGACTACCGTTTCCTTCTCGAGAACTGCTACCCTGCTCTCAGACACTCAGACTACAGCATCGAGTACGAGATCAGAAGCTACAGCGATCCGGTGGAGATTGAAAGAATCCTGCACACTGCGCCACAGAATCTCTCATTGGAAGAGTTCTATGTGCTTGCACAGACATACGAGCCGGGAAGCGAGCAGTTCCACGAACTGTTTGAAACAGCGGTCAGAATGTATCCTGACGATCCTGTCGCTAATCTCAATGCAGCAAACTCGGCCATCCTCAACAAGGACTATAGAAGGGCTCTCCGCTATCTTGCCAAGGCTGAAGAACTGCCGGAGGCTGCATATTCAAGAGGAGCTTTGGAAATATATATGGATGAGCCGCAGGCGGCCCTACCATATCTCGAAGAGGCTGCAAAACTTGGAATAGAGCAGGCTGAAACCGCTCTGAAGGAGCTTTCGGTAAATAGATATAAAGTCACCATGACAACAAACAAATAAATCATATAATAATTAATCAATTAATTAATTTTCAAGCTTTATGAAAAAGTATCTGTTTCTTGCCGTTGCAGCATTAGGATTTGCTGCATGTGCTGAAAAGGGACTTGACAATGGTGCCCAGAAGGGAGAAATTGAAGAGTCTTACGTAGCGGTTACCCTTACTGCTGATGACATGTTCACTAAGGCTGCCGGAGATTTCGAAGAAGGTACCCCTGCTGAAAGAGCAGTCAAGTCGGCTTACTTCTTCTTCTTCCATCAGGAAGGAAAGTCCTTCCTTGTGCAGCAGCCAGCTGGTGCTGACGCTCCTACCGAAAATCAGAGAAGCACAAACTACTTGTCACTTGATCTCGGAGATGAGTCAGCTGAAGCAATGCCTAACGTTTCAGATGTAAAGGACGCTGTCCTTGTGTTCGAGAACTACAAGGGTGAGTATCCTGATCAGATCGTAGCTGTTCTTAACTGGACTCCTACTAAGTCAACTTATACACTTTCAGAGCTTAAGACTGTGATTTCAGAGCTCGGTAATGACGCTGACGGCTATGTTATGAGCAACGCTGTGTATGCTAACGCAAACACAAATCCTGTAGAGGCTGTTGAGCTCAAGCTCAGCAACATCGGTAAGACAGCTGCTGAGGCTCTTGCAAACCCTATCACCATCCACGTTGAGCGTGTTGCTGCCAAGGTTGTCTTCACTGCAAACAACTCAGGTAAGTTCCTCATCGAGAAGGAGCTCGACAGCACTCCTCTCTATGCTCAGATCACTGGATTCGAGCTTTACAACGACTATCAGGAGTCTTGGCTCATCAAGCGTATCGACCCTACATGGAGCGGTATCGGTTTCAATTGGAACGACGCTGACTGGTGCCGTTCTTACTGGGCTAAGTCTATCAAGACAGCTTTCACAGGAAATGAGTTTGCTTATGCTGATGACAACATCGCTCTTGGTGGTGCTGTATATTGCGGTGAGAACACATATCGTGACGCTAAGGACCGTACAAAGGTGATCGTAAAGGCTCAGATTCAGGATGCCGCAGGTAACCCTGTAGAAGTAGCTAACTGGTATGGTAAGGATTACAACGGCGAGGACAAGCTCCGTACAGTTGTAGCTAACACTATCAAGAACACATATTACTATTCAGCTGACGCTGTCAACTTCATTGGTGTTGAGCCAGCTGACCTTAAGTGTCAGACAAGAGACGTTGCTGATGTGAAGGCATACGAGGTTTACTTCCAGCTTTCAGATGCTGGTGTTGCCAAGAACTGGTATGTGAAGAACAGCGACGGTACATTCACAACTATCGATGACGCTGATCTTAACACAGAACTCGCTAAGATCCAGCCAGCTCTCGTTTACAAGGGTGGTAACACATATTACTACACAGACATCAAGCACCTCGGTACTGCAGGATCAGACACAGAGTATGGTGTTGTCCGCAACCACGTTTACAAGGTAAACATCTCTGACATCACTGGTTACGGTACTCCTGTATATGATCCAGACATGGAGTTCATCACTCCTGAGAGCCCAGAGGATGTAGTTTCTTATGTCGCTGCACAGATCAAGATCCTCTCTTGGAGAATCGTTGCCGGTGACTACCCTCTTATGTAATAAAAAACACTGCATACTTTATCATTAGAGATGAAAAGACTCTTATATATACTTATAGCGGCATCAGGCTTGGCCGGATGTGCTGAAAAGTTGGCCGACACCGGTTCCCCTTCTGAAAAAGGGGAATTGGAGAGGTCATATATTTCAGTGACCCTCAAATCTGACGACGCTTCTGTCCGTGCTGCCGGTTCTGAAGACTTTGAATATGGCGATGCTGCCGAGCGCTTCGTGGAAAATGTGCACTTCTTCCTTTTCAAGGGTGACGGCACAGCCTTCCCTATTAGCCCGGCAGGAAACCGTAACTATTTGTCATTCAACATCAACAGCAATGGCACACAGCCAGACGAGACAGGCAATCCAAATGAGGGTCCGAACGTTTCTGATGTAAAAGACAAGATTCTTGTATTTGACAACTACAAGGGAGAATATCCTGAGTATATCGTTGCTGTCCTTAACTGGGACACGAAGCATATTCAGCCGTCTTACACCTTGGATAACCTCTACAATGCCCTCGCGGGAATCCGTAACACCAACAATCACTTTGTGATGAGCAGCACAGTCTATGCAGACCTGCTCGGAAAGGTCGTAAGAGCCAACACTCTCACTGTCGAGAACATCGCCAGATCAGAGCAGGAGGCAAAGGACAATCCAGTAGAGATCTATGTAGAGAGAATTTCCGCAAAGGTTCAGGTCGTTGCTGATGGTGATGTAGCAGGAAAGGATGCTACTTATGACATCGGAGAGTCTGTGGATGAAGTGCCTGTGTATGCAAAGGTTCTCAATTGGGAACTTTACAACGAGTACCATCATTCCATCGTTCTCAAGCACATCTATCCTGAAACATGGGGCATGGCAGGTCAGATCGGCTTCCTCTGGAACGACCCTAACAGGTTCCGTTCATATTGGGCCGGATCCTATTCCGGAGCCTTCCCTGCTGACAACCATTTCGACTGGCTCAATGACGGTCTCGTACCTAATACGGGCATAGCCTATTGCGGTGAGAACACACGTCCGGTTGTAAAGGACGGCGAAGGAAAGGTCACATCTGACCCTCGCACAAATGTCATCATCAAGGCACAGCTCGTCAAGGCCGACGGCGAACCTATCGAAGTCGCTAACTGGTATGGTCACAATTATATAGGTGAGCAGGCCGTACGCGATCAGGTCGCTTCCCTGCTTTCGAGTCAGATATACTATAAGGAAGGTGAGGAATATAAGCCTATAGCTACAGCCGACCTGAAGGTCGTGGAAGCGGATGAAGCTCCTGCAGGTACTGCAATAGAGGCATATGAGGTTTTCTTCCAGCTTGCTGACGGATCTGTCGGAAAGGCTTGGAAGACATGGTCAAATGCCGAAGGCTTCAAGGATGCAACCGCAGATGAGATCAACGCACGCCTTCTTACTGTAGAGCCTGCAATGGTCTACAAGAACGGTATGACCTATTACTACACCCCTGTCAGACACTTGGGAAGCACAGGATCCGACTCTGAGTTCGGTGTCGTCCGAAATCATGTATATAAGGTCAACATCTCGGACATCAGCGGATTCGGAACTCCGGTCTATGATGGTGACACAGACATCGAGACGCCTCAGCGTCCTGCTGACATCAAGAGCTATGTCGCAGCCGAAGTGCGTATCCTTTCTTGGAAAGTGGTCAAGAACAATTATTCTGTCAATTAACAACTAAAAACAAACTAAAATGAAAAAATATTTATTTATCGCTCTCGCGGCACTCGGCTTTGCAGCTTGTGCAGAGAAGCTTGATGATAATAATGCACCTCACGGTGGCGAGATGGAAGAGTCTTATATCGCCATTAACCTTTTGTCGGCGGATGTGGAGACACGTATTCTAGGAGCAGAAGATAGTTATGAGATGGGCACTCCAGCAGAACGTGCTGTAAAGTCAGCGTATTTTTTCTTCTTTGATGAGAATGGAGATCCATTCAATGTGACAGGTTCTCCTGTTACTGCTCCTGGTGAGGTACAGAACGGTAAGAACCATTTGATACTTTCTATCAGCAATGCATCAACATCCGGTATGCCTAACGTTTCAGACATCAAGGATGACATTCTTGTATTGAAGACTTACAAGGGTGTTTATCCAAGCAAGATTGTAGCTGTTCTTAACTGGGTACCTGAAAATAAGCCATACTCACTCACTGCTCTTCACGAAGCTCTTGAGGTTATAGGTGACGACAGCAATGGTTATGTAATGAGTAACTCTGTGTATATGGACGGTGCAAATAAGATTATTGACGCGGTTCCTCTTACAGCAGCTAACATCAAAACAACTGAGAGTGAAGCATTGGCAGCACCAATTAACATCTATGTAGAGCGTACAGCTGCTAAGGTGGTGCTTACTGCAGGTGGAAAGATTGCAGATACAGAGAATATCTTCGATACACAGAAGAACTCCACTCCTGTTGGACTTGTAGGAGGATCATCAGATCTGGATGTTTATGTAAAACTTAACGGATGGGAGCTTTACAATGATTACAGCACTTCAAGCCTTCTTAAGAATATCGAAAATTGGGACGTTGCAACATTAGGTCTTACTTGGAATGATATTCCTTATTATCGTTGCTATTGGGCTAAGTCACAGGCAGGTAACCATTCGGATTCTTTTGCTTGGTCATATACAGACGCTGATAAGGCAACTAAAGGCTTCCAGACTAATTATGGCTTTGCAGTAGCTAATGCAGGTGATAATTATGCGACTCGTTCTACATACACATACTGCGGTGAGAACACCAATCAGGTTGATGGCTCAACCGATCCTCGTACAAAGGTTATCCTCAAGGGTCAGCTTATGCAGAAGAAAGGTGATGATTATGAACCACTCGAACTCGCACGTTGGTACGGTACTGAGTATGCTGGTGATGAGAACTTGAGAATCGCTGTAGCTAATTCACTTAAGTACACACTGTATAGTTCTGAAAATGGTCAAACATTCAGTTCTATTACTCCAGCTGACATTCAGTGTGTTGAAGGAATTGAAGCGGCAGGAGCAAAGGCATACGAAGTCAGCTTCCAGCTTTCAACTGCTGGTGCTGCAAAAAAATGGTATCAGTATAATTCGACAAGCGGCTATGTCGTATTTGGTGACAATGCCATAACTGGAGATAATACAGTTAAAGCAAATGAATATCTCGCAACAGTTGAACCTGCCCTTCTTTATACAGACGGTCAGACATACTACCACGTAGACATCAAGCACCTTGGTTCAGCAGGAAAGACTGCAGAATATGGTGTAGTCCGTAACCACGTATATCAGATTGATATTAAATCAATCAAGGGTTACGGATCACCAGTATACACCAGTCTGGATTATATAGTTGATGTACCAGAGTACCCAATAGAGGACGAAGGTTCATACGTCGCAGCAAAAATCAACATCCTTTCTTGGAAGGTTGTCAAGCAGGGCGTAGACATCGTACAGTAACAAATATCCTAAGGGCCGCCGGGCGGTCGCGCAGCGGCCCTTATTTAATATATCCATAATTAATTTATAATGAACAGAGTGCATATATTCAGAAGAATTCTGCTGGGGTTGTCAATGGTGGCGGCGATGCTCAGTGCTTCTTCGTGCTTTAGTGGACTCATCTTCGAAGGTGAGGGTGACTGCGGTGTGTATTACCGCATACGTTTCAAATACGACTACAACATAAAGTTTGCAGACGCCTTTGCCAATGAGGTGAATTCGATTGCACTCTATGTATTCGACGAGAATGACATTCTGGTCGAAGAGATAGCCACCACCGACAAGGCTGCCCTTTCTTCAGGAAACTTTGAGATCCCTGTTGAGCTCCTTCCTGGAAACTACACGCTTCTGGCGTGGGGCGGACTTATGAATGAAGAGTCTTTTGATCTTCTTGCAGACACTCAGGTAGGCAAGACAAGACTCCAGGACCTGCAGGTAAAAATGCACAGGCAGTACGACGAAAACGGCCAGGCAAGGGTCTCAGAAGACCTCCTTCCGTTATTCCACGGCACACTGCCGCTTGAAGTGACAGACACTCCGGGAACACACATCGCGACTATGTCACTCATGAAAAACACAAACGTCATACGCATTCTCCTTCATGAGATGTCAGGTCACGAAGTGGATGCCGACAAATTCATCTTCGAAATCAATGACAACAACGGTCTCTACGACTGGGACAACGACCTGCTTGATGACGAGATGATCACTTACTCAGCCTGGTACCAGAACACCGGTTCGGCTGAGGTTGAAAACGGCGATGTAAAGGCGACAACATCAGTGAATGTCGCACTTGCAGAGCTTACAACAGGACGAATGAGGGCTGGAGACTCCCCTGTCCTGCACATCAGGAACCGTGAGACCGGAGAGGATGTATTCCGTATCCCGGTAGCGGACTACGCTCTTCTTGTGAAGGGCTACTACAGAGAGAAAATGGGCGACCAGGAGTACCTCGACCGACAGGATGAATACACAATGACATTTTTCCTCGATCAGGGGGAATGGGTCAGCTCGGTGATCTACATCAACTCCTGGAGGGTTGTGTTGAATGATACTGAGTTGGATTAGGGATATAAAGATCTCTCGACTACGCTCGAGATGATAATTAGATAAATGAAAGGATTTGTGAAATATATTGTGCTGCTTCTGGCTGGCGTTCTTGCTGCATCGTGCATATTCGATGCGGACAGGTGCGTCATGTCCCCAGATGAGCAGCATGACATATTGTTCACAGTTTCTCTCGAAAGCCTTGACACCAAGGCGACTTGGGGTGAATACTACCCATCGGAAGAAGGTATGCCGCCGTTTGACTTCCGCATAATACCGGAAAACCTCTGTGTTGTGGTGTACGCTAAAGATGGCACACGTCTAGGAACTATCCGGAACCTTGACTACTGGCCTATCAACGAGACTCACACTCAGTTCCAGTTCATCGGACAGTTGCCGGATAACTTTGCTGAGCATTTCAACACAAATCCAGATCCTTCTTACAGGTTTATGGTATTGGCCAACTGTGGTGATAATCTCAGCGGAGATGAATATGTTTCCTACAGCCAGACTCAGCTTGATCCTGGTTCTGAGAATAGTGCCATCCCAATGTGGGGTGTCAAAGAAGTGGACCTCACTCCTCTTCTTAATATGGAAAGCCAGAACATAGGAGATATCTCACTCCTTCGAGCAGCTGCCAAGATCGAAGTGATGCTTTCCGACAATTTGAAGAAGGAAGGTAAAACAGTCATAAACTCAGCAACCCTCAAGTACTACAACCAGACAGGTTACACCCTGCCTTCAGGTTGGTCACAGACAAGCGACACCAAACTGCTTGATCAGGAGAATTGCTTCAGGGTTTACCGTCACGCAGCTGTGAATCTGCCGTTTATAAAGGACGAAGAGACAGGAAACTATTTTGTTTATGTGACTGAGTATGACAATATTAACTATTCTGGCGAAAGAAACAAGATCAGTCTGGAATTCACAATAGATGGAGAAGTAAAAGTCTTCGAGGATGCCATTTCATTCTGTAATTACAGTGATGGAAAGCCACAGGAAGGCAGTGACTACAACATAGTCCGCAATCACATCTACGAGTTTGAGATCCTGAACATCGCAGGAGATAACATAGTCCTTGAATACGAAGTAGCTGACTGGGTTGCTGAAGATTGGGGTACAGGCCTTGATTGGGAGGAACATGTTCTGGAGTATCCGACTTATCACAATCCTGTCGTACCTGTTAGTTATTTCAGCTCTAATCCAGAGACATATGTCATCACGGAAAACCCTGTAATGTCATATTCAGGTAATCAGAATGATCTTGAAGCTAATGGATTCGAGTGCTTCTTCCAGATTACCGCACCTTCGAAGGTGAAGTGGAAGCCGGGAATTACGGGTACATTGGAAAATTACAGGGTCCGTGTCTATCAACAGGCCACAAGTGTTTCTGATGGCGAATTGGTTTATGATTCAAGCGACGAGAACAAGAAACAGGACCTTGGAGCATGTAACTCAAATGAATGGTACCGAATTGTGGTATTCCCTCTTAGTGACAAAGGTGTCGGTGAAAGTGTAATTGACTTTATCATATCTTATCATCAAGAGTGGACTGATCAGTACATTCACCTCTATATCAACGGTGAATATGACAACATAAGGTGGCCGGAGAGCGGCGACAACCCTAAGATCATTAAGATAAAGCACGTGGCTCAATAGGGCACGAAGTAAATTGACGAATGATGAAGAACCTTAAATTATATATATTCCTCTTACTGATGGTGTCGTTAGCAGCGGCGTCATGTACGGTCATGTCAGATGAGATCGATGTGACAGGACAAGGCGAAGGTATAGTCCTGCATTTCCGAACACCTGATGTGGCGGTCAAGGGTACTATAGCAGACAATGCCTGCGAGTCATATATGAGTCATCTCGATGTCCTCATCTATGAATATGACGGCACTGAGTATACTCCTTTCCACTACGAGAGGGTTTCAGCTTCCTCTACACCTTCAGGCAAGGTTTCATTGCATAGGGCCAAGGAGGATTTTGTAGAAAACACCGAGTATAAGTTCTTTGTCATAGCAAACAGCACGCTGGCAGGCAGGCCGTGACCAATAGGAATAATTGCGTTCTTCAGAATGTGCTTGCTGAAGATCTCGCCTTCGGAAAGGCCGCCGCTGCGGGCGAACTTCAC
>CANBDZ010000064.1 GCA_947367375.1 uncultured Bacteroidales bacterium | reverse complement strand
ATATATGAATATGGTTCCGTCCTCATCGGCTATCCAGCCGTTTGTGAAGAGGACGTTCATCACATCGCCGATATACTCGCCGCCTTCCGGCGCCATAAAGAAGCCGGCCGGTTCCGCTATGACCCTCGAAGGGTCATCCAACGCTGTCATATATAAATACAGGACATATCTCAAGCCTGATGCACAACCTCTCACACCGTGAGCCAGATGCAGCCAGCCGCGGTCGGTCTTTATCGGATGAGGACCTTCGCCGTTCTTGCTTTCCTTTATAGTGTGGTAGTGGCGATGATTTATGATCTTCTCATCCTCGATCACGATCTTCTCCATATTGTCCACAAGGGCCCAGCCAATGCCTCCGCCGTTACCGGCGTCGATGAATCCGTCCTGCGGACGTGTGTAGAGAGCATATTTTCCGTCAACGAACTCCGGATGAAGCACGACGTTGCGCTGCTGGGACTTCGATTCCATATCCGGGAGTCTTTCCCAGTTGACAAGGTCCTTTGTGCGTGCAACTCCGGCTGCAGCAACTGCGGAAGACAGGTCTCCTGGAGCAGCATCCGGATCCTTGCGCTCCACGCAGAAGATTCCGTAGATCCAGCCGTCTTCATGGGCTGTCAGACGCATATCATAGACATTTGTAGCCGGCTCACCATACTCCGGCATCGTGATCGGGCGGTCCCAGAAGCGGAAGTTGTCCACTCCGTTCGGACTCTCAGCCACGGCAAAGAAAGACTTGCGGTCTGCTCCCTCCACACGGACTACGAGAACGTATTTTCCTTTCCACTTGATTGCTCCGGAATTGAAGGTGGCATGAATGCCGAAACGCTCCATAAGATAGGGATTCGTCTCCTGGTTAAGATCGTACCTCCAGAAAAGAGGGGCATGATCTGCTGTAAGGATCGGATGGAGGTAACGTTCATAGACGCCGTTACCTTCTATGGGCTCGTTCTTACGGGTTATGAGTGCTTCGTGCTGCGCCTGAAGGCGGGCCAGTCTTTGATGGAATGTCATAGTTATGGTAATATAGATTCCCGATCAAGTCGGGAATAACGTAATTTGTTACAAAAACTTTATCGCCGGGAAATCAGAGAATGCTTTGAAGTCAGCGGCTGAGGTATGCTCCGGGTATGGGGCATAGAAGTGGTGCTGCATGTCTGCATCGCAGGCGTTTCTCCAGACAAGGACATAAGACACCGGATAGTCCTTGAATGACTGATGGAACACTTCTGTCCACCAGTTTTCATCCTTTATGCCTTCGTAGCCTGTTTCAGTGACAGCCATGAGCTTTCCGTGCTCTTCAGCAAAAATCTTTGTCACTTCAAGGGCATTCTTCATCTCTCTCATATAGGAAGCGTTGTCGCCGTACTGGTAGCAGTCGAAACCTACCATATCGACGATTTCATCTCCCGGGTATCTTTCTGCAAAAAGTTCTGCATCCAGTCCGCCTGCACCTGGAGAATAAGCCCACACGAGGTTGGTCAGGCCGCGCTGATTCACCATATAATCATAGGTAAGCTGCCACAATGCCTTGTACTGCTCTGTAGTGCAGAGCTTCTGTCCCCACCAGAACCAGCTGCCGGTGTGTTCGTGCCAAGGTCTCCATATCACCGGAACAGGAGTTCCATCCGCTGTCTTTATTGACTCGAGGAAGTCGGCGGCCTTGGAAAGCCAGGTCACAAAGTGCTCATGTCTCTCGCCGCCAGGAAGAATTGAGGCCACTACCTGATCCGAAGTCACATCCCATGCGTCTCCACCGGTGAGCGGATTGCGAGGGTGCCAAGAGAAGGTGATGACGCCGCCTCTTTCGTAGTGAGCCACAGCTGCTGCACGCATATGCTTGAACAGGTTCCTGTCAAGGTTTGCTTCCCAGTCCATCTCTATACCTCCGAGGTCCATTCCATAGACTGCGGGATACTTGCCGCAGGTCGCCTGGACATCGGAACTGGTATAGTCAGTGTCACCGTCCTCGAGTTTCCAGGAATGACCGTACATATAGTCATCCTGGTGGCCGAACATTATATGCCCTTGCTCTACATAAGATGTGAGCTGCTGCTTGAGGCTATCTGCGGGTGTCGGCTCCTGCGGAGACGAACACGACACAAGACAGATTGCCGTTGCCATTATCGCTATATACCTGAATTTCAACATATTCCTATTACCTTGGAGCGTTTTTATATACATCCAGAAGGGTCTGCGAGTTATCGTAAGAATCGACGAGGGCTGTTATTGCCAGTTTTGCCTCTCCTGAACAATACTCACCTGTAGCGTGATCAAAGAAGGCATGTCTCTCGTTGCCGGCTCCCTTCGCTCCGTTATCCCATAGCATACAAGGCACGCCATATGATTTAGCAAGCTTTGCGTAGTACCTGAGATAGTACTGCTGGAACTTCTGAGTACGTTCTGTTTCACGGTTTACACAGCCGAACTCTCCGAGATATACAGGTATTCCCTTGGAAATGAAATTCTTATGTATCTTCTCAAACACCTTCTTGAGATCAGCCTCATTGTCACCGGACGGCTTTGCTGAAATGTTAGCCGTGTGACCCCACTCTGAATATTTGGCTGTAAGAGTGTACTCATGAGGATCGTAGCAATGAACGGAGATCATAAGACGGTCCTTAGCCGAGTCTGTAGGCATCACCAAAGAAGATATAGCGATGTCAACATTAGTACAATATGCAGGGATACCAAGAATACGACCTGCATTCTCTCCACCAACTGCACGTACTGCATCAACAAAAGCCTGGTTCCACTCATTGAGGCACTTGTACTGCTTGCCTCCGTCCTTACGGTTGTCACCCCAGCCCCAACCGCCGTCGTGAATCTCGTTAAACGCCTCAAACACAAGGAACTCTCCCTTATCTTTGAACTTCTCAGCTATCTGAGTCCACATTGCACTTACCTGATCGAGGATCTGTGCGTGCACATCAGGATTCGTAGCTGCCGTCTTTATGTCAAGCCAGTGAGCACTGTCAGCACCATCGTGGTGAATGTTGAGGACTACATTTAATCCTGCTGCTTCGGCATAACCCACAACTTCTGCAACACGGTTCAGCCAAGCTTCCTCGATCTTGTACTCAGGAGCTTCTCCTATATGTCCCATCCAGGTTACCGGAATACGTACTGTGGTGAATCCGGCAGCCTTGACTTTTGTGAAGGTTGCCTGAGTAGCTTTCGGATTGCCCCAAGCTGTCTCACCGGACACCTCGTCATTGTAGGCGTCGAAGTGATTACCGAGATTCCAGCCTATGCCGAACCTCTCCGCAAACTGCCATGCAAGGTTACCGGTATTCTCAGGAGTTTCGAAATCCTTGGGATTTATGTCGGTCAGATCTTCGTATTCCGCTGCCGCCTGGTTCACTTCAACATAGGTCTTCTCTGAACCGGCAGTGACAGAAAGCCTTGCCTGACGCGTCTCGTAGGCAGTGTTTTCTTCAACCTTGACAGCCACAATGACATTATTCTCACCTTCCTTGAGAGTTTTTCTCGCCGTAAACCATTTTTCGCCAGGCATCAGGACGAACTGGCCTGATGCTGTTACAGTAATGGTCTGTTCACCGCCCTCAGCTGGAAATTCGAGTGCGGTCTTGTCAACAGAGAGTTTGACCTGGTCTGTTGACTGGGGGTTGTCCTGGCCGCAGGCAGCGGTAAGGAAGAGAGTTGTCAGAATGTAGAATAAGTATTTCATATTATTTAAGCGTTTCATTTATAGCAGTGGTAGCTTCTTTGATGACGGTGATGGTTGATTCGTCGCAGGCATATACCGAATTAAGGCCCTGCTGCTCCTGCGCCGGATCGCCGCAGTAGTCATCGCCCGGCTGCCAGTAAAGGTTGACATCCGACTGTCCGGCAAGTCCGCCCCAGCCCCAGAAGTTCAGACCTGCAAACAGTCCTCCTTCCTTAGCCGACTCCACGATACGTCCGAATACATGCCTGTAGTAGGTGTCACGGGCTGTTGTCGGAGATCCCTGCTTGAACTGGAAGTCGTCACGAGGGAAGCCGAACTCCTCGAGAACCACCGGCTTGCCGTATTTTGCGGCAAGAGCGATGTGGTCGTCGATATATTTGTCAGTGTTCTTTATCGCCGTCGGGAGGTTGGTCTGAAGCGTGTTCTCACGCACCCAACTCCAGTTGTATGGCCATATATGGATGTTCAGATAGTCTATGTCAGGACACGAGTGGATCCTCTCGTACAGATCCATATTGTTCTCACATCCCCACTCTCCTTCACTTCCCGACGAAACCATATGGTTAGGGTCTATAGACTTGATCAGCGACGCAGTTGTCCACATGAAGTCAACGAAAGCATCCTGACCCTCCTGATCATACCTGAAACAGCGCGGTTCATTGCCTATCTGCCACGAGAAGATAGCCGGATCATCCTTGTAAGGCTTTCCTGTGACTGTGTTTGTGCGGCTCACGACGTGTTTCACATGATTATAGAACAGTTCCTTGGCCTTTTCATTGGTCACAAAATGGGAAACCGACTCCATAAAGGCTGTGTAGCCGACCTCTGCAGGAATAAGTGATTTTCCTGCTCCTGCCCACTCGAGGTACATACCATAGCCGCCAGACCATTCCCAAGAGTTATTGATATAGAGAACAGCCTTCATATTTCGCTTGCCCATCTCAGCAAGGAGATAATCCAAGCCTCTGAAGATAGTGTCATTGTAAACTCCCGGCTCTTTCTGGAGAGTAGGACTTACGCGAGTCGGAATGCCATCTGGACCATCTCCACCCACAAGCACTCGAAGGTTGGTCATACCCAAGGCCTTGAGAGTGTCCAGTTCCGCAGCAAGACGTTCCCTGTCACCTCCGACGCCTTCACTGCCGAGAATGGCGCCATACCAGAAGTTTGTTCCAACATAATGCGAGGGATAGTCTTTACAGACAAACTTACCGTCTTTCACCTGAACGAAAGACGATGTCTGAACCTGGCTGCAGCCGAAGAAAACGATCACTGCAAGGGCCAGAATCGGAAGAATCCGAAGATGTTTCATCGAGTCTGAGTGTTATTGTGGTTGATTATGCAAACTTACATAAAATCGTGCGAAAGTCAAACAAACACATCTTTTTATATATCTTTGCGGAAAGCTTGAACAGACAATGTCCACAAAATCCAAGACTTCCGCAGAACTATTTGCTGCACAAGCACTTGCGATGCAAGTCAAAAAAGAACTCACAACAGACATTCTCCCCTATTGGATAAAGAGGATGAACAACCCCGAAGGAGGCTTCTATGGCCGTATCAGCGGGGAGGAGCAACTTGACACTGATGCTCCGGTGGGCAACATTCTGGTTGCCCGCATATTGTGGACTTTCGCAGCGGCATACAGGATCTTCGGCAACAAGGAGTACCTTGAAATGGCTGAGAAGGCAAAGAAGGAGATCATCAACCGCTTCTTCGACAAGGAATATGGCGGAACCTACTGGTCACTCAATCCTGACGGCACTCCCCTCGACACCAAGAAGCAGATATATTCCATTTCATTCACCATTTACGGCCTCGCCGAGCTGAACAGGGCGACAGGCGACGGTAAGGCACTGGAGTACGCCATAAAGCTGTTCAATTCCATCGAGGAGCACAGTTTTGACAAAGAGCAGGGCGGCTATTTCGAGGCTTTCACGCGAGAGTGGGACAGCATTGAGGACATGCGTCTGAGCGACAAGGATGCAAATGAAAGCAAGACTATGAACACCCATCTGCACATCCTTGAAGCCTACACCTGTCTGCTCCGCGTATGGAGAAACCCGCTGCTGGAAGAGCGCCTTCGCAATCTTATAGAAGTCTTTGAAAATCATATACTTGCATCCAATAGGCATCTGAGGTTATTCTTCAATGACAATTGGGAATGCAACTATGAAACCGTCTCATATGGTCACGACATCGAAGCCTCTTGGCTTCTGCACGAAGCGGCACTCGTACTTGGCGATCAGACCGTACTGGAAAGAATAGAGAAGCTCGTGCCTGAAATAGCGAAGGCTGCAGAGGAAGGCTTCTCAGCTATGGAAGGAATGGCCTACGAGTGCAAAGACGGACATATGGACAAGGAAAGACACTGGTGGGTGCAGGCCGAAACAGTTGTCGGCTATTTCAACCTCTGGGACAATTTCGGATCGCAGGAGGGACTCGAGAACGCCCTTATGTGCTGGGAGTTCATCAAGGGTAACCTGATTGACAGAGAGAACGGAGAATGGTTCTGGAGTCTGTTCCCGGACGGAACGGTCAACAGAAAAGAAGACAAGGCAGGATTCTGGAAGGCACCTTACCACAACGGCCGCATGTGCCTTGAAATCATCGAAAGAGTACAATCATATAAATAAATGACGCTATGAAACTTAGAACTTTACTTTTCTGCGCTTCGGCTTTTGCCGCAGCTGCATGCGGCGGTCCGAAAGAGCAAGCTGTAGTTGAAAACATCGTTGCACACACCAAGGTCGGTGACATCGGAAGCCTTATGGTAAATGCAATCGAGATCACAGTAAGCAATCCTAAGGCGCTCAAAGGCCTCACAGCTGCTGATTTTGACCTTGTAAACAATGCTCCTGACGGATTTGTAGATCCGGCTACAGGCGAGGGCCTCAAGGCTCACGAGGATGACGGAATCGTTATCACAAAGAAGAAGAACGTCCTCCGCATCGAGGCTAAGCCGTTCAATATCAGCGGACTCAGAGGACAGTTTTGGCGCAGCGAACCATGGAAACTCGTATGCTCTGCTGACAGCAACCTCAGCGTGACTCTTGACAAGGTAAATGACAAGCGTATTGCTGTCCTTGACGACTGCATCAAAGGTTCATTCACTTATGCAGGTCTCACAAGAGAGTACATCCTTCACCTTCCAAAGGACGAAAAGGGCAATGTGATCGAGAACGCTCCGCTTCTTGTATGGCAGATCGGTGGTGGCGAGTACAACCGCGACCTTATGACAGCTGTTACAGCAAACCGTTGCGTCACTTCACTTCCTGAGGCTGGAGTTCCTTGCGCAACCCTGATGTTTGCAATCGCAAACCCTAACTATTCATACAGTGCATCACTCGATCCTGAGAAGATCAAGCTCGTTGACCGCAACAACGCCCTTCAGATGGCATTCATCGACACTCTCATCGCAGAAGGCAAGGTAGACGGTTCAAGACTCTTCTGTGCAGGAGCATCAAGCGGCGGCGGATGTACAATGAGATTCATGATGCAGTTCCCTGACAGATTCAAGGCTGCTATCCCTTGCTGCGCTATGGACCCTATCGTTCCTATCCACAAGGCTCAGGAGAAGTATGACGGCCAGTTCACAGACGACATCGTGACTGCATTCCAGGACAAGGTGTACAAGTGGAACGGTACAGACATGGAACTTGCAGACATCGACACAAAGGCATTCTGCGAACTCCCTATGTACTTTGTTCACGCTGACTCAGACACAACTTGCAAGGTGATCAGCTCACATGCTTATTACAACGCCCGCAAACGTCTCGGCGCAACATCAGACCTTATCCAGATCTACGATGACGCCTACATGCAGGAATTCGGCATTCCAGTGATGATCAGCCACTTCTCATGGGTACCACTCCTCAACGACTACTCAGAAGGCACAGCAATGAACTGGCTTGTAAAGCAGATGTAGTTTAGAGCATTTTCATTATTTCGGAGGCTGGTCTGCCGGACTGGAGCAAAGATTTCATCTTGTCCATATATGGGGCTACGTGAGCGAAGAACAGCTTGTAGCCTTCGCAGAGGGCGTTGAGGCCGGTCTCACCTTTGTCTGTCGTGTTAAAGCGGTGCTTCGGGCATTCGCCGTGACAGGTAAAGAACCATTGACATTTAATACAATCATCAGGCAGTGCGTTTCGTTTGTCAAGACCGAAACGCACTTGTTTTGTAGAGTTCATCAAGGTACGGAGGTCTGTCTCAAGAACATTTCCGATCTTGTAGCCCTCATAGACAAAATGGTCGCACGGATAGAGGTCTCCGTTGTGCTCGATGATGGAATTGCCGCCACAGGTCTGAGACAATGCACAGATTCCAGGCTGAGCTCCGCACCAGCAGGCCAAGACTGCATCAAATTGATTTACAAAGACTTTACCCACATCATTGCGCACCCAGTAATCGAATATATCACAAAGGAATCTGCCATATCCCTCCGGACTGACTGACCACGGAGCTATCCTCGCACCCTGCACCTGCGGGTCGACAATGAGCCCGTCCTTCGTGTGCTCAAGCACCGGCATAAACTGGATGAAGCGTGTTCCCGCTGATTTAAGGAACTGATATATTTCCAGACCTCTTCCTTCACTCTGCTTGTTGACGGTCGCCATTACGTTGTACTGGACCCCTGCACGATAGAGCTCCATTATTCCCTTTACGACTCGGTCGAAGACCGATGCACCGCCCTTTCCTCCGCGATAGCGGTCGTGGACATTCTGTGGGCCGTCAAGGGAAACGCCTATAAGGAAGTTGTTCACACGGAAGAACTCCGCCCATTCGCGGGTAATCAGCGTAGCGTTGGTCTGGAGAGTGTTGTGGATGTGCTTGCCGTCGGCATATTTCTTCTGGAAGGCCATAGCCTTCTTGTAGAAATCAAGACCTGCAAGCAATGGTTCGCCGCCGTGCCAGTTGAAGAAGACGTCGCGTACGTCGTTGGCGGCGATATATTCCTTTATGAAGTGCTCAAGCATCTGCTCGGTCATACGGGGTTCCTTACCGCCGTATATTTCCGCCTTGTCGAGGTAGTAGCAGTAGTGGCACTTCAGGTTGCAAAGCGAGCCCACAGGCTTTATCATAATGTTGAAAGCCTGCGGGCCCGTAATCTTTACGGCATCCTGAAGGGTAAGAGTGTCCTTCAGAACAGCCATTAGAACGGATTCTGTGGAGGTGCGAAGTCGTAGAATGTACCGTAGTCGCTTCTGCGTGGCTTACCTGGCATATCAGGATAGAAATCCACCTCATCCACTCTTGCCTTGAGGTCTGCTACAGCAGCCTTGAGCTCTTCAGAGGCCTCAGCGTACATTACAGGATTCTTGAACTCAGGGTCCTTCTTGTACTCGTAGATCCTTCCGTCCCAGAAATATGCATAGTCATCATTCATCGCATAGCGTGATGCATAAGGAGCAGGAGTTGTCGGCCAGAGAGGGTTGAAATGCACGAGACAGAGCTCCTTGTCGAGAGGCTCCTCGCCTTTGATTTCAGGATAGAGACTCACTCCGTCGATGTTCCATTCCTGAGGTACATCAATACCGCAGATGTCGGCGATAGTAGGGAAGATGTCGGTAAGGTCTGCGATCCTGTCGCTGGTCTTGCCACCGATCTTGTCACCCCAGGCTATGATGAGAGGCACGTGTGTTCCCCTGTAGGTAGGAGAACCCTTTCCTCCCCTGATTCTGCTTCCGTCCTTCTGCTTAGACACGATTCTTGTCGAAGATCCGTTGTCAGAAGAGAAGATGAATATGGTGTTGTCCCACACACCCTTTTCCTTGAGATGTGCGACCATATTACCGACCTGCTTGTCCATATATTTCACCATGTCACGGAAATATGATGTGTCCTGACCTGCAGTGAAACGGCTCTCATAGTTCCAGTCCCAGTCGTGAGAATCTGGTGTCGTCACGTGAGGAGTGTGAACGAGAGGCTCTGTAAAGTAGAGCATAAACGGCTCTCCTTCAGCAACTTTACGGTCGATATAGTCGAATGCATAGTCTTCCATTGCATCCGGTCCGTATGGGCAGTACTCGTAGGTCTTTCCGTTATTGTCGTAGTAGCTGTTAGCAAAGCGGTCTGTCTTGTGGACATCACGGCACTCCTTGTAAAGTTCTACCTGTGCAAGGAAAGACTCGTCAAAACCGAGCTTCGGAACCATTTCGCGTGAACGGCCCATCTGCCATTTTCCGACGATTGCAGTGGAATAACCTGCCTCCTGAGCCACGTGAGCGAAGGTTCTTTCATCGTCATTCATATATCCGAAACATACATAGTTCTGGTCGTTGTACATTCCGGTCATGACCTGTACTCGGCTCGGGCTGCTCAAAGGCATCGCATTCATATTCGAATACATGATACCCTGCTGCGCAAGAGCGTCGATGTTTGGAGTTTCATACTCTGCTCCTCCGTAGCATCCGAAACACTCTGTTCCGATGTCGTCCGCGAAGAAGAAGACAATGTTCGGCTTCTGTTCCTTTGCCGGTGTGCAGGCTGCAGCTGCGGCTACCATTGAGCCTAAACCGCATATTTTCTTTACTGTCTTCATGTTGGTGGTTAAAAAGTTATTTGGTTGTGATAAAGTCAATGACCTTTACAAGTGCCTGAGGATCCTTCCACTTGATGCTGTTGGACTTGAGGAATTCCGAGAATGCCTTCTTGTCCACACCTTCCAAGGCCGAAACACTCTTCTTGTTTGCCTGAACAAGGTTGTTGTTGATCACAAGATAGATGTTCACATTGAGAGGAAGCTCTTCTGCATCGTTCTTGATGCTCAGAAGATCCTCGTAGTTGTTGGTTACGAGATAGCCGTAGTTACCATAGTTCTCGTCATATGAGAATCCCTTTGCGGCATTTGACAACGATCCGCCATAAGCGCCGTCATCTCTTACAACAGCAGAATAGTCAGCGAGCTTTTCTTCTACTACAAAACCGCCTTCTGTCTGAGCAAGAACTTTAAGCAGCTTACCTCCCACATTGCGGAACACATCCTCACCGATGGTTACATAGACAATTCCGGTTGTGGAAACCTCGCTGATAAGTCCGTCCTTGACAAAATGCAGGGCACCCCGTCCAAGATGGATGTTGTAGATCGCCTTGCCGGACTTTCCTCCGATCTGAGTGATCTCTCCTTCAACGAAGTCAGGATAAATATATGGCCAGTTTACTGTAGGCAATTCATCCTGTGCAAATGCAGCTGAAGCCAGCAGCGCTGCAAAACATAAGGTAAGAAGCTTTTTCATATTGATGATATATTTGTTATTCTTTGCGTTCTGCTTTTGACTCGAGGAAGAGCTCGTCCATCTGCTCCTGGTCGATGTATGATGGAGAGTCGATCATCACGTCGCGACCCTGGTTGTTCTTAGGGAATGCGATGTAGTCACGGATAGTCTCCTGACCTCCGAAGAGCGAGCATACGCGGTCGAAGCCGAATGCGAGACCGCCGTGAGGAGGTGCACCGAACTTGAATGCGTTGATGATGAAGCCGAACTTGTACTCTGCATCCTCCTTAGAGATACCGAGAACCTCGAACATACGCTCCTGCATTGCAGCCTCGTGGATACGGATAGATCCACCACCGAGCTCAGTACCGTTAAGTACGAAGTCATATGCGTTTGCACAAACCTTCTCGAGGTCTTCCTTCTTGTCGCTGTAGAAGAGCTCAAGGTGCTCTGGCTTAGGAGCTGTGAACGGATGGTGCATAGCGTAGAAACGCTGAGTCTCGTCATCCCACTCCACGAGAGGGAAGTCAACCACCCAAAGAGGTGCGAAGTTGAACGGATCACGGAGACCGAGGCGGTTACCCATCTCGATACGGAGTACTCCGAGCATATTCTGAGTCTTTCTCTTTGCACCGCAGAGGACGAACATCATGTCACCCTTCTTGGCACCGAGACGGTCTGCAACTGCCTGAAGCTGCTCTGGAGTGTAGAACTTGTCGATTGAAGACTTGATGCTGCCGTCCTCGTTGATCTTGATGTAAACGAGTCCCTTTGCACCTACCTGAGGCCTCTTTACCCACTCTGTGATCTCGTCAATCTGCTTGCGGGTGTAGTTTGCAGTACCCTCAACATTGATTGCACCGATGTAGTCAACGCCATCAAACACTGAGAAGCCATAACCCTTCACGAGGTCTGTGATCTCGTGGATCTTCATGTCGAAACGGATATCTGGCTTATCTGAACCATAGAAATCCATAGCGTCATACCAGCTCATGCGTGGGATACGCTCAGCGATCTCTACGTTGAGAACGTTCTTGAAGAGGGTTCTCATCATTCCCTCGAATGTATTGAGTACGTCCTCCTGCTCTACAAATGACATCTCGCAGTCGATCTGAGTGAACTCAGGCTGACGGTCAGCACGGAGGTCCTCGTCACGGAAGCAGCGTACGATCTGGAAATAGCGGTCGTAGCCTGCAACCATAAGGAGCTGCTTGAAAGTCTGTGGAGACTGTGGAAGAGCATAGAACTGACCTGGGTTCATACGTGATGGAACCACGAAGTCACGTGCTCCCTCAGGAGTCGACTTGATGAGGTAAGGAGTCTCGATCTCGAGGAAGTTCTGAGCATCGAGGTAGTTGCGTACTTCGTGAGCGATCTGGTGACGGATCTTGAGGGCTCGCTGGAGAGGTCCTCTACGAAGATCGAGGTAGCGATACTTTGCTCTGAGCTCCTCGCCGCCGTCACTCTCCTCCTCGATTGTGAATGGAGGGGTGTTAGCCTTGTTGAGGACCTTGATCTCGCTTACTGTGATCTCGATGTCACCTGTAGGCATCTTAGGGTTCTTGCTCTGACGCTCAACAACCTCTCCTGTCACCTGAAGCACCCACTCACGGCCAAGGCTTGAAGCCACGTCCTGAAGCTCCTGTGATGCGTGTGCGTCCACTACGAGCTGAGTGATACCATAACGGTCTCTGAGGTCTACGAATGTCATTCCGCCAAGTTTTCTTGACTTCTGAACCCATCCTGCCAGGGTCACTGTCTGGCCTGCGTTTTCGATGCGGAGTTCACCGCAATTGTGTGTTCTGTACATATATCTGATAATTTTATATTTTCCTCAATTGTCATCTCGACCAAGCGAAGCGCGTGGAGAGATCTTCGCACCGATTCTACCTATCATGTCCCGTCAGTGCGTAGATCCTTCGACTCGCTTCGCTCGCTCAGGATG
>CANBDZ010000063.1 GCA_947367375.1 uncultured Bacteroidales bacterium | reverse complement strand
CCCTGCGTCGCTGCACGAAAACAGTTCACAGTGATGCTTTTCTGTTCGCGACGCACGTTTTCCGGCCATTTTTCCTGCGTCGCTGTACGTGTGTGGACCACTGTGACGTTTTTGGCTCTGAAAATGACACAGCACTTATAATTTACATAGGAGTGTATATTCAGGTTTACACTATGATGTAATATCGACGGTTTACTCACACTGTCATTCCGACCGAGAGCAGCGAGTGGAGGAATCTTTCACGAGAACATCCATAAAGATGTCTCGTCTCCCTTCGGTCGCTCGACATGACATCTGAATGTCATTTCTCGAATAAGTGTAAATAGGTATATCACTACTTAAAAATAATATGTAAGTTGCAGTCAGCAGCTTACATATTACCTGTTGTTTTAGCGAAATTGATATATCTATATTTATTATAGAATCTTTTTTACGAGGCCGAACATTTTGTACGGCATGTATCTGAACGGAAGGTCGATCCAGTTTCCTGTAGCGATGATCGAGCGGGTGTGGCTGAAGGCCTCGAAGCTGTCGCGGGAGTGGTATCTGCCCATTCCTGAGTTGCCTACGCCGCCGAACGGTACGTTCTCGTTTGCGATGTGCATGATCACGTCATTGATGCAGCCGCCTCCTGATGAAGTCTTGCCGACGATGTCCCAGCCGTCCGACTCCTTGCCGAAGTAGTAGAATGCCAGCGGCTTCTCACGGCCAGTCACAAACTCTCTGACGGTCTCTAGGAATGAAGTAGAAGTCTGATTCATGCAGTCTTTGCAGTCCATTCTGCCGTTGTCGTCGATAGTGATGACAGGGAAGACCGGACCGAAGATCTCTTCGTTCATTATCGGAAGGGTAGTGTCTTTGACATCTACCAATGTAGGTTCAATGTAGCGTGTTGCTGCGTCTGAGCTGCCTCCGAAGAGGATTTCACCGTCTTTCAGGTAGCCGGTCACTCTTTCGAACGCCTTCTGATTCACCATTCTGACATAATGTTTGTCAGCTGCGATGTCAGTGCCGTGAAGCTTGTGTACGTGCTCAGCAAATGCCTTTACGAATGCTTCCTTCACGTCCTTGTGGATAAGGATGTAGTCTGGAGCAATACAAGTCTGGCCGCTGTTGAGAGTCTTGCCCCATGCAATTCTCTTTGCTGCAAGGTTGATGTCAGCTGCCTTGTCGATGATGCAAGGACTCTTTCCACCGAGCTCAAGGATTACCGGTGTGAGGTTCTTTGCTGCAGCTGCCATGACAGTCTTTGCAAGAGCAGGACTTCCTGTGAAGAAGATCACATCCCATCTCTTTTCAAGCAAGGCTGTGTTCACGTCTCTGTTTCCCTGGACTACAGCTATGTATCTTTCCTCAAATGTGTCCGCTATCATCTGCTCGATGACCTTCGAGACGTTTGGAACATACGGTGACGGTTTCAGGACTGTGGTGCAGCCGGCTGAAATCGCTCCTACGAGAGGGTTCAGCAGGAGCTGCACAGGGTAGTTCCAAGGAGAAACGATGAGTGAGCAGCCGAGCGGTTCTTTCACTATGTAACTTCTTGAAGGAAAGAGCTTAAGCGGTGAGCAAGCTTTCTTCTTGCGTGCCCATTTCGTTATATGTGCGATGTGATTCTGAATCTCGCCTTTCACTATGCTGATCTCTGTCAGATAGGCTTCTTCGTAGGATTTGTGAAGGTCAGTCCACAGCGCGTCGCAGAGGGGCTTCTCCCATTTGTCCATTGCTGCTGCGAATTTCTTCAGCATCTGCTTTCTGAACTTTATGTCCAGAGTGGCTCCGGAATGGAAATATGCCTTCTGGGCTGCGACGATTCTGTCGATGACTTCTATAGTTGTGTTTTCTATACTCATATCAAATTATTTAGATCCTCACGTCGGCTTCGCCTCCTCAGGATGACAGGGGAATCTTCGCCTCCTCAGGATGACAATCGGTGGGCAAATATATAATTATATATCTATATATTATGCGATCGCCTTTGCTTTTTCCTGCTTCGTTCTTCCTGTGAACTTGTCCATTGCATGATAAATGCCGAAGACCTTGCCGAAGAGGAAGTCAAACACTCTTGTAGGGAGGAAGGCCTGCCAGAATCTGATGAAGTGGAAACCGAACGGGATTCCTGCAAAGTTCTTGTTCTTCTCTATGGCTCTGAGGACTTTACGTGAGACATATTCAGGCTTGAGGATAGGGATGATAGGGGACTTCACGCCGTCGAACATTCCTGTGTTGATGAAGTAAGGTGCTACTGTAGTGATGCGTACATTGCTCTTCATTTCCTGCAGCTCGATGCGTACTGAGTCTGACCAACCTGTTGCGCCCCACTTGCTGGCTGCATATACAGACATCTTAGGGTTTGAAAGCATTCCGCCTGCAGATGTGATGGTGCAGATGTGTCCACTGTTTCTGCGGAGCATGCCCGGGAGCATTGCGTGTGCAACGAACATGGGCGCGATTGTGTTGATGTTGATCGTGCGTGTGATCTCGTGAGCAGACATCTGGTCGAATGTCTTGTTGCTGGTCACGATGCCTGCGCAGTTGATGAGTATGTCCACCAGGCCGCACTCTTCAGCCACTCTTTTATATGTCTTCACGACTGTGTCATTGTTCGACACATCCACTCTGTAGCCATATACATTTCCGAGTCCTTTGAACTCTTCTTTCACCGCTTCGATCGCTGCTATATTTATATCCCAGATGATGAGATTGCGTGCTCCTTTTTCCAGTGCCATTCGGCCCATGATCTTGCCGATTCCGGATGCTCCACCGGTGATCAGCACATTGCTTCCTTTAATTTTCATAGTGTGTTTTCGTCAATATTCGGCCGCAAAAATATATAAACGAAAATACCGGCCGCAATCAGCAGCCGGTAATGTCGCGAAAACGGCAAATCTGTTGTGTAGAGCGCCGTTTTGTGGTGAAATTCTGTGAAAGTGTGGCGAAATCAGAACATTTTCTTGTAGTGGTCTACATCCAGCTCCCATTCGCCCTGCAGTCTCATGACCATCTCGATGGCAGCTCTGACGCAGCCCTTGCCTCCGTTTTTCGGACTCACGTAATCCGCGATCTCCTTCACTTCGTCCACTGCATCAGCAGGGCAGACTCCGCAGCCGCAGGCCACCATTACAGGGATGTCCGGAACATCATCCCCGAAGTACATGACTTCGTCAGGCTTGAGTCCGTGTCTTGCGCAGAAGTCACTGAAGTCCTCGATCTTTGCCCTTGACTTCATGTATATGTCTTCAGCCTCGATTCCGCAGGTTGCGAAGCGTTTGCGTATGCTTTCCGAGCAACCTCCGGTTATGATTGCCGTGTGATAACCGTGCATCACAGCCATCCTCACTCCGAATGCGTCCTTCGCGTCGAAGGTCCTGTAAAGTTCTCCTTCCGAGTCCGCGAGGATACCGCCGTCTGTAAAGACGCCGTCCACATCAAAGGCGAACGCCTTTATATTCTTTAATATATTCTCCATTCCAACCGGCGGTTATGATTTTGCACCGCCGCCGAATCCGCCCATCGGGAATGTCGCCTTCGGCTCTCCGCCAAGTGCGATAGGGCCGTGCTGGCTTTCGTATTTGTTGATGTTGTCCTGAATAGCGAGATAGAGTCTCTTCGCATGCTCAGGAGTCATGATGATTCTGTTGCTTACTTCCGGCTTCTGGATGCCTGGGAGCATAGTTGCGAAGTCGATGATGAATTCGCTGTGCGAATGGGTTATGATTGCGAGATTTGAGTATGAGCCTCTTGCGATTTCCGGCTTGAGCTCGATCTTGAATTCTTTTTCGTTTGCCATAATATTGATCTGAAGTTTATTCGTAATTGACGATAATACAAAGTTATCACAAATATGTTAAATTTGCATCGTAAAATATTTAATACTTATATCAAATATGAAAAAACATTCGTTCGGACAATGGCTTTTTGCAGTGAGACCTTGGTCTTTTCCGGCTTCAGCAATGCCTATTATCGTGACTCTTGCCTATCTCTTCTGGACAGGCGCTGATATGAACTGGGGCTTCGGAGTCTGGACTCTTATCAACATGGTCCTCTTTCATGTCGCAGGTAATGTGTGGAGTGATTACAATGACTTCAAGAAGTCAGTTGACAGAGAAGACACTACAGGAGCGACAACCCTTACTACAGGCATGTTCCAGCCGCATGAAATCAGAAATCTTGCAATCGGAGTATTCGTCGTGGCAGCGGCAGGAGGTGTCGGTCTAGTGCTTCTTACCGGTCTTCCTTTGCTGTGGATCGGACTCGCAGGAGCTGCCCTTACTCTCCTATATCCCGTGCTTAAATACAATGCGCTCGGAGATCTTGACATCCTTCTGACATTCGCATTCCTTCCTACCATCGGAACTTCATACGTGACAACAGGTGCAATTGACTGGAGTGTTCTTTTGATCGCTCTTCCTGTAGGACTTATCACAGACGGTATCCTTCATTCCAACAACACAAGGGATATGGTCCCAGACAAGCGTGCTGAAATCAAGACTCTTGCTATGGGGCTTGGTGCAAAAGCGTCTGCTGTAATGTATTCATTTGAAGTGCTTTTCCCATTCGTGTGGATTGCAGCATGTGTGGTGATGAAGGTCATGCCTTGGCCTGCGTTGGCAGCTCTCGTTGCCTTCCCGATCGCTTTGGGATGCAGCAAGACAATGTTGAAGTCTCCTAAGGAAGGGGCAGAGCTCATCCTTGATCTTGATCAGAGGACTGCACAGCTCCAGATGGTCTTTTCATTGCTGCTTTCTATAGCTTTTGTGATTTCAAAGTTCGTATTCTAAGATGACTGCAGAAGTGTCTATGAAGAAGCTGGTTGCCGGAATTGTTCTGGCAACTGTGCTTTGGACCATAATGTTCTCTCCCTGGACATCCCCTTATGTGAACTTCTGGGTGATGATGACATGTTCGGCTGCGTCACTGACTCTGTTTACCTGTTGGGCACGCCCCGGCTGGTGGAAGGAAATCTCTTTCGGGGTCAAGGACATTTTCTGGGGAGTGGCGCTAGCTGCTGCCCTTTGGGGAATATTCTGGCTTGGTGAGTTCTTCTCCACTATGCTTTTCGACTTTGCCCGTCCCCAGGTCGATTCCATATATGGAATGAAGGAAGGGGAGAATCCTATGGTACTCAGCCTGTTGATGCTGTTCATCATCGGACCGGCAGAGGAGATATTCTGGAGAGGATGCATCCAGAACCGTTTTTCAACCCGCTGGACTCCGACTGCAGGTTTTATCGTGACAACTTTGATCTATAGTCTCGTACATATTTCAAAGTTCAACTTCATACTGATTATGGCGGCTATGGTTGCGGGTTTTGTCTGGGGTCTTGCATACAGATTCTTCCCTGAAAGATTAGGCGCAATCATTATTTCGCATGCGCTTTGGGACTGTGCGGTTTTCATATGGTTTCCTATAATGTAGCCTGATTGCCGGAATTAGAGATTTTGAGTGCAAATTTGTGCCGTCTTTAATGTGGTATCTCACCGAAAATATGTATATTTGTACGATATTGTGCGTTGTTGTGAACGTATGATATCGTATTTTTTGTGTCTTGCTGTGATGAGCAGTGGATGCGAGATAGCTAAATGAATGATAATTAAGCAAAAAGAATATATTCAGTATGGAACTTCCAGCAAAGTATGATCCTGCCTTGACGGAGGATAAATGGTACGCCTATTGGCTTGAAAACAAGTTTTTTCATTCAGAACCTGATGAAAGGGAACCTTATACAGTGGTGATCCCACCACCAAACGTGACCGGAATTCTTCACATGGGTCACGTTCTTAACAACACTCTTAACGATGTTCTCGTGCGTAAGGCACGTATGGACGGCAAGAATGCATGCTGGGTGCCAGGTACAGACCACGCATCCATCGCTACCGAGAGCAAGGTGGTGGCAAAGCTTGCTGCAGAGGGCATCAAGAAGGAAGACCTCACCCGTGAGGAGTTCCTCAAGCACGCATGGGAGTGGAAGGAGAAGCACGGAGGCATCATCCTCAGCCAGCTCCGCAAGCTCGGTGCATCGTGCGACTGGGACAGAACAAAGTTCACAATGGATCCTGAGCTCAGCGACGCTGTGATCAACACATTCGTATATTTCTACAACAAGGGATATATCTACAGAGGAGTGCGTATGGTGAACTGGGACCCTGTAGGTCTTACTGCGGTAAGTGACGAGGAGGTAATCCACAAGGATACAACCAGCCACTTCTACCATCTGCGCTACTTCATCTCTGATGGAAACGGAAATCCTACTGACAAGTACCTTATCATCGCTACAACCCGTCCTGAGACAATCATGGCGGATGCGGCTATCTGCGTAAACCCTGCAGATGAAAGATACCACTGGCTCAGAGGCAAGAAGGTGCTCATTCCGCTCATCAACAAGGAGATTCCAGTGATCGAGGATGACTATGTTGCTATGGACTTCGGAACAGGCTGTCTTAAGGTGACTCCTGCTCACGACGTGAACGACTACGAGATCGGAGCACGCCACAACCTTCCTATCCTCGACATCATCGACGACCACGGCCGTCTTAACGAGAAGGCTCAGATCCTCGTAGGTGAGGACCGCTTCGATGCCCGCAAGAAGATCGTGAAGATGCTCGAAGAGGCAGGTAACCTCGAGAAGGTGGAGGATTACACATCTCCAATCGGTTACTCAGAGAGAACAAACGCTGTCATCGAGCCAAGACTCTCAATGCAGTGGTTCCTCCGCATGGAGGCTCTTGCAAAGGATGCACTCGAGTCAGTAGAGAGCGGTAAGGTTAAGCTCATTCCAGACAAGTACAGAAATACATATCGCCACTGGATGGAGAACGTACGCGACTGGTGTATCTCACGCCAGCTCTGGTGGGGACAGCAGATCCCTGCATACTATCTCCCTGATGGAAAGGTAGTTGTGGCTCCTACAGCTGAGGAGGCTCTTGCAAAGGCTCAGGAGATCGATCCTGCACTCACTGCAGCTGACCTCCGTCAGGACGAGGACGTTCTCGACACATGGTTCTCATCTTGGCTCTGGCCGATCTCTGTGTTCGACGCTGCAAAGGCAGGTCATCCGGAGCTCGAGTCAAACAAGGACCTCGCATATTACTATCCTACAAACGACCTCGTGACAGGTCCGGATATCCTCTTCTTCTGGGTGGCACGTATGATCATGGCAGGAAACGAGTTCATGAACGACGTTCCTTTCCGCAATGTTTACCTTACAGGTATCGTACGTGACAAGCTCGGACGCAAGATGTCCAAGACTCTTGGTAACTCACCTGACCCACTCGACCTCATCGAGAAGTATGGTGCGGATGCAGTTCGTCTTGGTATGCTCCTCTGCTCATCTGCAGGAAACGACATCCTCTACGATGAGTCACAGATCGAGCAGGGACGTAACTTCAACAACAAGGTGTGGAACGCGTTCCGTCTCGTAACAGGATGGAACGTTGACGAGGCTGCAGAGCAGCCTGAGGCTTCTGCAGTTGCTGTGAAGTGGTTCGACAACAAGCTCAGCCAGGTGATCGAGACTGTAGAGGATCATTTCGCGAAGTTCCGTATCTCAGATGCACTTATGGCTATCTACAAACTCTTCTGGGATGACTTCTGCGCTTGGTATCTCGAGGCTGTGAAGCCGGCTTACGGTGCTGGCATCGACAAGAAGACTTACGATGCGACTATCGGCTTCTTCGATTCACTCCTCAAGATGATCCATCCTATCATGCCGTTCATCACTGAGGAACTCTGGCAGAACATGGCAGAGCGCAAGGCAGGTGAGACCATCATGACTCAGCGTTATCCGCAGGCTAAGCCATATGACACAGAGTTCATCGCCAAGTTCGAGATGGCTTGCGAGGCAATTGCAGGTGTACGTAACATCCGTCAGAGCAAGAATCTCTCTCCAAGAGAGGCTCTCGAGCTCAAGGTCAAGGGTGACTTCCATGCAGAGGTAGTTCCTGTGATTGTGAAGCTTGCAAATGTAACTGTAGCTCCAGCAGAGGGCGATATGTCTGCAGCTCAGAGATTTATGGTGAGAACATTCGAGATGTTCGTACCTCTTACAGGTCTTATCAACGTGGAAGAGGAGATCGCTAAGCTCGAGGCAGAGCTCAAATACCAGCAGAACTTCCTTAACAGCGTACGCAAGAAGCTCTCTAACGAGCGTTTCGTTGCAAATGCGCCTGAGGCTGTTGTAGCTGTAGAGCGCAAGAAGGAAGCAGACTCTCTTTCTAAGATCGAGAGCATCACAGCATCACTTGAGGCATTGAAAAAATAAAACATAAAGTTATGACAGTAAATCCACTTCTTTTCGGCAGCTTAGGCGTATGGGAGATCATTCTCATCGTCCTTGTGGTACTTTTGTTCTTCGGCGGCAAGAAGATTCCTGAACTCATGCACGGCCTCGGTAAGGGCGTGAAGAGTTTCAAGCAGGGACTCAATGAGGTTGAAGAAGAGATTAAAGAGATCAAGAAGGACGTAGAGTCTGAAGCAGAAAAGACTGAGTAATGGCAGTCAGCACAGAACCACAGACTTTCTGGGATCATCTTGAAGAATTGAGAAAGAGCATATTCCGCGTCCTGGCCGTGTTCGCGACCTTGACCGTGACTATGTTCTTTTTCAAGAACTTCCTGTTCGACAAGGTTATCCTTGCCCCGGCATCATCGGATTTCTTTCTGTACCGTGTGCTCGGGGTGGATTTCTCGTTGTCTCTCGTAAACCTTGAGGTGTCAGCTCAGTTCATGATACACATGAAGGTCACCTTCCTGTGTGCTTTGGTTCTGTCTGTACCTTACCTCATATATGAAATATGGAAGTTTGTGCTTCCTGCATTATATGAGAACGAGAAGAGGTCTGTGCGTGGGGCGCTCGGTTTCGCATCCGTACTTTTTTATATAGGACTGGCGGTAGCATACAGCGTTATATTTCCGTTTATGCTGAATTTCTTCGCCAACTATCAGGTGAGTCCGGAAGTTCCTAACAACTTCTCCCTCTCTTCCTATATATCCATGTTCATCTCAACGATGCTGGCTTTCGGCATCGTGTTCGAATTCCCGGCAGTTATAGCGGCTCTTTCGAGCCTTGGTATCGTCTCTCGAAGCCTGCTTAAGCAGTACCGCAAGCACGCCTTTGTGGTGATCCTGATTCTCTCTGCCGTGATAACCCCTTCGGGAGACCCATTCACAATGATGGTGGTCTGCCTGCCGCTGTATCTCTTGTATGAACTCAGTATTCTGATCTGCAAGGATAAACCGGCGGAAATGATTGAGGAATAACGTATTATGATATCTATAAACAGTCTTACAGTCGCATATGGCGGTTTCGTTCTTCTGAACGACATTAACTTCCACATCAGTGAAAACGACAAGATCGGTCTTGTCGGTAAGAACGGTGCGGGCAAGTCCACCATATTGAAGCTCATATGCGGACTGCAGAGCCCGACCAGCGGCAAGGTGGCTGTTCCCGGTGGAATGAAGATAGGCTATCTTCCTCAGATTATGGAGCACCATAAGGGACGCACGGTCATCGAGGAAGCTATGCTGGCCTTCGCCGATATGTTTGCCTTGGAGGCAGAACTTGAGGCTATATCTATGGAACTCGCTCAGAGAGAGGACTATGAGTCCCAGGGCTACCACGATCTTATCGTAAGGATGAACGACGTCAATGACCGTCTGTCCTACAGCCGTTCGGAGAATCCACGTGTACAGGCTGAGAAGACCCTGATCGGACTCGGATTCAAATATGAAGAACTCGAACGTCTGACTGAGACCTTCAGCCAGGGTTGGAATATGCGTATCGAGCTTGCGAAGATACTCCTTTCCAAGCCCGACGTGCTTCTTCTTGACGAGCCTACCAACCACCTTGACATAGAATCAATCGAGTGGCTCGAAGGTTATCTTAAAGACTATCGTGGTTCTCTTGTGCTGATCTCGCACGACAGAAAGTTCCTCGACAATGTGACCAACAGGACAGTCGAGATCATGGTCGGAAGGATCCATGACTACAAAGTCCCTTACAGCAAATACTTGGAACTAAGGAAGGAACGCCTTGCGCAGCAGCAGGCGGCCTATGAGAATCAGCAGAGGATGATCGAGAAGACTGAAGAGTTCATCGAGAGATTCCGTTACAAGCCGACCAAGTCAAACCAGGTTCAGTCTCGAGTAAAGCAGCTTGAAAAGCTTGAAAGGATAGAGGTGGACATCGAAGACAAATCGACTCTTGCAGTGAAGTTCCCGCCTGCACCTCGTTCTGGTGACATCGCCTTTAAGGGCGTGGACCTGAAGGTGGGCTATGGCGAGAAGATAGTGTTCTCTGATGCTCAGATCGAAGTCCGCAGAGGTGAGAAAGTTGCGCTTGTAGGAAGGAACGGTGAAGGAAAGACTACCCTTATGAGGGTGATTATGAATGAGTTGGATCCGAAGGAGGGTAGTGCTAAGATAGGTTATAATGTCAATGTAGGCTACTACGCTCAGAATCAGGAGGACATCCTTGACAAGGAGGACACAGTTTTCGGAACCCTCGACCGTATCGCTGTCGGTGACATCAGACTCAAGCTTCGTGACATTCTCGGAGCCTTTCTCTTCAAGGGTGAAGACATAGACAAGAAGGTCGCAGTTCTCAGCGGAGGCGAGCGTGCGCGTCTGGCGATGGCGAAACTCATCCTCAAGCCGTACAACCTTCTCGCACTCGACGAGCCGACCAACCACATGGACATCAGATCCAAGGATATATTGAAGCAGGCTCTCAAGTCATATGACGGAACACTCATCATAGTTTCCCACGACCGAGACTTCCTTGACGGCCTTGTGGACAAGCTCTATGAGTTCCGTGACGGAAAGGTGAAGGAACATCTGGGAGGCGTTCAGGACTTCCTCGAAAGAAGAAAGCTTGAAACTCTCAACGAACTTGAAAGACATTACAAGCCTGTAGCCGAAGAAAAGCCTGTCGAGGTGATCCAGAAGAAGGAAGAGGCCAAGCAGGAGTACGAGGCAAAGAAATATATCTCCAAGGAAGAAAGGAAGATCAGGAACCGTATCTCATTCCTGGAGAAGGGAATAGAGGAACTGGAGGAGAAACAGAGCAAGATCGAGGAGATCCTTGCGAATCCAGGTCCGGAAGATGACATCATGGAGCTTACCAGGTCGTACCTCGAGAACAAGCGTGAGCTTGACTTCAAGATGGCCGAATGGGAGAAGCTGTCGGAATCAATTGAATAAAATAAAGTATAAATATATATGGAAGAAAAGAAAATGCAGTACCTGTTCGGAATGCATCCGGTACTCGAAGCGGTAAAGTCAGGTAAGAAGTTTGAAAAGGTGCTTTTGAAGCAGGGTCTTGAAGGTGCACAGTTCAGAGAGCTGATGGAACTGCTCAAGGTCAACGAGATTCCGTTCCAGTTCGTGCCAGGCGAAAGACTGAACCGTGCTGTACGCGGCTCGCACCAGGGAGTGCTTGCCTACATCTCGCAGATCGACTATGTCGACATTGAGCAGATGGTTAACAACGCACTTGCACGCAGCGCGAATCCTCTCCTTGTAATCCTTGACGGAGTAAGCGATGTACGTAACCTAGGAGCTATCGCAAGAAGCCTCGAGTGTGCAGGTGGTCAGGGCGTGATTGTACCTGCAAAAGGCGGTGCAGCAATCAATGCAGACGCTGTAAAAGCTTCTGCAGGTGCCCTTATGAGAATCGACACTTGCAAGGTTCCTAATCTTCGTGTTGCAGCTTACTATCTGAAACAGAGTGGATTCCGTCTTGTTGCAGCGACTGAAAAGGTCGACAGACTCATCTACGATGTAGACATGACAGGTCCTTGTGCAATCATTATGGGATCAGAAGGAAAGGGTATTTCTCAGAGCATGCTCGAGCTTGCTGATGAGAAGGCTGCCATCCCTATGTCGGGAGAGATCACATCTCTCAATGTCTCAGTAGCTGCCGCAGTACTCATGTACGAGGCTGTAAGACAGAGAACAGTAAAATAAAGGATATGTTCGTCCTTGACTCACATTGCGACACACCGTCGCAGATATTAAGACTCAGGGACTTGTCCCTTGACAACGATCACGCCCACGTCGATTTTCCGAAGCTCGCAAGAGGAGGAGTCGACGGGGCGTTCTTTGCTATATATGTCCCTGCTTCCCTTGAAGGGGAAAAGGCAGAAGCCTATGCAGACCTGCTTCTGGAGCGTCTCAGTGCCACAATGTCTGCAAATCAGGACAAGGCAGCCTATGCCCACACATCTCAGCAGGCCTTCCAGAACAAGGAGGATGGACTCTTCTCGGTCTTTATCGGACTGGAGAATGGATCACCGCTTGGAACATCCCTGGAAAAACTGCAGAGGTACTACGATCAGGGAGTAAGGTATATGACCCTTTGCCATTCAGCTGACAACGAGATCTGTGACTCCTGCGCATCAGCGGTCAAGCGTTGGGGAGGCTTGAGCCCGTTCGGCAGGGAAGTAGTCAGCGAAATGAATCGTCTGGGAATGCTCATCGATGTTTCACATATTTCGGACGATTCTTTTTACGACGTCATAAAATATTCTTCAAAACCGGTTGTAGCCACACATTCCTGCTGCCGTGCCCTTGCGTCGCATCCGAGAAATATGACTGATGACATGATCAAGGCTCTTGCTAAGGCAGGAGGAGTCATCCAGATCAACTTCTATCCATTCTTCCTCGACGACGACTTCAGGAAGGTCTTCGACGCTTCAGGACTTGCGGAAAAGGAATATATCGAAGCGGAATTCATCAAGGATCCGTCGGATCCGCAGAAAAGACAGGCCTGGAACCAGGTGCAGGATGAGATCCAGGCACTCCAGAGACCTTCATATAAAAGAATCGTCGATCATATAGACCACGTCGTGGCCCTCGTAGGAATAGATCACGTAGGTCTTGGATCGGACTTCGACGGAATTGAGGTCACTCCTGAAGGAATGGAGGATATATCGAAGTTCTCACTCGTCTTCGACGAGATGCGTAGAAGGGGATATACAGAAGAGG
>CANBDZ010000062.1 GCA_947367375.1 uncultured Bacteroidales bacterium | reverse complement strand
TTGAAGGAGAATTGTCTACCCATTCGGCAATATCGCTGGGTAATGGAAAGATGCTTTTTGGAGGTTCAGCCGGATTGTTTATGGTAGGAGCTCAGGATTCTGATGAAAGCATAAAGGTCAATATGAGTTTTGATGACCTTTTCATAGGAGGCCGGATGATAGCTCCGTCAGAGAATGGCATCATTGAAAAGAGTCTCCGATCCTTGCCGGAAATCAAGGTGTCCAAGTCTATGGGCCCTATATGGTTCAGCTTCAGTTCTCCGTCATTCGGCAAAAGAAGTCCGATTGATTTCTGGTACAGACTGGAGGGTTACGATAAAGACTGGCAGAAGGTCTTTCATGAGAAGATGATCCAGTACTCCCGTCTTGCGGAAGGGAAGTACACGCTTGTCCTGGAAGCAAGGGACAAGATCTCTGGAGAGGTTCTGAAGTCGATTGCGCTGGATATCAAGGTCAAGTCGCCTGTGTTAAGTTCTAAACTGATGTGCGGGCTTGTCTATCCTGTGATGGCCTTGATCCTTATCTGTGTCTTCCTTCTGAATTTCATAAGAGCCAGAAAGAATCTGAATGAGCGCAAACGCATTCAGCGTGAGAAGGAGAATGAGCAGGAACTCAACAAGATGAATGTGTCATTCTTCACCAACATGTCTCATGAGTTCAGGACTCCTCTCACTCTGATTCTTGGACCTGTCGACGAAATGGCGGCGGAACTTGAAGACACACAGTATAACAGAGGCCTGGTGTCTACTGTCAAAAGCAGTGTGAACAGAATGCTGAAACTCGTGGATCAGATCATGGATTTCAGCAAGTTGGAGACTGATGCCCTTAACCTCAGCTTGTGTGAATGTGATGCCGCAGATCTGTTCAGAAACCTTGTCTCAGCCTTTCGATATAATTGTTCACAGAAAGGGATACGCCTAGAAATTATGGATAACTGCGATGGTCGTATGGTCCTGCTTGATACAGACAAGTTTGAGAAGATTCTCAATAATCTGATGTCCAATGCGGTGAAATATACTCCAGGTGGCAGCGGAGCCTCCATCAAAGCCTCTCTGGAACTGGTGGATAGCGATCATGCATCCTCGCTTTTCCGTGCACCGATAAATTCTGTTTCCCCGGAGTTCCTGCTCTTGAGTGTTACAGACACTGGCAGCGGCATTCCGGAAGACATGTTGGAAGAAGTCTTCGAGAGATACAGGCGTCTTAATCTTCCTGGTCATGAAAAGGAGTTCGGCAGCGGCATAGGTCTGTATTATGCCAGAAGACTTGCGACACTCCATCACGGACTTCTTGAAGCTTCCCAGTCACCATTAGGTCCTGGAACCTGTTTCAGACTTCTTCTTCCAGTTGATCAGCAGGAGTATCAGGGTGATATAATTGTAAATGGAACACCGGCCAACATCCACGAGGAACCGTTCCGTTTTTCAACTCCGGACACAACCGATGGTTCTGACCGTCCGGTTGTCATGCTTGTGGAAGATGATGTTGACCTGGCTTTATATGTTTCGTCGCTTTTAGGCAAATATTACGACGTCAGAGTCAAATACAGTGCTGACGATGCTGCCAATGACCTGAAGTTCAACAGCCCGGACCTGATCATAACAGATGTTATGCTGCCAGGTGAAATTGACGGCCTGTCTCTTTGCAGGAAGATTAAGGGCGATATCGAGACCTGTCATATTCCGGTGATGATACTGTCGGCCAAATCGACAATCGATGACCAGATCATAGGAATCGAGACAGGTGCTGACTCCTATGTTGTCAAGCCTGTGGTTCCGGCCTATCTGCTGACCTTGATAAAGACGCTTCTGGCCAATAGGGAGAAGTTGAGGACTCGAATTCAGGAGACCACCGATGTCTCGAGCATCTCGGAAAGGGAGCTTACCCCTCAGGACAGAGCCTTCCTGGAAAGTCTGTACGACTTGATGGAGAAGCAGCTGCATGCATCTGAACTCAATGTGGATATGGTGGCGGAGTCGCTCAAGATATCCAGGGCCAAGCTGTATTATAAATTCAAGGGCCTCATAAATGAGACCCCGAATTCATTCTTTAAGAAATATAAGCTTAATCGTGCTGCGGAACTGATACAGAGTGGAAAATACACTATGTCTGAGGTTGCGGATATGACCGGTTTCTCAAGTCTCTCGTATTTCTCGGTATCGTTCAAGAAACAGTTTGGTGTGAAACCGTCAGATTATTCGTGATAGATGAGTTTCTTGGTTTCAGGATCTCTTGAGAACTTCTGGAAGTACTCCCACATGAGCTCCGCACCTGGCTGGAAGTTCCAGTGACCGTAACCGTTCACAACAACAATTCTTACTAACGGCATTCCGTCCTTTGTCAGGTCGCCGATTTCGTATGAAATACCCTTGTTGGTGTCCATATGGTTCCTGTTTTCGAGCTTCATTCCGAAGTGTCCGTCAACGCTGAAATCCAATGTCTCCACTACAGGAATGTCATTCAGTTTCTGATATGCCTGCCATGCAAGGTGTATGGTGTTAGGACCCTTTGCCTCTGGAGAAGGGAAGACTACAGCTTCGTCATCCGATCCTGAAATAGAGAAGTAAGGCATGTCACATCCCTCGCTCTTGAGAGCAACTTCGTCGAACAGGGTCTCCTGTCCCGCTCCAAACATAGCCCTTGGCATGATTCCGCCTGATTGTGCACCTACTGCGGCGAATACATGTGTCTTCTTTATACCAAGCGCTGTGGCATTGAATGCTCCTGCCGAAAGGCCTTCGCAGTAGACGCGTGATCTGTCGATCTGAGGATATTTTCTGAAAAGTTCGTAAATCACGGTTTCGATGCCGTCATGTCCCATGACTGCCCAGCCGTTGCCCTGCCATTCCATTTCCGCGATGATGAATCCGTCACGTGCGGCTAGAGGAAGGAAACCTGAAGTTTCAGCCTGTGTTCTTGGGTCATTGTTGTTTCCGTGGAGGAGTACTACGAGAGGAACACTGCCTGCCGGTGCATTCTCCGCAGCCGCAGGTATATATTCATACCAAAGATAATCGCCTGCTCCGCTGAGGTTCTGAGTGCACACATGTCTGGTTATTCCGAGACGGTCAAATATGAGGAACGGCTCAAACTCAGAGTCGCCATGCTCACCGAATTTCTCTCCTGTGTACCAGGTGTGCTTGTAGTTGTTGTAGCGGTAGTTCCAGCTCAGTACGCTTTCCCATGCATCTGCAATCACAGTCTTGAGATCGTTCTGATCAGTCTCATTTACTACAAGTCGCAAAAGAGGCTCATCCGGGTTGACATAAAGGCTCTTTGTGCCTTCCTTGGAACTGAGTTTCGCATCGTTTCTGAGAATGTAGCCTGCGGCTGTCCTGCCTGCTTTCTTTCCTATAATATATGCAGGTACCGGAGATTCGGTTGCGGAACCCTTTTTAGGAGTTGCTCCTCCGATGCTCACTATGCCTGCAACATTGCCGGCGTTTCTTGCAATTGTCTCATTGACGAATGTGGCACCGTTGCCGATACCGATGATCTTGAGGTTGAAGATCACGCGAAGGCGGTTGATGAAATCCACATACGACTGGTAGTCGGCGGCGTTGTCATATTTCTCACCTAACGGATTGATGACATAGACTGAACCTGCGAACTCGTCGATGATCTCATGAAGTCCGCTTTCTTCGACCATTTTTGCGGCCTCTTCCTTGGTTGTACGTCCGTCAGGGAAAATCATGAACATCGGCGCCGGGTTGTTGAAGCGTCCGTAAATGTCAGCCGGTTTGCCCCTGAAAGAATAGACGTCTTCTCGTCCGATCAGTCTGCTGAAGTAGTTCGCCAGATCGTTATCCTGCTGTTGAGCGGAAAGCGGAATGCTCATGAAAGACAGAGCGACCGCGAGGAAAAGTAATATTTTTTTCATAATGTGGGTTTTTCACAAATTTATATAATTAAATAAGGTATCATACGCCTTGGGCGTTATTCTACCTGCATTTTGAACGAAATCTAAAAAGATTAGAAAATACTGAAAATACGCGGAAATGATGTTTTGTTAACTTTGCGATACATAATTAATAACTACACTAACAATGAAAACACTAATTCAGAAAGTTGTTCTGGCAGTCATGCTGATTTCGGCATCTGTCAGTGCTGTGGCTCAGTCTATGACTGCCACTGGTGTTGTCAAGGACACAAAGGGCGTTCCTGTAATAGGAGCGTCAGTGATTCAGACAGGTACCAATAATGGTGCGATTACAGATCTTGACGGTGCATTCTCTCTTGTAGTTCCTGAAGGAGCTGCTTTGACTGTTTCAAGCATAGGTTATCGTACAGTTAATGTTGCCGCTGCAAAAGACCTTGTAATTACACTTGAAGATGACAGCGAGCTCCTCAATGAGGTTGTCGTTGTCGGATACGGTGTTCAGAAGAAGAGCGACCTCACCGGTTCGATTTCTTCTGTAAGTGCCAAGGATATCGAAAACAGAACCATCACATCAGCAGCTCAGGCTCTTCAGGGTAAGACAGCCGGTGTGACACTCATTACAACATCTGCTCAGCCAGGCGCATCTCCAACAATCCGCGTACGTGGTGTATCTTCAAACGGTACTTCAGATCCTTTGTACGTAGTTGACGGACTCATCGTGACTGACATCGCAAACCTCGACCCGAACTTCATCGAGTCAATGGAGGTTCTTAAGGATGCTGCTTCAGCAGCTATCTATGGTGCTCAGGCAGGTAACGGTGTGGTTCTCATCACAACAAAGAAGGCATCTAAGGGCGTAGGATCAGTTTCCTATGATTTCCAGTACAGCCTCAGCAGCCTTGCAAGAAAGCCGGAGCGTCTTACTGCACAGGAAGCTATCCAGCAGCAGATGGAGCTCGATCCTAACTTCAATCAGACTCAGGTCGATCAGATGATCAACGACCACATCTGGGACGGAAAGTCTTCAACAGACTGGTATGATGTAGCATTTACTCCTTCCCCAATGCAGCATCATACTGTTACATTCTCAGGCGCTAATGACAAGTCATCAGTCCTCACTTCTTTGAGCTACCTTGATGATAATGGTATCGTGATCGGTGACAAGGACCGCTATCAGAGATTGACAGCATTGGTCAATGCTGATTATCAGGTTAAGCCTTGGATGAAGGTCGGAGTAAACGTAAACTTCTCAAGAACATCAAGTGTTTCTATCTCTGACGGTAGCAGCAACTCTTCATATTCAAGTATGATTGCTCCTATCATGACTATGCCTGCTTACTATTCTTCAGTATATTCTCCAGATGCACTTCCTTCTACAATGCAGTCTCAGCTTGCAAACGGTTATGTGCTTCTTCAGGATGAGGATGGTAACTACTACTGTACGTTGGGAGGCGGTGAGATGGTTCACCCTGCTGTAAACGTGAAGAGATCTGACACAGAAAGAATCGGACGTAACCTTACCAGCAGCCTTTACGCTAACTTCACTCCATTCAAGGGCTTCGTGTTCACAAGCCGTTTGGGTTACAACTACAGCGCTTCAAACTACTACAACTATAACCACTTCTTCTACGGTTCATCTTCTGTGACTAACAAGGACCAGAACTCTGCAACACGTAACAACAGTACCAACGAGTACTACCAGTGGGAGAACTTCGCAAACTACACCAAGACCATCAACAACCACAACTTCGGTGTGATGGCCGGTATGTCATACAGCAACAATGAGTATGTTTATGTAAATGCAAGTGTAGATAAGGTTGCAAAGGATGATCCTCTTTACGCTGACGTAAACTATCCTGCAGGTGATGCTACCAAGACTGCAAACGGTTATAACAACATCAACAGAAAGCTCTCTTACTTCGGCCGTTTGAATTACAACTACGCTGACAAGTACATCGCTGAGGCAGTGTTCCGTGCAGACGCAGCTGACTCATCGATCCTTCCATTCGATAACAAGTGGGGTTACTTCCCATCATTCTCAGCAGGTTGGGTACTTTCGAAAGAAGACTTCATGGGCTTCCTCCAGGACGCTGACATCAATTTCTTGAAACTCCGTGCAAGCTGGGGACTTAACGGTTCTACAAGCAACCTCGGTGGTTACAAGTACTCTAACTCTCTTGCTACTCAGGCAACAGGTTATTCATATACAAATGACGGTTTGAACTACGTGACTTCAGCTCGTCCGGCACAGCTCAGCAACCCTGAACTCAGATGGGAGACTTCAGAGCAGCTCGACTTCGGTATCGATATCCGTATGCTCAACCAGAGATTGACTTTCACAGCTGACTGGTTCAAGAAGAACACACGTGACCTCATCGTTTCAGGTATCATCATCCCTTACGAGGCAGGTAACACAGCAGCTCCTATGAATGCAGGTAACGTAACAAACACCGGTTTCGAAATCGACCTCGGTTGGAGAGACCAGATCGGTGACTTCGGTTACTCTATCAATGCAAACGTGGCTACTCTCAAGAATATGGTTACATACCTTGATCCAGGTGTAGCAGGCGGACGTATCGAGGGTTCTTCAAGAATGCACTCAAACGGTTCATTCTCAGCATTTGAGGTTGGCTATCCAGTATGGTATTTCCGCGGTTGGATGGTAGATCATCTCGATGAGAACGGTGATCCTGTTTATATCGACAAGGACAACAACGGCGTGATCAACGCTGACGATAAGGACATGATCGGTAAGGCATTCCCTGATTTCACATATGGTCTTACTCTCTCAATGAACTGGAAGGGTCTCGACTTTACAGTGTTCGGTAACGGATCACAGGGCAACGACCTCTTCATGTCATACCAGTACTTCAACATCTCATACAGCCTTAAGGAAATGTATGATCAGAGATGGACTACAAAGAACCCTAACGGAAAGTACGCTCATCCAAGAACAGCAGGTGCAGAGAAGTACAACCTCTCAGACCATATGGTATTCGACGGATCATTCTTCCGTATCAAGCAGATGCAGTTGGGTTACACTCTTCCTGCAAAGATCAGCAAGAAGGCATCAATTGAGAAGTGCCGCATCTATGCTTCTCTTGACAACTTCCTCCTCTTTACAAAGTATCCGGGTATGGATCCTGAGGCTTCTGCAACAGCAACTTCAGGTATGGGTGTAGACTACGGTAACTACCCTACAACCAAGAAGATGGTATTCGGTCTTTCAGTTACATTCTAATTCCAGACAACAATGAAAAAGTCAATAATAATTTCATCATTTGCAGCTCTTGCACTTGTCTGCTCGTCATGTAACCCTGATCTCCTCAACATTCCACAGATGGGTGTTACAAGCGAAGAAAACTTCTATGTGACCGATCAGGATTGCGATCAGGCTACAGCTGCTGTATATAATGCTTCAAGAAAGGTCTTGACAGGAAAGCCTTCTATCGGAGCCTATGAGAACGCATTCTTCCTCAAGAATCTCTTGAGTGACGACATCAGAACCGGTTCTTCAAGAACTGACCAGACCAATCTCCAGCAGATCTGGGAAATGCACCTTGTGACAACAAACGACTGGTTCAGAATCATCTATCAGGAGTACTACTCATCAATTTATCTCGCTAACATCGTTCTTGAGAAGTTTGATGCTGCTGACAGCCAGATCAAGGCTCGTAACATCGCTGAGTGCCGCGGTCTCCGTGCCCTTGCTTACTACGACCTCGTGACTCTTTGGGGACGCGTTCCGCTTGTGACAACTGTCCTCAAGACAGCTGATGAATTCCAGGTGGCAAACACAGAGATTCCTGAAATCTGGAAGTTCATCGAGGATGAGCTCAACGACATCATCAACGGCGGTCACCTTACACAGCGTAACGGTATCGGTGACAAGAACGGTTCTGCACGCTTCACTATCGATGCTGCAAGAACTCTCCTCGGAAAGGCTTACATGTACCAGGGTAAGTATGCTGAGGCAAAGGAAGTTCTCACTGATGTGATCGAGTCAGGTAATTTCGGTCTTATCAGCGACATCACTACTTTCTATCATCCACAGGCAAACGGTTGCGAGGAGTACATCTATGAGCACGTTCGTCACTATGACATGAGTACAGCTTATGATCAGGACGGATGGCATGGTATCCTCTGGAACTGGCCTTTCGCTCTCGGTTTCAACATGGGATCTGAGGCTATGAACTTCTACAAGTTCAACTCTCAGGGTTATGCTCAGTGCCAGGTTCCTAAGGATCTCTATGATGCATTTGTTGCTGAAGAAGGTGAGAACGGTATGCGCGTAAATGCATGGATCGTTCCTATCACCAAGTTCCCTGAAATCGGTATCGGTATCGCAGCTGAGAAGACTTACTACAACTCTGAGGGTTACCTCCGTCTGAAGTGGCTTGCAAGCACAGATGATGAGAATGTAGGAATGTGGCATGCAAACCAGGCTAACACTCCTGTGTTCAAGTATGACGACGTTCTTCTTCTTGCAGCAGAGGCATGTGTACAGACAGGTGACAACAATAAGGCTCTTGAGTATGTAAACCAGGTACGAGCCCGTGTAAATCTTGCACCTATCGGTGACATTAACATGGACGTCATCAAGAAGGAAAGAAGACTTGAGCTCGCAATGGACGGCGTACGCTTCCAGGACCTCAAGAGATGGGGCGATGCTCCTACAGTTCTCGCTGAGAAGTCAAAGATGCTTCCTTACCTGACAGTGTCACCGGATCCTAACAATGATCCTAACGACCCTACTTACAAGTCATGGAAGTATAATTTCACAGTGGAGTATAAGCCTAACGATTACAGCGATCACAGCTGGACTGTTGGTAGAGACGATTATCTCCCATTCCCACAGAATGAGATAGACGTAAACAAGAAACTCCAGCAGAATCCGGGTTATTAATATTGTTTGGTTAGTTTTGGGCTGCGGACAAGGGTGTGTCTGCAGCCCATTTGTGAAATTTTGGAGCTTTAGAATCATATGAAGAACTTTATACTTTTCGGTGCAATAGCGGCCACTTTCGCCTTGGCATCTTGTGCACAAGAGCCTGCCTATGAGCAGACAGAAGAGATAGGACCGTTTACCGTTTCTCTCATCAAGGAGAATGTATGGCATATAGAGGACTATAATTCCTCGCATCCTCGTGGACTGTCGATCAAGGAAGACGGCTCATATACCTTCAACTCCTGCTCTGATATGTATATTATCAGAGGTAAGAAGAAAGCTCTTCTTATCGATCTGACCAATAACATCACCTGGACAGAAGGAGCTGATGAGGCTTTGAGAAAGATATTCTATGACAGGGCAGGTGACAGAGAGAAGATCATCACTGTCACTCATAACCACGGTGACCACACCGGAATGGCTTACGCATTTGAAAACGAGCCGGGCATTAGCTTCATGCTTCCGGTAAACGATTTCAAGGATGACAAGATCTTCCCTGCTCACAAGCAGCTGATTGCTGACCGCGACTGCATCAACCTCGGTGGAATGGTAGTCGACTGCGTGCAGTGCGAGGGCCACACGCCAGGTTCAATGGTGTTCTTCCTCAAAGGCCATAACCTCGGTTTCTCAGGTGACGCCATCGGTTCAGGCACAGGTGTCTGGATCTTCAGCAAGGAAGGTTTCAGACAGTACACCACCGGAGTTGAGAACCTTCTCAGCTACATGGAAGACCCTAAGTCGGAAATAGATCCAGAAACATTTGTTCTCTGGGGTGGCCACACCTATCAGAACTCAGGCTTTGAGCTCGGCGTCCAGACAGTACGCGATGCAAAGGAGCTCAACGACCAGATCTGGAACGGCACAGCTCAGTGGGAACCATATAACATGGTGGCACGTGGCCTGGATGCAACCTTCAAGAACGGTCAGGCTATGGTAGTCTGGAACAAAGCTGCCAGCGAAGAAGCCGCAGCCGAAGGCAGATAATAAGTCGAAGTCATGGCAGACTGCCATCTGATAACTTGTCGTCATGGCCGGCCGCCATCTGATAATTTGTCGTCATGGCCGGCCGTGACCGGCCATCTCGATATTAAAAAAGAAGCAGACTGATTTTTTCAGTCTGCTTCGTTCGTATATATGTATATTTAATTATACAAGTGCTTCGCCTGTCATTGCTGCCGGCTGCTCGATGCCCATGAGCTTGAGGATTGTCGGAGCTACGTCAGCGAGCTTACCGTTCTTCACTTCCTTAACCTCTTCGCCTGCGTTCACTACGATGAATGGTACGTCGTTGAGTGAGTGAGCTGTGTTTGGTGTGCCGTCTTCGTTTAATGCGTAGTCTGCGTTACCGTGGTCAGCTGTGATGAGGACTACGTAGCCCTGAGCCTTAGCTGCCTCTACAACCTTCTCAACGCAGTTGTCAACTGCTGTTACAGCTGTACGGATGGCCTCGTAGATACCTGTGTGGCCGATCATGTCACCGTTTGCGAAGTTGAGGATGATGAGGTCGTTCTTGCCTGTGTTGATAGCCTCAACGAGCTTCTCTGTCACCTCTGGTGCGCTCATTTCTGGCTGGAGGTCGTAAGTAGCAACCTTTGGAGAGTTCACGAGGATACGGTCTTCGTTCTCGAAGAGTGACTCTGCGCCACCGTTGAAGAAGAATGTAACGTGAGCGTACTTCTCAGTCTCTGCGATACGGAGCTGGTTCTTGCCAGCCTTTGAAACTACCTCTCCGAGTGTCTCCTGAACGTTCTCCTTGTCGAAAAGGATGTGAACGCCTGTGAATGAAGCATCGTATGGAGTGAGGCAGCAGTAGTAGAGCGGAAGAGTGTGCATTCCGAACTCTGGCATATCCTGCTGAGTGAGGACTGCTGTGAGCTCACGTGCGCGGTCGTTACGGAAGTTGAAGAAGATCACTGCGTCGCCCTCCTGGATCTTGGTGAGCGGCTGTCCGTCAGCGCCTGTGATAGCGATAGGCTTGATGAACTCATCGGTTACACCCTCGTCGTATGAAGCCTGGATAGCCTCAGTAGCTGAAGTAGCGTAAACGCCCTTGCCCTCAACGAGAAGGTCATAAGCCTCCTTGACGCGCTCCCATCTCTTGTCACGGTCCATAGCGTAGAAACGTCCGCAAACGCTTGCTACCTTACCTGTTGACTGAGCCATGGCAGCCTCGAGACCCTCTACAAAGCCCTTTCCGCTCTTAGGGTCAGTGTCACGGCCGTCCATGAAGCAGTGTACGAACACATCCTCAAGACCGTACTCCTTAGCTACGTTAAGGAACTCGTAAACATGCTCGAGTGAGCTGTGAACGCCACCCATAGAAGCGAGACCCATGAGGTGGAGCTGCTTGTTGTTAGCCTTTACATAGTCATATGCTGCCTTGATCTCAGGGTTCTGGAGGAACTTGTGCTCGCGTGCAGCGATGTTGATCTTTACGAGGTCCTGGTACACAACGCGACCTGCGCCGAGGTTGAGGTGACCTACCTCTGAGTTACCCATCTGGCCCTCAGGGAGACCTACAGCCTCACCACAAGCCTTCAAAGTGCTCATAGGATAGTTCTTGCGGAGGCTCTCAATGTAAGGAGCACCCTGTGTGTAGATGACATTAGACTCATCCTGTCTTCCCTCGCCCCATCCGTCGAGGATCATAAGTAGAACTTTCTTGTCCATATGTAATTGATTTAAAATAATTTCAAATTCGCGCGGCAAATATACAATTTATGCACCACTTTTTCTAATTTTGTATAATGAAAAAATGCGGCAAGTCTGATACTTGCAAAGGAAAACAGGAATATAGACGAATAAATATATGGCAAGAAGAAATCGAAGCAATGCCGGCGGAAGACGCGGCAGGAAGGAGAAGAAGGTTTTCCCACAGGTGGTGGGACGCGTGCAGATGACCCGTGAGGGATATATATTCGTAATTGCGGAAGGTGAGGAAGATGACGTCTTTGTGAAGAAATCAAAGACAAGGGGTGCCCTGCATGGTGATACGGTGCGTGTGACAGTGACCCGCGAGAAGAGCGACAGGCAGCGCCGTGAGGGAGAGGTGATCGAGATCATCGACCGTTCGCCGAAGCCGTTCATCGGCATCCTTCATATCGTCGGAAATCAGGCTTGGGTGCTTATGGAAAGCCGTTTTATGCCATATGACATCACCATCCCGTTCACAGAATCAGACAAGGTCCGCTACCGCAGACACAACGTCAAGGGACAGTCAATGGCCCAGCCTAAGGACGACACCGGATATATCAAGCCGGTAAGCGGTGACCTCTATGCTGTGCACAGAATCTTCGTGACAGGGGAGAACGGAAGAGAGGAACTTAAGGTGCGTTCCGGAATGAAGGTGGCAGCTGTCGTGGATGACTGGCCTCGCAGCGAGCTTTCTCCTCGCGGCCACATCGTGGACGTGCTCGGAGAGCCCGGCGAGAACGACACTGAGATGCACGCAATCCTGGCTGAGTACGGCCTTCCGTACCGCTTCGAGCCGGAGGTTGAGAATGCTGCGGATATGATTTCAGAGGAGATCACCCAGGAAGAGATCGCAAAGAGAAGGGATTTCCGTGATATACTTACATTCACCATTGACCCTGCTGACGCGAAGGACTTCGACGACGCCATCTCGTTCCGCAAGCTCGAGAACGGCAACTATGAGGTCGGAGTACATATCGCCGATGTTACGCACTATGTGCGTCCGGGCTCTGTTGTGGACGAGGAAGCGCGTCAGCGCGGAACGTCCGTATATCTCGTGGACAGAACTGTTCCTATGCTTCCGGAGAAGCTCTGCAACAAGCTCTGCTCGCTCCGTCCTAATGAAGAGAAACTCACGTTCTCAGCAGTGTTCGAAATTACTCCGCTTGGTCGCATCGTTTCACAGTGGTTCGGCAAGGCTGTGATCAATTCGGACTACCGATTTGCATATGAAGAGGCTCAGGCTATCATAGAAGGTGCATCTGAGGGCATCAGAGAGAACCTTCCTGATGAGATCAGAGACACAATCCTCACACTCAATGCTCTTGCAGGAAAGCTCCGCAAGAAGAGATTTGCAAGCGGAGCGATCAGCTTCGACCGTCCGGAGATGAAGGTGGAAGTGGATGAGAAGGGCCGTCCTGTGAATGTCTACCAGAAGGTGACCAAGGAGGCAAACTGGCTCATCGAGGAGTTTATGCTCCTTGCCAACCGTACTGTAGCAGAGTTCGTGGCTACAGGCTGCAAGGG
>CANBDZ010000061.1 GCA_947367375.1 uncultured Bacteroidales bacterium | reverse complement strand
ATATGTTTCATAAAAATCGCCGCACCTGAACAGAAGCACTGCTTCCGGATGTTCCGCCTTCACGGCGAAAAACTGCTTCATCATAGGTGTTTCGGTCGGTTTCTTTTCTGCCATTTTAGAACCTTTTGTTTCTGTCATTCCGAGCGAACGGAGTGAGACGAGGAATCTTTTTAAAGATGTCTCGACCAGACTCGACATGACAATTTGTGAGAACATGTATATTAAGGCAAATTTACGGATTTTCCCTCAAACATAAAACACCTGAGCAGGTTATTGAAGTTTTTGTTTACCTTTGTATGTTTATGAAAAGGGTGCTAATCATATCATATTACTGGCCGCCGACAGGAGGCTCGGGAGTGCAGCGCTGGGTGAAGTTCGCCAAGTACCTGCCTTCGGAGGGCTGGCAGCCGGTGATATACACTCCGGAGAACCCGGAGCAGCTGGCGGTGGACGCCTCTTTGGAGGCGGAAGTGCCGGCAGAGGCGGAGGTGATCAGGAGACGCATTCTGGAACCGTACGGAGTCTATAAGAAGCTACTCCGCAGGTCCGGACACAGCAAGGAAGCGGTGGAAGTTAACCCCGTAAATGCCCAGAACAAGTCCTTCGTCCAGAAGGTTGCCATGTGGATACGCGGAAACTTCTTCCGCCCGGATCCCCGCTGCCTTTGGATAGGCCCTTCAGTAAGATTCCTGAAGAAGTACCTTGAGGAGCATCCGGTAGACCTGATTGTCAGCACCGGCCCTCCCCAGTCAATGCACATGATAGGCCGAAAGCTCTCTCTTGAGACCGGCCTCCCTTGGATTGCAGACTTCCGCGACCCTTGGACCAAGATCTTCTACTTCAAGCACCTGTCCATGACCAAGGCCACAAAAAGATGGCATCACAAGATGGAGAAGAAGGTGCTGGATGACGCGACAGCAGTAGTGGCTGTGTCACCTCTGGTCCAGCAGGAATTCCAGGCCATGACACAGACTCCGGTGGAGCTCATCACCAACGGATACGACGAGTGCGACTTCCCTGAAGGAAAATGCAAGGAAGCGACAGGAGGACCTGACAGGGAGTTCACCATCACCCACACAGGACTCTTCGCCGCAGACGGTAACCCGACAGTGCTTTGGGAGGCCGTCGCAGAAAAATGCAGCAAGGATTCAGACTTCAAGAAAGCATTGAGAATCAAACTGATAGGAAAAACTGACGATCAGATCATAGCCTCACTCAAAGAGGCAGGACTCTCAGAAAGTGTCATCAACATGGGCTACCAGCCTCACGCTAAAGCCATCGAGGAACAGCGCATGGCATCCCTTCTGATACTCCCTCTGAGAAAGGAGCCTGAGTATAAGGCCGTGCTTCCTGGAAAACTTTTCGAGTACCTTGCTTCGTGGCGTCCTGTGCTCGGCATAGGCCAGACCGACGGTGCGATGTCCATGATCCTGAACACCACAAAGACAGGCATCGTGCTCGGATGGGACGACAAGACCTCGATCGGAAGATATATAGACTTCTGCTGGCAGAAGCACCTCGAGGGCGCACTGACTGTGGAGGACGCGGACATATCCCAGTTCACCAGACGCAACCTCACCCGCCGCATGGCGCAATTGTTTGATAAATATACCAGAGATTCCCGATCAGGTCGGGAATGACAAAGCAACGTCAAATATGAACAGAACATTATTGAAGAACATCGGAATATACGCAGGTATCCTCCTGCTTTTCATCGGCTTGGCCTACGGCTTCACGCCTCAGGTGATCGATGGCAAGATTGTGAACCAGAGCGACATTGCCTCATGGAAGGGAATGGCAAACGAAGCGATGACCCACAATCAGGCTCATCCGGAAGACCCAACCGCGTGGACTAACTCCATGTTCGGCGGTATGCCTACGACAGCTACCATCGACAGTTTCGAAGGTGACTGGACAGATGCGATCTATGACTTCCTATTGACCGGACGCCGTCCTGCGAGCTACCTTCTGATAGCCCTTATCGGAGGCTTCCTGCTGATGCTGTCCATCGGCACCAGCAAGCTTGTAGCCATAGCCGGAGCCATCGCGATAGCGTTCTGTTCCTACAACATGCAGATCATCCAGGTCGGACACAACACAAAGATGCAGGCGATCGCCTATTTCCCTTGGGTGCTGGCGGGAGTCATATTCACTTATAGGGCGGCTATGAGATCCCGCGAATGCAGCTCTTGGAAATCCTGGCTGCCACAGACTGTTCTCGGTGCTACGCTTTTTGCCTTCGCACTGAGCATGCAGATCAAGGCCAACCACCTGCAGATCACATATTACCTTGCTATAGTAATATTTGCATATGCCATCGGCCTTTTCATATATACCTGCCTCGACAAGGCACGACGCAGCACCTTGATCCGCCGCTTCTTCGCGGCTTCAGCGCTGCTCCTCTTCATCGGAATCGTCGGCATTGCGACCAACGCAAACAAGCTTATTCCTACATATGAGTACACTCCGTACACAATGCGCGGAGGCTCTGAACTTTCAGGCAGCGGCAACGGCCACAACGACAAAGGACTCGACCTCAACTATGCGACAGCCTGGTCATATGGCATCAGCGAGATGCCTAACCTCCTGATTCCTAACTTCAACGGAGGCTCTTCTTCTGGAGAGCTTGCGATGGATTCGGAGACAGCAAAGCTTCTTAAGAGAGCAGGCCAGCCTAATCTCCGTCAGACACTCAAGCACATGCCTCTGTACTGGGGCCCTCAGCCGTTTACTGCAGGTCCAATGTATATGGGAGCCATCACAATATTCCTTTTCGTCCTCGGACTCATCCTCTGCAAGGGACGTGAGAAATGGTGGCTTGTGGCTGCGACCGTGATTGCGGTCTTCCTCGCCTGGGGAAATCACTTCATGTGGTTTACAAAACTCTGGTTCGATTATGCACCGATGTACAACAAGTTCAGGACAGTGTCCATGGCCCTGGTTGTGCTCCAGGTAACTCTTCCTATGCTCGGCTTCTATGTTCTTGACAGAGTGATGAAGGATAAATACGAGAAGAAGGAGTTCATGAAGGCCGGCTACATAGCATTCGGAATCACAGCCGGATTCTGCCTTCTCTGTGCACTCATCCCTGGTCTTGCAGGAACCTTCACAAGCAGTGCCGATGCAGGACAGCCAGACATCCTCGTGGAGACCCTTATCGCTGACCGTCAGGCACTTCTGAAGAAGGATGCCATCCATTCTCTGCTTCTCATCTCTGCTGTGTTTGTACTTCTTATCTGGGCGTTCAGAAAGCCTAAGGTTGACGCAGCAGGTCCTAAGGGATCATTCGTACGTGCCGGCAGAATGAGTATCGTGGCAGTTGCTGTAATATTCCTCGTGTGGATAGACCTTGCAAGTGTCGGAAAGAGGTACCTCAACAAGAGCCACTTCGTGACACCGAAGGATTTTACCGCCCATTACGAGCCACGTATAGTAGATGAAATCATCCATCTGGATGAGGATCCGAACTACCGCGTACTGGACATCAGCGTCAACACATTCAACGACGCCATCCAGAGCTACCACCACAAATGCATCGGAGGCTACAGCCCTGTAAAGCTCCAGCGCTACCAGGACTTGATCGACAAGTATATAACAGAGGAAATATATGATATATATGACGCCGTCGAGAACGCCGAAACTGTCCAGGAAGTGGAAGCAGCCCTTCCGGAGCTGAAGGTGGTTTCGATGCTGAACGGAAAATATATCATCCTCGGCGCAGACTTCTCACCAGTAAGGAACCCATATGCCTACGGCAACGCATGGTTCGTGTCAGACTTCGTGCCTGCAGCAAATCCAGATGAGGAAATAGCCTTCATCGAAGGTGCAGATCTCCGCACTACAGCAATCATCGGAAATGACTTCGCATGGGCACAGGAAGCAATGAAGAATATGTCAGGTTCAGTAGACGCAGCCTCTTCCATCGCCCTCTCACACTACGCTCCAAACGAACTCCGCTACGAGTTCAGCACAGACGCAGAGCGTGCAGCAATCTTCAGCGAGATCTACTATCCGAAGGGATGGAAAGCATGGATCGAGCCTGCAGGAGCATACGGAGAAGTACATAACGGACATTATCAGCCGACAGCAGAAGGACGGCCGGTAGAACTCTTCCGTGCAGACTGGATGCTCCGCGGAGCCATCATCCCAGAAGGAGAAGGCCAGCTCATAATGCGTTTCGAACCGGAATCATACCAGCTCGGAGAGGACATCTCTCGAGCAAGCTCGATTGCCCTCATCCTCCTTCTTATCGCATCCGCGGTCGGAATGATCCTGACAAAAAGAAAATAAAATCACTAAAACAGTCCTGAGATGAAGATGATCAGGATTGCAAGCGGACAGATGTAACGGATAAGGAACCAGAGGACACCGAAGATCTTGGCATTTGTGCTGAGGGTGCCACCATTGGTGAATTCGTCATATACATCTGTCTTCTTGAGACGCCAACCCACAAAAAGGACTGTAAGAAGGCTTCCAAGTGTCATAAGGACGTTCGACGACAGGTTGTCGAAGAAGTCAAAGATGTTTCCTCCATCGATCTTGATGTGAGAAAGTGGACCGAATGAAAGTGTGCAGACAGCTCCTACTACCCAGCAGATTGCGAACAGAAGGGCACCGGCACCGATGCGGGAGAATTTCTTTTCCTCAACAAGATAAGCCACTGCCACCTCAAGCATTGAAATCGACGAGGTGATGGCTGCTACTAGCAATGCCACAAAGAAAAGAATTGCTATAAATCCACCGGCAGGCATCTGTCCGAACACATATGGAAGAGTTTCGAAAACGAGGCCAGGACCAGACTGAGGACTGATGCCGAAGGCAAAGACCGCAGGCATGATGGCAGTTCCTGCCACAAGGGCAAACACAAGGTCTGAAGACGCAGTTGCAACACTCTGGAAAAGAGTATTTTCCTTCTTGTCCACATATGAAGCATAGGTCATTATGGTTCCGAAGCCGAGTGAAAGGGAGAAGAAGGCCTGACCGAGAGCCGCTGCAATCGTCTTGCCGTTTATCTTAGAGAAATCAGGGTTGAAAAGATAGTCCAGACCAGCCTTTGCACCTGGAAGAGTCATAGAATATATAGCTATACCTATCACAATGAAGAAGAGCAACGGCATCATCACCTTGCTGAACTTCTCGATTCCGTCCTTGATGCCGATTATCACGATAAGAGTAGTGACAAGAAGGAAGGCTGTGTGAGCAAGGAGCGGGCCTCCTGTCGAAGTCACAAAGTCTGTAAACATCGTGTTGATGGCACTCTGCGACTCCCCTCCAGTAAAGGAGAAGGTGAGCGACTTGAGGAGATAATCTATTGACCATCCGCCTATTACACTATAGTAAGAAAGCACTATAAGAGGCACGATGATGGTAAAAAGTCCAACCCAGCGCCAAGCAGAACCTCCCGAAAGATCTCTGAATGCCGAGTAGGCATTCTTCTGACTTCTGCGTCCTACGATGAACTCCGACATAAAGATCGGAAGGCATATGAAGAAGCAGAGAATCACATATATTATAATGAATGCGGCACCTCCGTTCTCACCCACAAGGTAAGGGAAGCGCCAGAGATTGCCGAGGCCCACGGCAGAGCCGGCCATAGCGACAAGGGCACCGAAGCGGCTGCCGAAACTGTCTCGTTTCATATGAGTCAAGCTATCTTATATATTTGACAAATTCGAATGTATATCCGCTTTCAGGATCGGTCTTGAGCTCGCTGCGCTCCGCGACTTTCCATGTTTCCGGATCTATCTGAGGGAAGAATGTGTCAGCGTCCTCGATGACGGTATGGACATGGGTGATGACCATTTCATCTGCAATCTGCATGGCCTGTGCGTAGATCTGGCCTCCGCCGATGACGAAGCACTTTTCTGCACCCTGCTCCTTAGCGACTTCATATCCCTTTTCTATGGAATCCACCACCATAACACCCTCCGGGGCTTCATATCCTTTGCGTGAGACTATGATGTTAAGCCTCTTCGGAAGAGGTCTTCCAATGGACTCGTAGGTTTTGCGGCCCATTATTACAGGGCAACCGACGGTTGTGCTTCTGAAGAACTTCAGGTCCTCAGAAATATGCCACAGGAGGGCGTTGTCCTTACCTATGGCATTGTTGTCTGCTATTGCTACTATGATGCACTTCTTCATAACTACACTGCTACAGGAGCCGGAATTCTTGGATATGGGTCGTAATCAGTGAGTTCGAAATCCTCGTACTTGAAGTCGAAGATGTCCTTCACCTCAGGGTTGATCTTCATCTTAGGGAGAGCACGCGGCTCGCGAGAAAGCTGTGTTGCTACCTGCTCGAAATGATTCGTATAGATGTGGGTGTCACCTGTAGTGTGGACGAATTCTCCCGGCTGGAGACCGCAGACCTGTGCTATCATCATAGTGAGAAGGGCGTATGATGCGATGTTGAAAGGAACACCGAGGAACACATCAGCGCTTCTCTGATAGAGCTGGCACGAAAGCTTGCCGTCGGCCACATAGAACTGGAACAATGAATGGCATGGAGGAAGAGCCATTTTTTCTACCTCTGCAACATTCCATGCAGAAACAATCATACGACGCGAGTCCGGATTGTTCTTGATCTGGTTGATCACGTTGGAAAGCTGGTCGATAGTACGTCCGTCCGGAGTCGGCCAGCTGCGCCACTGGTGGCCGTAGACAGGTCCGAGATCACCGTTCTCGTCAGCCCACTCGTCCCAGATAGTGACTCCGTGATCCTGAAGATACTTCACGTTGGTGTCTCCTGCAATAAACCACAGAAGTTCGTAGATGATTGATTTCAGGTGCACCTTCTTTGTTGTCAGGAGAGGGAAACCCTCGCTGAGGTCATAGCGCATCTGGTAGCCGAAAACACTCTGAGTACCTGTACCGGTACGGTCTGATTTCATTGTTCCGTTTTCACGGATATGGCGTAGTAAGTCTAAATACTGTTTCATATTGTGGTCGTGTTGGTTGTTATAGATCCCCGATCAAGTCGGGGATGACGATGAGGGAGCAAGGCGGGGATGACTGGGCAGGTTTTATCTGGTTCCAAAAGCAAAGATTATTGCCTGCTCATAGACTTCGCCTGGGCGGAGAACTGATGTCGGATAGTCTGGCTTGTTCGGTGCATCAGGGTAGTTCTGGCACTCGATGGCAACACCTTCGTAGTCGTTGTAGATGTGGCCGTTCTTGCCCTCAGGGCAGCCTGAGAGCCAGTTTCCTGTGTAGAGCTGGACGCCCGGCTGTGTTGTGTAGAGAGTAAGCAGACGACCGCTCTCTGGAGAGTAAAGCTCTCCGCAAAGCTGAAGCTGGCCAGCCTCCGCTCCGTCGATAACCCAGCAGTTATCATAGCCCTTACCATAGTTCAATGCAGGGAAGTCTGCCTTTATGTCCTGTCCGAGAGGTTTCTCGTTAACAAAGTCCATAGGAGTACCGGCTACAGGCTCGCTCTCTCCGAGAGGAATCTGCGAAGGAGTTGTAGGAAGATACTCCGAGCAGTTGAATTTCAGTGTATGATTCAGGATAGTACCGCTTCCTTCACCATTGAGGTTGAAGTAGGCGTGGTTTGTAAGATTGAGGACAGTCGGAGCGTCAGACTCTGCTGTGAGGGTGAGACGGAGCTCATTTTCCTCTGTCCACTCGTAGCGGGCAACTGCCTTAAGAGCACCTGGATAGCCCATTTCACCATCCTCGCTGTAGTAAAGGAACTCGATTCCGCCTTCGTGCTCGCGGCTTTCCCATATCTTGTTCTGGAAGCCGTCCGGACCACCGTGGAGGTGGTTAGGACCATTGTTTATCGGAAGAGTGTACTCCACTCCGTCAAGGGTGAAGCGGCCTTCGCAGACGCGGTTTGCAAAACGCCCAGGCACCTTGCCCATGCAAGGTCCGTCACCGAAATAACTCTCCGGCTTTGCATAACCGAGCACCACATCAGCCATATTTCCGTCCTTATCAGGAACGACAGCGCTGACAAGCGCTGCACCTATATTACATAATTCAACATAAGCGCCGCTGGCATTCTTGACTGTATATTTGATGAATTCCTTACCGCAAGAGGTCTTGCCCCAGATTTCCTTTCTAATTTCCATAGTTCTTTATCCTAAATGACACAATTCTTCAAATTTAGGGTAAAAAAGCTGAAATTCCTATAAATGAGCCTATGAAATTATATTCCCAAGACACGGAAAAGCGTCTGTTCAGGCACGTCCTTGAACAGCACCTTCTTGTTCTCGTCCAAAAGATAAAGAGACGGGATAGCCCTGACGTTATAGAGCTTCTCTGAGCGGATAACCAGGTCAGGATCGAAGCCGTTGTACCAGTTCTCAGGGTATATAGGCATATATGAACGCCAACCCTCAAGATCCTCGTCGATATATATGTTTATGACAGCCAGCTGACCTGCTGCAATCCTTTCAGATATGGCCTCAGAGCTGCTCAGAACCTGGATTATGTCATAACACATTTCACATCCCGGGTTGCTGAAGAATAGCAGGATCACCGGTGCATCTATGCTGTGAAGGGTGCGGATCTTTCCGGTCTTGTCGGCAAAGCGGAAGTCAGCTGCCACTGTTCCGACCCTGTTGAGCGAACACATTCTGGCATCATAGGCATATTTATCCCTCATTTCAGGGGTAATTCCGTCATATGTGGCAAGTCTCTTGACGAAGTGATAATATATATCCTCATTCCTCATCGGAGAATTCGGATCATAGAAATATTTATATGCCAGTTCATTGAATGTCTCGAACACATTGGACGAAGAATTCTTCCTCTCGCATGCCAACGCTCTGTCATAGAGCCTTGCGACAGATTTCTCCACTGCCTGAGGTGTCGCCATCGAAAGGACAGAAGTCCAGTCTGCAAATTTCTGCTCAACATCAGAGTAGCGTACTCCACTGACTATCAGCGAGTCCGAAGGATAATCCCTTTCAGCATCAGTAATGCCGTCCCAATAATGGAGCGACAGGTACTCCACTGCCTCATTCTGATCTGTAATCATGCCAGGAATTGTCACCGAAGGGAATGGCTGCGGCACGAACTTCTCAATCTTTTTATTCTGTCCGCAAGCGCAGATTATGCTTGCTGCAATTACGATAAGGCCTATATTTTTCATGTCCTTTAAAGTCCTGTTAGTAGACACAAAAATATAAAAAATTATTAGATTTGCGTATTGTACCGAATTATGCATATATATGGACAAACTATATAGAATCATCATATTATTCATGTTTCTATCGCTGCCGCAGCTCGTTTCAGCACAGTTCTATGTGACAGGAGACGACCCGGGAAAAGCTCTGTGGTATTCGATAGAAACCGACAATTTCAAGATCATATATCCGGAAAAGACTGATTCCCTGGCCCGCGTATATGCAGAAAAACTGGAAAAATACCGCATCCCCGTGTCCAGAACCGCCGGTTACCTGTTCAGCGGCTACAAGATGCCTGTTGTCATGCACGCCTACAATGCAGCCAACGGCTCTGTTGCCTGGGCTCCGAAACGAATGGATCTCTTCACCATACCTTCGGCCTACGATCCTGAACCAATGCCTTGGACAACAATGCTTTCTGTACACGAATCACGTCACGTTGCACAGATGCAATTCGGCATGACAGATGATCTCAAGCCGGGAAACTGGTTCTTCGGACAGATGTATAACATCCTGGTGTCACTTGTCTATCCTACCATAGCCAGAATGGAAGGCGACGCAGTCATCATAGAGACAGCTCTCACACCATCCGGAAGAGGTCGTACAGCTGACTTCCTCAACTATTACTGGGTAGCCTTCGACCAGGGAGACTACAGATCCTGGATCAGATGGAGATTCCCGTCGCAGAAGTACTACGGACCTGACTACTACTCGCTCGGCTATCTTACAGTCGGTGGCATGAGGTATCTGTACGACTGCACCGATTACATGTCAACAGGCTACCACCTTGCTGCAGACAAACCATTGAATCTGAGAACATTCAATAAATTAGACAGAGAGATCAGCGGCAAGAAGAAGGAAGCTATGTTCCTGGAGATCCGTGACACTATGTACACACTCTGGAGTGCTTCTGCAGAAGCAAGAAAGCCATACATCTACTCAGAGCCTGTAACCCAATCCGGTAAATGGTACACTGACTACACAGGTCTGACCATGACTGGAAACGACATCTACGCCATCAGACAGGGCCATGTCGAGACTCCTGCAATCGTACGCATTGACGGTGACGGCAAGGAAGAAATGATCACAAGACTTCCTTACTACACATCCTCGCTGCAATGGTCAGAAGACCTTCAGAGCCTTTATTGGAGCGAAACCCAGACAGATGAAAGATGGAGCCTCAAGACAAAGTCAGTCATCAGATATATAAAGGATGGCAAGAAACATAAGGTAAAGAGCGACAAACTCCTTCACAATCCATCACCTACCTCCGAAGGAGGAAACATGATGACGACGAGATATGAAATCGATGGAAGGTCATATATCGATATATTGGACGGCACAGACGGTCATATCCGTAACTCCTACCCTGCCCCCGACACCCTTCAGGTAGTGGAAAGAGCAATGGCCGGAGGCAATATATATGCTTCAGCCATATCTGAAAACGGCTATGGAATATACCGTATCGTCGACAACGGGGACTGGGAAACCGTCCTTGATCCGGAGCCGCTGAAGATAAAGGATTTCAAGGCATATGGTGACGCACTGATATTCACAAGCGACAGGACAGGAGTCAACGAGATGTATCAGCTCGACCCGGCTTCAGGCGTTGTACGTCAACGTACGTCGCTGAGATATGGAGCTTCTGATTTCCAATACAGCTCTGACGGAAAGTATCTGTACTATTCGTCACAGACTCTCGACGGAATGAAACTGTTCCGCACCCCTGTTGACTCGCTTCTGGACAATACAGTAGATTTCTCTCAGCTGCATAAGTATCCTATCGCAGAGAAGGTCACAGAGCAGGAAAAAGAGTATGCCGCTTCGAGAGGAGCGGAAGAACCCGTTTCATTGAATATATCAGAGCCAAAGAGATATAGAAAGGTACCTCACATGATAGGACTGCACTCATGGGCACCTGTGTATGTGAATGTGGACAGAATAATGAATATGTCGTACGACTACATCTGGCAGGCTGCTTCGCTCGGAGCTACAGGTATCTTCCAGAACAAGCTTTCGACATCCGTCGGAGAATTCGGTTACTCTGCGCACAAAGATCCGTATAACCCGGAGGTCTGGCGTAACTCCGGACATGCAAGAATAACATATTCAGGACTTTATCCTGTTCTTGAGGCAAAGGTCAATGTAAATGACAGAGCAGCAAGGCAGTACAACGTCAATGCCTATGAAATGGAGGACAAGAGCTATATGATGGAGATTGCATCAAGTGAGCTTGCCGCTCCTTACATTGAGGGTATATTCTCAGCATACATTCCGTTCAATCTGTCATCCGGAGGTTGGTACAAGGGTTTCATCCCTAAAGTTACATATTCAATCAACAATGATATGTTCAACACCTCCGCTGTGATTTCAGGAATGGAGTCTCACCATCAGATGCAGGCCGGAGGCAAGATGAAAGAATTGTACAATCCTTCATTCAAGGAAATTACCCCTGGAAAAAACACCTTCCGCCACAGTCTGTCCGGATCCCTGAGAGGTTACACATCGCTTGCAACCCCTAACTCCGCAGTCTATCCAAAATGGGGAATCGGAGCGGAGATCGGTGCTTCCGCAAGCCTTGAAAGCATGCAATATTTATCTCCTATGGGCTATTTCTATACCTATGGATATATCCCTGGAATACTTCCTGAACACGGTATAAGACTTACAGGATTGGTGCAGAAGAAACTCAATGATGCACCATTCGGACAGTCCGCAACCAACTTCCTTCCAAGAGGACTTTCCTCTAACTACAGCTTGTTGAGCTGGATTTCCACAAGGAACGATGCTGTCGGAAAAGTAACTGCCGAGTATGCTGTACCTGTATATATCGGTGATCTTTCTATAGGAGGTTCTTTCTTCGCCATCAAGAGACTGGTAGTAGTTCCTCATTTTGACTACTCGTTCACAAATGTCGGCGGACTCTGGTCTGCGGGCACAGAACTCAGCCTTGACCTCAACAGCATCCTCACCCTCGGCTGGCCTTGTTCTTTCGGAATCTCGGCCTCATACAACGGAGGTAACGCACTGCAATCCATCTCCGAATCCAGCGATATAGAAATTGCCCGCTGGAAATTCACCCCTACGTTTAATGTAACTTTTTAGATAATATGTCAATCATCAACCAAGCCATCGCCCCCTGCAGCAAATGCGGCGAGCAGCACACAGTAACAGTCTATAAAAGCATCAACATAGCCGACAACCCGGAACTCAAGGCCAAAGTCAAGGACGGTTCCCTCTTCCTGTGGGAATGTCCTCACTGCGGTCAGGTAAACCTCGCCCGATACGAGACCCTTTACCATGATCCGGAAGCAAGACTCATGGTATGGCTTATTCCTGAAGGTGAAATCTCTGAAACACAGATGAAGGCTATTACCATGCACACCAAGGCAATGGGCGGCTACACTCTGCGCCGTGTCAATGACATGGGTTCATTGATGGAAAAAGTCCTGGTCAAAGACGCAGGACTTGACGATGTTGTACTTGAAATGTGCAAGTATGTCACTAAACTCGAAATGGTTCAGAAGAACGTAGGAGCAGAACAGAAAGAGGAATTCCTTGCCTCAACCTTCCACTTCTACCGCAGCGAAGGAGAAGGCGAGGAGCGTCTCCTCACCTTCATGTATCCTCTTGGCGGCCAAATGCTTGGAGTGAACGTAGGCTGGAACGTCTACCAGGACTGCGAAGCCATCCTCTCCCGCAATCCCCAGATCAAGCCGGAAGAAGGATTTGCACGCATCGACGCCGGCTGGCTCACCACCATCATGGCATAAAACCTAAGCTTTGCTGCTTACGGCTATCTGCCCGTCATGCATGCTGATCAAAATCACTGAATCCTTGCGAACCTGTCCTTCAAGGATGGACTTTGCAAGGATATTTATCAGTTCCTTCTGCATCAGACGCTTGATAGGACGTGCTCCATATGCAGGTTCATATC
>CANBDZ010000060.1 GCA_947367375.1 uncultured Bacteroidales bacterium | reverse complement strand
CCCCCTTTTCAAGCAGAAGACGGCATACGCGATGTCTTAGGGTCTCGTGGGCTCGGAGATGTGTATAAGAGACAGCCCCTAAAATCTGTATTTTTGTAAAAACAGAACGTCTATTCTGTAAATCATAAGATAACACCCCGCATAATCGTTCGTAACTTTGTGTGCTATCTCGCCCGTGCTAGACGCGCGCGTAGTAGTGTGTGACTTTATCGAATCTTTTTAACCTTATTTTGTGCTTGCTCAGTGTGAACTGGAAGCTGGCGAACGATTATGAAAAACAAGCTCTATCTGGTAATACTCCTGCTGACTGTACTGGTCTCTGTGCCGGCACACTCGCAGTCGCATATCGGTCAGTCTGAGGCCGGCCAGATAGTAGCATCCGATAATGTGACAGAATCACACACTCAGGACAGAGATTCATCGAAGACTGAGCAGTTCATCATCCACTACCGAGTCAATGAGATCGAACTCGATGCGGACTACATGGACAACAAGGCACAGCTCCACAGAATCCGTCACTATTTCTCCAACTCACCAAGAATCGACAGCGTAACCATCTACTCATGGGCTTCTCCAGAGGGTGGTATCAAGCTCAATGCGTATCTTTCTCGAGAGCGTGGTAAGAATGCCAAGAAACTTCTCCTCAGCTACTCGCCTGACAGCTCTAAATTCAATGCAGGTAAGATCAAGCTCAGTCCTATCGCCGAAAACTGGGATGGACTCGAGAAGATCGTTGAAGAAAGATACTTCCGTCACGACCGTGACAAAGTCCTCCAGATTCTCCGCACAAAAGGCATCAGCGACGAGACCAGAAAATGGCGACTCCAGCAGCTGAACGAAGGTATTACCTGGAAATACCTTATCCGCAGGTATATGCCAGAGCTTCGTGCTGCAACCTGGATCTGCGTCTGGGCAGAAGTTATCGATCCAATGCCGGAGGTAGCTGCGGTAATGGAAGCGGCAATGAAGGCAGAGATGACTCATCAGGTTGATTCAGTCACTATCGTCCGTCCAGAGGTTAAGCCGCAAATTATCGAGCAGAAGCGCACTCTCTTCGCTCTTAAGACCAACCTTCTTTATGATGCAGGAACCGGTCTAAACTATGCGATCGAGGTGCCGGTTGCAGACAGACTCTCAGTTCAGTTCCAGCAGCACACACCTTGGTGGGTGACACGCGACAACAGACACTGTCTCCAGTTCCTGTCACTCGGCACAGAGCTTCGCTACTGGTTCATACCGGAGTATCGCGGCGATAACGTACTTGGCAACAACCTCCTCGGCCACTTCATCGGAGCACACGTATGGAGCGGTGACGGAGACCTTCAGTGGGACAGATTCGGTTGCTACCAGTTCACATTCTGGAGTGCCGGACTTACATACGGTTTTGCAATTCCTCTCGGCAAGCGTTTCCACATGGAATTCAGCTTGTCAGGCGGTTATGCAAGCATACCTTACCAGCATTACATCCCTACAGAGGACTGGCAGATCCTCATCAAGGACCGTAACAATGCCGGAAGACTGCATTACTGGGGCCCTACCAAGGCTGAAGTCAGCTTTGTGATCCCTATAACAAGAACAACTTATAAGACCAGATAATGAGAAGACTGACCAACATACTCGGCGCAGTCTTTACATTCTGCGTCATCCTCCTGACCGTTTCATGCGAGAAGCGTCCGCTTGTCGAGCTTTCTAACACGCACTATGTAAAAGTGTACGTGGATGAGGAACTCCTCAATGTCACTACAGGCTTCTACAACGAAAGCTACAACAAGCCTTCATACAAGTCACCAACTGTCCTCCGCGTCCTCCTTACCGATCCGGAGACTGGTAACGTAAAGGCTGAAAGATACCTCCGTAACCAGGGCCACGACGAAATCGGTCACTATTATGACGGATACATCATCGCAGACCCAGGTGCGTATAACCTTATTGCCTACAACTTCGACACAGAGTCCACCATCATCGGCTCAAGCAACAACCACTTTGGTATCAACGCTTACACAAATGAGATTGCTTCTCACTTGTACACAAAGATCCCAAGCCGATCTCCGTCAAGGAACAAGGAAAACAAGGAGACTCAGCAGGCTCAGGGTGAGGCTGAAGGAAAATCTCCGACAGATCCTGAAGGAAAGGGCCCTGTAGTAGAGAGCATCGTATATGACCCTGACCACCTCTTTGTAGCTAACAGCGACGAACTGATAATTCCATATTCTGAGACTGTTGACACCCTCAGAGCTACAGACGGCAAGCCGTATTTCTACGCCGAGAGTATAGTCAAGTCTTATTATCTTCAGGTTCGAGTACGAGGTGCACAGTACATCTCATCTGCCGTCTCCCTCCTCGAAGGTATGTCAGGTTCGATCAACCTTCAGAATAGAGAGCTGAACCTCGATAGGCCGGTAACAGTCTACTTCGAAATGATTTCAGACAAGGCTACAGCAAGGACGCAGACAGAAGAGGCGGTAATATACACAACCTTCGGAATATTCGGACGAATCGACGCAATGGTAAATATGCTCGAAGTGACATTCGACTTCATGACGACTTACGGTGTACCATTCAGTGCGACATTGGACATCTCGGCAGACTTCGAGACCCCTGAGGCTATAAACAACCAGTGGCTCCTTCTTGATGACATCATCACCATCCCAGAGCCGCCACCAAGCACAGGCGGAGGAGGAAGCGGCGGTTTCACCCCATCAGTTGACCAGTGGAGCGATGTTGAATCAGACATCGTCATTTAAAAAGGAAATATATAAACAAACAATAAGATTAAACAATTAACCTCAATCACCATGAAAAAAGCATTTTTCATCGCAGCTATCGCAATCGCAGCATTTGCAAGCTGTACAAAGAATGAAGTGCTCACTGTAGAGCAGTCGGAGATCAAGTTCGCCGCTACTGTAGGAACAGCAACAAAGGCAGTAGCAGGAGAACTCACTGACAATGCATACCCAACAAACGAAAATTTCAATGTCTATGGTGTATGGCACCAGGACAACTTCACATCTTGGGACGCTTCATCCCTTTATATGGATGACGTGAAGACCGAGTATGACAACACTGTTGATGGCTGGGTAGCGATTAACAAGCACTACTGGCCAAAGAATGGTAAGATGACATTTGCAGCTTACTCTCCAAGCGATGTAAATGCGGAAGGACATGACTACACAGCAACAGGTCTCAAGCTCACTGGCTTCCAGGTAGAGGCAGACGCTAAGAACCATGTTGACGTACTTTACAGCGAGCGCTCATATAATAAGGTAAAGGGAAGCGATGACAACACTAACGTTGATTACAACGAGGTAGACATCGACTTCAAGCACGCCCTTTCATCAATCCAGTTCACCGCAAGAAAGAGATACCCATTCGACGGCACCGAGATCAAGCTTCAAAAGGTTTGCGTTTATGGTGTGTTCACAAAGGGTGACTTCGATGAGAAGGTAAACGAAGCTGCAGCAGGCTATGAGTCAGATCCTACTTGGAGCAACCACTCAAACCGCATCAACAAGACCCTTCCTTATATATATTATAGCAACCCTGCAGGAAAGGTCCTCAATGACGTGAAGTGGGTGATGAACGGCCAGGAGAACCAGACAGACCTTATCTGTCTCCCACAGCCACTCCCAGAAAGTGCAAACGCTATCATCTCTTACTCAATTAACCCTCCAGGCGATGACACTCCAGCAGTAAACGTAACAGTAGAGGCACGTCTCGACAATATCGTAGGCAAAGAGTGGGAGCCAGGCAGAAGATACACCTACAACATCGTAATCGACCTCGACGAGATCTACTTCGCACCAGAGGTTGAGGCATGGGATGACGTAGAAGTAACTCCAGATATAGTCTTCTAACAAACCAGAAAATAAAAACAAAACAACAAATACAAACAATTAACTATTAACAACTTAAATCAACTAAAATGAAAAAGTTATTTTTCATCGCAGCTATCGCAAGCGCAGCGCTTGTAAGCTGTACAAAGAACGAGGTGGCTCAGGTTGCTGATCAGTCGGTGATCACTTTCGCTGCTCCGGTTGTAGCTCCAGCTACAAAGGCATCTAATGAAGTATGGAACAATTATCCTACTTCTGCTGATTATGCATTCGCTGTATGGGCAAAGTATCACTCAGACAAGGTGTATAATGTCGGAGATTGGGCTACTGATCCGACTTATATGGACAATGTGACTGTTTATTATGGCAGCAACTCTTGGGCTCCTACAGCTGACTATTATTGGCCTAAGAATGGAACACTTAGCTTTATCGCGTATTCTCCAGCAAGTGTTGATGCAAGCTGCAATTCTAATGGTATTCAGATTGCAGATTATGTTGTAAATACAGATTTGACTAATCAAAGAGACATCCTTTTTAGTGAAAGAGCTGTAGAAAAGCAAACCTCAAATATGGATACTAATGCTGGTGCAAATGGTACAGGTGACAATGAAGGTGTAACAGATGACCTTTACACTGGTATTCATTTGGCATTCAAGCATGCTCTTTCATCAATAGCATTTACAGTTAAGACAGAAGCAGACTACTCTGCCTCAACTAAAATCATTTTGAAGAGCATACAGATAGTTAATGCCGATACCAAGGGCTCATTTAACCAGGGACTTACTGATGCTAAAGCTTCAGCTACACCAGCTATAGACTGCTGGACAATGGCAGGTACAACTGGCACTTATAAGGTAGACAACACTGAAGCATTAAATGTGGTATTGACAAATGTGGCTTATTGGACATCAACACAAACAACTACTTCACCTGCTGTATCAAATGGAGTTCGTCCAACAGATTTCATGCTTATCCCGCAGAATTTGTCAGGAGTTACATTGAAGGTTACTTACACAATTCAGAATGGTACAGGTCCTGTCCTGGATCAGGTATATGAAGCACCTATTTCGACATCAACTGTTGCTATGTGGAATAGGGGAAAACGCTATATCTACAATATCATTATCGGACTTGATAGAATTTACTTTGAGCCATATGTGGCTGATTGGGAAGATGTTACCGTTGAGGATGTGGAAATCTAATTAAGCTTTTATTCGCACCCGCAGGTTTGATCGCCTGGGGGTGTGCCAAGAAAATCAATTAAAACAATTAACAAATTAAAAACTCAAAATCATGAAAAAGTTATTTTTCATCGCAGCAATCGCAAGCGCAGCGCTTGTAAGCTGTACAAAGAACGAGCTCGCTCCATCAGTAACAGAGCAGCAGGAGATTTCATTTGCCGCTCCTGTAATGTCTCCTGCAACCAAAGTTGCAGAAATTGCAAATGCTTATCCTACTGCTTCTCAATTTGCAGTATGGGCATATTATTATGATGAAGAAGAAGATGGAGGTGAATATACCAACTATGCTGATGGTCAAATATACATGGATAACGTTGTGGTTAAATATAATGAGACACTCAAAGGATGGAGACATGAATCTAAGGCTTATTATTGGCCAAAGAATGGTTCATTGACATTTATTGCGTATTCGCCAGCAGCTGCTAACGCGGACGTCGATGCTAATGGTATCAAATTTACAGATTATACTGTTGGCGCTGCTAGTGATCAGGTCGATCTGTTGTTTAGCGAAAGGGCATATAACAAAGTGGCTGTAGACCAGGTTACATCGGCAGCTGATCCATATGCCGGAGTACAGATTAACTTCAAGCACGCATTGTCGTCTATTATGTTCAAGGTCAAAGCTGCTGATGTGTATGCTGGAACTACATTGAAGGTTACAAAGATAGAGGTGCTTAATGCCTTTTCAGAAGCAGATTTCTCTCAGGGACTTGCTGATGTTAACAATGCTCAGACAGGACAAAAAGTAACAATTGATGGTGTGGAGACCCAGACTAATGCAGCTTGGACTGGTCACTTAAACCAAGTTGATTACATAGCATATTCAGATGCAAATGGCATTGAACTTACATCGTCTGAAGTTGACGAGGTACTTACTCCTGATACATATTATACACATAATGCAAGCAAAACCCCAGCTAGCAAGACCACAGACCTTATCCTTCTTCCTCAGTCATTGGAGGATGTATCTATAAGAGTGACTTATACACTTGAGAATGCAGATATGGATGACGCCATTACACAGGTAGCGACTGTTAGCCTTGCTACTGGATTTAAAGTTGGTGAGACTGTAATTGATGCTTGGGAAATCGGAAAGAGATACACCTACACTATCTCAGTTGGTCTTGGTGAAATCTACTTCGATCCACTCGTTGATGACTGGTCTGATAATCTCGTTACTCCAGACGTTTCAGTTAACTAATTATACTCCTTACGCTCCCTCGGGCCTGACCGCCCGTGGGAGTGCCATGAAAGCAATGAAAAAGACAATCATCATATTGGCATCTGCGCTCGCGTTCTTTACAGGTTGCGTGAGCAAGGATATGTATGGCCATCAGGAAGGAGGAGAGGAAATCTCTTTCTCAACTCCTGTGGTAGGTGCAATGACAAAGTCATCCAATCCATCCGAAGTGCCTCATTATGGTGAGATAGACACAACATATCCGACTGACGAGTTCTTCACAGTGTTCGCAGTCCAGCATGCTTCACCTTCAAATTATGACGGTTGGAGTTCTGCTAACGCTACTTATTACATCAATGGAGTAGCATTCGCTTATGATACAAGATATAACGGATGGTCCGGATCTTCAGAATTGAAACCAGAAGCTGACCGTAAGGCATATTCTTGGCCTATGGGCAGCGTCCTCAGCTTTGGCTGCTACTCTCCAACAAACGCCCACAGTGCAACTCCAGGAAACGGTACCGGAACATTTGTATATGCAGCTGACGGACTTAGTGTCACCGACTTCAGCGTCCACTCGGATGCGTCATTACAGCAGGACTTGATGTACGCTGAGCGAATCTATAATAAGAACTCAAACAACAACACTCCAGGAGGTTACAACGGCCTTGACCTTACATTCAGGCATATGCTTTCATCCATCAGATTCACTGTGAAGCAGGATAGGGAATATACCGGTGTATCCATAAACCTCACTTCTATAGAATTGGGCAAGGTGCAGTACAAGGGCTCATTCAAGGAGAATATCGATCAGACTGAGGATGCTAATGCTATATACAGCAGTGTTCCAAAGTGGACCGAGGTAAGTCCGGAGTTGACAACAACCGCTTACCAGGCATACTCGGGCGAAACTCTGCTTTCGACAGAAATCCAGGAGTTGAGCGGCGCGCTTCTGCTTATGCCTCAGCTCATAAATGATTACGATGAGTCGCTCAACCTTCACACCAACCTCGATGCATACATCACAGTCGGTTACGAAGTGACCATATCTGGTCACACTTACGAACAGTCTGCGACCGTACGACTTAGCGATCTTACAGATAAGTGGGAGATGGGCAACCGATACATATATAATATAACTATAGGATATGATGTAATTACCTTCTCTCCAACTGTAGGTGAATGGGAGAATGTGAGCATTGAATCTGTGGTGACCCAATAATGAAAAGGACACTTTCATATATGTTTTTGCTGCTGGCACTTGCAGGCTGCACTCAGGATCAGAAGACAGTGTATGATCCCGAGATGCAGATGCTGTTCCATCCGGTGATGCATGTCCCTACTAAGACTGATGCCTCGAATGATTATCCTGAAAATCAGCCATTTGCAATAAATGCATGGGAACTCGACAGGACATTGCAGTGGAATACAGACAGCCAGGCTGCTGATGTATATATGGCTGAGGCACTTGCTCGTAAAAGCGATGCAGAGCATTGGGCACTTCTTGATGACGCCCTCTGGCCGTCAAGGGACAAGAGACTTACTGTGATAGCATATTCTCCTGCTGCCGATTTTGAAGGATGTACTTCTTCTGACGGCGTGTCCTGCACTTATGATATGAAGGAAAACCAGGCAGACCTTCTTTACACAGATCCGCAGAGTGATCTTGACAAGGTAGAGTGTGGCGGAGTGGTGGTTCTTCCGTTCAAGCATGCGCTTTCTCAGGTTAAATTCCATGTAAAGAACAGAGTCAATAAGTCAGAGGAGATCATCATCAAGTCCATCACTGTTGATAATGTTATAAGTTCAGGAAAGTTCAATTCTCTGCCAGAACCGACATGGGTGTTAACAGAGGAAACTATGGAGCTTCCTTTCTTTGAAGGAGAACAGATGACAGGAAGCGTTCCGTACCCGATAGGAAGAACATGGAATGTAATACCTCAGCTTCTTAACACTGTCGTTACGGTAGAATATGAGTATCGCACAGCATCAGATACAGGATTTACACAGACTCTGAAGACCTGCGAAATGTGCACCGATCTCGAGCAAGGACGTCAGTACAACTACACACTTTCAGTCGGTATTGACGAAGTACAGTTCCTGTTAGAGATTATAGAAGAGAGATTTAAATGAATACAATAAGAAACATACTGATATACTGTCTCGTTATCGTTTCTGCCCTTTCTTGCGTAAAGGACGGAAAGGTTGGCGACATGTCGTCCTATGCAATCACTTTTGCACCTGAGACACCTCAGACAAAGGCATTCATCGATGGAAGTTTCCCTACTGGAAGCAAAATGGTCGTATTTGACTATATGACCAAGCTTGACGGCACTGACGGTTGGTACTATATTGATCAGGCTTCAATTGAAGGCAGTGGAAGTGGAAATGTATGGGACTACTCTGAAAACTCAGAATACCTGTGGATCTACGACACAAGTCATAATTTCTTCGGATGGCTGACATCGGACGGCACTCCAGTTCCTGATGACGGTCCACCTGTTGTTGTTTCTTGGGATGCCATAAATGGCATTCTGTCTGTTGATGAGAAAAAGTTTGAGGATAACTCGGTACAGTACGACTTCTTGTATTCGGATGTCGTTAAACGCGATTTCACCCGAGAAAGGCCGGATAACGGTACTGTTGACCTTACAATGAACCACCTTTTCAGCGCATTCAAGTTTAAGGTTCAGAATAAGCGTAGTTCTGTGGATATCCATATTAATAGCATCAGCCTCAATGGAATCTACACAACAAAGTCTGCAACCATTGACTTTGATGGCAACGGTGTTTCTCCATTCCCTGATACTCCTGTTGTTCAGTATGCAGACAAGGCAAAAGAGAATATCACAAAAACATTCAATACAACATTGGCCAAGTCAACTGGAGTAATCGAGAATGTGTTCAGTACCGGCGAGAGCTATTTTATGGTGTGGGCACAGACTGCAGATGAACTGAAGGACGCAACCATCGATATCAACTATACCATCGGCTCTACCACCACCACATCTACTATTGCACTGAACTCACTTGGACATGATTCTTGGGAAGGTGGAAAACGCTATGCTCACACCCTGACATTCACTGAGAAGGAACTGCTTCTCACTTGTACAGTCAAGGACTGGGAACAGGAAACTGACGAAATGGACTTTACTGATGTAGTGGTTGTCGATCAAGATAATGCTTTGGAATGGACACCAAATACATATTATAGCATTAATGACAGCACCGGTGAGGTCATTATTGATAATAGCGGTGAAGTCTGGGCTGAGGCTAAGTTTACCATATTGTCACCTAAAGGTGCGGTGTGGAATGCCTCTCTGATCCAATCGGAGGGTCTGATCGCAGCATTTGAATTTTCATCGGATCCTGAATATGATGCTACAGGAGAAGTCGGAGTAGAAGGAAAGATAAGGCTTAGAGCGACTAGAACAGAACTACCATCTCCTACGCACACAGCAACCTTGCGAATAACCGTACAGACTGCAGACGGCAGAACAATCGTAGTAAAGGAACTTATTCCTGGAAAACCATACAACGAATACAAGATTGTCAGAAATAGAAATTAAAATTTATCGTCTGAAGATGAAGAGATTCATATATATATTATTGTCATTGCTCGTATTAAATGCTTGTTCTCAAGAGTTGCAGCTTGATGAAGGACAAGTGAAGAACAGTATTGTCTTAAATATCAACAATTCGACATTGGAGACTAAGGCACTTGTTCCTGGTACTCCTAATGAGAATAAGATTGAGACCCTGGATTGCTTTTTTTATACTGCCAATGCCACAGAAAACACTGCTGCAGTATATTACGCGCACTTTGATCCGGATGTCACAAAGCAGGCAAAAGTATATCTCTATCTTACAGAGGCTGAATTCCGAGCAATATTTCCTAACAATGGTACAAGTTGTAAGGTGTATGTGATTGCCAACCTTACTTTGCCTGAAGGTCAGGCTCTGCTGGCAAATTCCACAATCGCACAATTAAAAGGAATTGAAATAGAGGCAGCGGAATTTGAGTTTGTTGTAGCTGATAACGACACTCACGCATTGAATCCTCCACAGAAATTCGTTATGCACGGCGAAGGCAATGCAACTGTTTCAAACGGCAGTGCAAGTGGTGACATCGAACTGATACGAGCAGCATCAAAAGTGACACTTAACCTTAAGGTTCCGGAATATATTGAGGTAGATGTTATAGGTGACGAAGGAACTGTGCTGCGAACTGAACGATGGGAGCCTAACTTTGAAAACGTTACAGATCCTACAGAAATGGAGGTCAGCTTCCATAATGGTTTGAAGAATGGTTTGCTGGATTCAGAAGCGGAGGTGTCAGAGCCAGACCACTTTGAAACATTCAAAGCTACTTCTTTTACCCTTAAGGAAACTGTCACAAATGGTGAAGGAGTAAAAATGAATATCTTCAGTTGTGACGCCATATTCTACTCGTATTCAAAAGAATGGGATCAAGGTGATGTAAATGCACCATACTTCAACCTGGTAGTTCCGTGGGAAAGAGTGAAAAGTACTGTGGTAGATGACAATGACACAGAAACCAAGGCCGGAGAAATAACCGGCCTGCACCCTTATTATTATCAGGTGCAGATCAACCCGGTTTACAGAAAATTAGAATCCAACCACTGGTATGACCTTACCCTGAACATAGGTGTGCTCGGAAGTACAATCGAGGCTAAACCTGAATTGATCACAGACTGTACTTTCTATGTCATTGACTGGTCCCACATCGACACAATCCACGAAGGAGATTATGAGGAGATCCATTTGTCGCAGTGGCAGTATCTTATTGTCAATGAGAACAGAATAGAGATGAATAATATATCAAGTGGTGTGCTAAATTATAAAGCCTCACATCCAATCGGCTACTCGTTAGAATGGCCTGACAACGATGATATAATCGCAGGATTTGATGATTTGGAGAAAAAATATAACAGGAACACGAAATATGCAGCATATTATATAAAGTGTGCTCAGTATCCAGCCGTGGCTACTTCTCTTGTCGGAAATAATGGTCTTATCAGTAAAGTAGATTTCGATATATCAGACGATAATGACAAGATTACATTCGATTGTCCTACTGATCAGTTAAAGGACAATAAGGTATATTCTCCCGTCTATGTTCATCTGAAAATATGGTTGAATATCAATGGTATAAATGATAATGAACCAGATACTGACGATGAGAGAAAATATGTAGAATACATCACGTTTGTCTACTATCCTTCAATGTATATAATTCCAGATCCAAGTACCTTAAGGTCTATATATATTAACGGTGACCAGAATACAAGTACTAGCACTATGAATAATGTGACATTAGACGGATATCCATTAGGTGCATCTACTGGTGTTAAAAACTTTGAAGGAAATAATGCGAGAACCAATAATTCGATGTATATCATTAATGTCTCATCTTTTGATGATAATAGTGATGAGTTTTATGCTCCGGCTTTAAATGCAGATGGGTGTCTTAATGTGACGAATGGAAAAAACGCTACTCCTCAACCTGCCACGCAGCCCTATAAATATATAATAGGTGATCCGAGACAAAGGGTTAGTGATATAGCGCTTGATGGTGGAAATAATCCACGTAATTGGGTTGAAGCAGCGGCCTTAAATGGCGATTCCCCAAGAGAACTGCAACACTACTACCCAACTGAAGGCTTCGGAAATGCATTTCAAATTGTTGCACCAAAATTTAGAATAGTTTCTTTTAATAATGCGAGTGGAAAGAATTGTACTCCGAAAAGTGCTGCGATGCGATGCGCTTCTTTACAGGAGGATGGATATCCTGCAGGTAGATGGAGACTACCTACAGTTGCAGAAGTCCAATTTATCATACGCTTGCAAATGATGACAGGGGTTATTGAAGATATCTTTCTGTCAAGCGGTAGTTATTATGCCACTGCTTCTTATGCTAAGAAAGATAAGTCCCAGCTCGTGACTTTAAGAGAGAATAGTGGTAACATCCAATGGAACAGTCCTGGTGATGGAATCTCTGTCCGATGTGTTTATGACGAATGGTATTGGGGCTCTGATAGGAGTGCATTAAAGAATCCTGATCCGGCTTGGAGTGTTACGGATATTAATGGGGAAACTCATTTTGGTGATGAATATCTCTTCACCTGGGGTGACAAAGAAATTATATGGTAATGAAAAAGTTGGTTAAATACATATTCTTTATTCTTTGCTTTCTGACTGGTTGTCAGACGCCGGAATTGATCGAAATTCCGTCTTTTACACCAGGAGAAGGAGTATATGGTGAAGCCACCATATCTTTCAGTGTGTCTATTCCCCGCACTAAGGTTGAAACCAAAGCTATGGGTGACCAGCTGTCTGCTGACTTGAAGAACCTCTACCTTATAGTTTTTGATGAGAACGGTTACTTCGTGGAATCTCGTAAAGCTGATTACGATGAAGACAATATTGATAATGGCATTGAAGCAGAGAATGCCTTTGAAGTTACACTGAATCTTACTGACAAGAAAAGAATAATTCATTTCATAGCTAACTGTCCTGAAGGACAGATCAGATACGGTCACGAGAATGAAGTTATTTCGAGTATGTATGTGACCAAGGACGCAGAAATGGAAACCTCATATTGGCATAGGCTGACAGTTGATAATATTCTCATAGACGGAGAGGGAAATCTTGTTGGAGAGACTGCCAATAAGTTTAAAAAGGTCCCAATGCTGAGAAATTATGCTATGATTACAGTTGAGGATAATGATCAGGATGATAATTTCGAACTGCTGCGTTTTGGCGTCTACAATACTATTGACAGAGGAACAGTTGCTCCTTATAACAAATCCACACAGACTTTCCAGCCTTTCATCTCAGGTGAAAACGTATATTCTTATGATGACCTGCTAGGTTTGGGATTTGAGGGCCACGCATTGATTGATGCTCAACTTGACGGAACTTTTACTG